>DATHNI010000532.1:0-7828 GCA_035486135.1 Acetobacteraceae bacterium
AACGGGTCGCGCGGCAGCACACGGTGCACCAGCACCATGCGTGCCAGCACCAGCCGATCCGGATCCTGCAACTGCCCTGCCTCCCAGGCCATCGCCGCAGCCGACGTCACGTGATACAGCGCGGATGCCGCCTGGCGTGTCAGTATCTCGCCACCGTCACGCTGCGCGGCGTCCATCAAAGCGCAGGCTCGCTCCAGCGCCGGCCGCGCATCGGCCAGCGGCGGAGCCTCCTCCAGCAGCACCGTCACGTGCGAGCGCAACGCCGCCAACGCATTCTCCCGCCGCGCCGCACGCCGCACGTCCAGCGCCACGATGTTGCTGGTGCCTTCCCAGATCGAGCCCAGATGGGCATCACGCAGAATGCGTGGGTCCGGCCATTCCTCGATGTAGCCGCAGCCGCCGCGCACCTCCATCGCGTCGCCCGCCACCACGCGCGCATCGCGACAGGCACGGAACTTGATCAGCGGCGTCAGGATGCGCAGCAGCGCGTAGGCGCCCGGTTCGCCGGCGTCCGACCGGCGCAGCGCCTCGGCGGTCTGCAACATCATGCTGCGCGCTTGTTCCGCCCGCACCAGCATCTTCAGCAATTGTCGGCGCATCAGCGGCAATTCGACGAGCCGCCGCCCGAACGCGACGCGGCGATGCGCGACGAACAGTGCCTCGGTCATCGCGCGGCGCATCAATCCGGCAGCACGCACGCCATTCGACAGCCGCGAGTTGTTGATCATGTCCGCCATCTGGCGGAATCCGGCGCCGGGCTCGCCGACCAGCCACGCGGTCGCGCCCTCGAGCCGGATCTCGCCGCTTGCCATCGATCGGGTGCCCAGCTTGTCCTTCAACCGGATGATCCGATAGGCGTTGCGCCGCCCATCCGGTAGCACCCGAGGCAGCAGGAACAGGCTCAGCCCCTTGATGCCCGGCGGTGCGCCATCCGACCGCGCCAGCACCATCGCGAGTCCAGCATCGGCGTTGGAGCAAAACCACTTGTCGCCGTGAAGCTGCCAGGTACCGTCGGCTGCCGCCGTCGCCCGCACCGCGGTCGCCCCCACATCCGAGCCCGCCGCTTGCTCCGTCATGAACATGGCGCCCTGGGTCAGGACATCGAGATCCTGGCTGGTCAGTGCCGGCAGATAGCGCGCCACCAGCGCCGGGTCGCCGAACTTGCGCAGCGAGCGCGTCAGGCTGTCGGTCATGCTCACCGGGCACATCAGGCCGAACTCCGCCTGCACGAACAGGTAGGTGAGCAAGTATTTCGCCGCCGGGGGCATTGGCGCGGGCCAGCCGAGCACGCCGCCACGATGCGACAGCGCAGCCAGGCCGTGGTCGCCGAACGCCAGTTGCTCCATGACCCGGTAGGCGGGGTGCTTCTCGATCCAGTCGCCGTCCTCGCCGGACCGCCGCCGCTGGTGCAGGACCGGCGGATTGCGGTCCGCCTGCCCGGCCAGTTCGTCCAGCCGGCCGCCGGCCAGGGCACCCAGCCGGTCGAGATGCGGCGCCAGGTGGTGCGCAAGGTCGGCCGGCAGATACAGCGCCGCCAGCCGAGCCAGCATCGGGTCCGCGCGGTACAGGTTGAGGCCGCGGCTATCGGGAACGGGTGTGACGGCGGCTTGAAATTCCTGATCCACGTCAGCCCTCACGATCGCGGTGAATGCCTGCCACGTATCGCCGCGGAGCATTGCACGGCAACCGTTCTGCCAACCAGGAGCATCGTATGCGCTATCGTGGGGGAGCCAAAGCCGCCGGGCCGGTACGGAGGACGCAGGATGGTCGCCAGCGACAGCTTTGCCGAGTTCCTCCGAGAGCAACTCGCTCCGCTCGGCCGCATCACGATGCGTCGCATGTTCGGCAAGACCGGCGTGTTCCTCGATGGGGTGATGTTCGGGATGGTGACGGAGAACATGCTTTACCTGCGGGTTGACGACCACAACCGGGTGGCCTTCCAGGAAGCCGCGGCCTTTCCGCCGCTAAACTACGAGAAGAAAGGCAACTCCATAGACCTCGCCTTTTGGCGCGCGCCGGAGCGGTTGTTCGACGAACCCGATGCGCTTGTTGCCTGGGCGCGCTTGGCGCTGGCGGCGGCGCGCCGGATCGCGGCGAAGCGACAGCAGACAGCGCCAAGGCGAAAATCGAAGCCGCAACCCTCATCGTGGCGGCCCTGAAGCCGCATCAGGGGTCATCACACGATTTGTCCAAAGCTGCACGCCAATACCAAGCAGTGTAATGCCCGACTGATCGGCCGTGCACCACCTTACCACGATGGTGTTGCACTTCGTCTGTGAACTCAGGGCATCCACGACTTTGCAGCGCGCGAAAGGCAAGTCGTGGGTGCCGACCTTCGTCGGCATGACGGGAGGCACTTGCCCGTGGGTCAACTCGGGCTGGTATATATAACCCACCCTGATTGGGGGCCGCGTGGATTGTTGCGGCCTCTTCCTCCGTGACGACGGAACATCCCGAGAGCGTGAGGTGACGGACCGCGCCCGACAAGGCGCATATCGGCAACCATCGATCCGTGCGCCTCCCGCACAGATCATGTGCGCCGCAGGACAATTATTTTCAGCGGATGCAGGACCAGATTTGGTGGCATCGGAAGGTGAGAACCTGAGCCGAGTTGGCAGGGGCCAACCACCTTCGATACCGCAATAACAGGAGTTCATCATGAAGAAGTTCGTTCTTGCAACCGCCGCCGTCCTGAGTCTGGGCGTCGGGACTGCCTTCGCTGAGCCGACAATCACCTATACCAACGGGAGCACTTACGATTCCGCGACGGGTGTCACCTCTCCTCCCACCACGGCCTATGCAATGCGCGATACGAATGTCAAGACGGATGCGCAAACCTGGCACAACAACGTTGGGCCGCAGGTTGTCCGCTCGGGGCCGCCCGCGGGTGGGCTGGGCGGGTTTTGAGCCCGACCGATAGCAGCGATGCGCGCCGTGGCGGATAAGTCATGGCTAGCCTCAGCTGTGGCCTGATAGATATCCGGTTGTAGCCTGATAGAGACACAAGGGGTCGGCCGCGGGTCGGCCCCTTATCTTTCGTCGCCGATCGTTGTCGCAAGCCTGGATCGGCGCCACGCAGCTCCCTTCGGGGAGGACTCCTGTAAACTTGCCCCGGCCTGCGAAGGGTCGGGGCTCTTTTTGGATTGTCCGGGGTCACCATACCACGGGCCAAGGGTGTGCAGAGTTCGCAACAGGGGCAAAACCGGGTCACGCCATAGAACGGGCAGGATAATACGGTTGGCGGCGCGAACCGGGAATAGCTTCGGTTTGCACCGACACGGCGCGGCGTTGTGAGCCGGAGTGGCGGTTTGAAATACGCTCAGACGCGATCCGCCCGTGCCGCGTAGTATCCGAACCTGGCATAGTGAATGTGAACATAGGCGGCGGTCGGATTGGCGAGCAGCCTGTCGAGTGCCGGTCCGAGATCCTTACCGTCGATAAGGTCGGCAGCACCAATCATTCCCTGCTCTGTAAAAGCCCGAAGTGACAGCACCCTGTTTTTGAAAAGTTCTGGCACCTCGTTGACCGCAGGTTGAGCCTGCTCGACTCCCTTGCGCACGAAGACCGCATGGGCAGCACGGTATGGGGAAGCGCTGGGTTGATGTTCATAATTCACCAGAATGAGCTCTTCGCCGACCTCGGCATCTGCTAGGCTGACCCGGCATGGAAAACCCGGCTTTGTTGTAGCGATCTGCCGAACTGCCATATTTGCAGCCAATTCGCTGTCGGATAAGGCAAACAACTTTGCGAAACGGTGGTGATCGAGTGCCCTGATTTGAAAAGTCATGGTGGTTCTCCTTCCCAACTCAAATTAGTCGGGAGGTTTTCTCGGGACACGCCGGTTCTTGCCTTCACCCATTTTTCGATCCCCGTCGATCAACTGGCTGTCCGGCTATGGGTGCCATTCGGCGGCTGATGCGCGGCGACGTCGCCCGTCGCCACGAAGCGCCGATACACCGCCCCCAGGCTGATCAGCGTCAGGCCAAGCCCCAGGAACGACACCACCCGCCACAGTCCGACCATGCCGGACATGTCCACCAGGAATACCTTGGCGGCGGTCAGTCCGATGATCGCCAGCGCCGCCAGCCGCAGCGGCTTCTTCCCGGTCCTGATGCCCACCGCCATCAGCGCGGCGCCGTAAGCCAGCCACGCTCCGGACCATGACCACAGCTCGGCATCGCTGACCGGGACGTTGGGCATCTGCATCGCGGCCGGGTGGAACAGGTGGCGCACTTCCAGGGTGATCCAGGCAAATCCCGCCAGCAGGCCATAACCCGCCAGCCAATGGCGCAGCCCCTCCGGCTGCGCGGTTGCCGGCTGGCGCAGCGCCAGCACGGCGAGGCAGGCGGGCAGCAGATACGCCGGCAGCAGCCAGTCGATCAGCGGGGCGTGCCCGACAGGTTCGCCGGTGGCGATCGGGTTGGCCAGGATCAGCAGCACGCCTCCGGCGATGGCCATCCCGCCCTGGATGCGCCAACCCCAGTGCAGCACCGGCCTGTTCAGCCGCGTGGCGATGCGCATTGTCGCAACCGCGAGGATCGCCAGCGAGGCGACGTGTTCTGCGGCCTCGGCGAAGTGCACCGGCGTGTCGATCGTGTGGGGGATGGCGGCATTGCGGATTTCCAACGCCACCAGCACGGTGACGAAGGCGACGCTGCCGGCCTCCAGCGCGCCAACGGTCAGATCGTCGCCTTGGCGGACGAACATGGCAGCGGCGAGGGCGAACGCCGCCGCCGGTACGCCGTAGGCCAGCAGCAACCCATCCGTCTCGGGCAAACCACCAAAGGCGTAGTCGATCACATACCAGTTCAGCAGCAGCCGGATCAGCACCACCGAAGCGACCGCGAGCGCCACCTTGCGCAGTGCCGGCAGCTCAACCTTCGCCGCAACCCACGCCAGCATCGGCAGGAACAGCGATAGCGCCAGGGTCAGCCAGTGTTCGCGCAGCATCATGGCGCAGCCCAGGGCGAGCGCGGCGACGGCGCCGGCGGCATGCACGCCGGCGCGCGCCCGGTTGATGGCCTGGTCGGCAGACGAACCATGTTGCTCTCGCGATGCGGCAGCCGAGCCATCTGGTTCACCCAACGAGGCATCCGACCCGCCTTGCTGGCCCAGCGCGGCAGCCGAGCCGCCTTGGTCGCCCAGCCCGGTAGCCGCGCCGTCTTGCTCGCCCAGCGCGTCAGCCGGGCCGCCTTGCTCGCGCAACGCGGCTGCGGCGGCGCCGGTCAGTCCCGCCGCAAGCAGCAGTGCGACGGCCCCCCAGTCCAGGCGCTGGCTGAACCCGGCCACCCTCGCGTAGCAGATGGCGAGCGCCAGCACCGGCACCGACGCCGCGAGGCTCGACCAGGCCAGCGGGCGAGCGGTGCGGCGCTCGAACCAGAGTCCGCTGGCGGCGAAGCAGCCCGCTATGAAGGCTGCGGTTTCCGTGAGCGCCCGCACCACGGACGGCGTCCAATGGCCGGATGGTGGGGTGAAATCGGGCAACTCGTGCACGTCGATCGACCAGCCAACGAGCAGCAGCAGGAACAGCGTCGCGGCGACGAAGGGGAGCAGGCGCAGACGGGGCTCCCTGGCGGCCTTGGCGATGGTGACGGGCGTCAGCAGCAGCACGCCGCCGCGCGTTGCGAACTCCTGGTCCAGCGTCGCCAGCAGCAGGCCGGTGATGCCGAGGGTGGCGACGGGAATCCAGGCGAGCCGGCGGCCGACCTCGTGGTCCAGCGCCTCGGCGGGGAGCAGCGCAAGGTTCAGCGCGGCCGCGGCGGGCACGAAGAGTGCAGGGGCCCATGCTTCGGTGCCGACGCCCGCGCCGAGCGTCAGCAGCACCCAGATCGCGCCGGCGATCGTGCTGCCCCAGCCGAGCCAGATCCAGGCGGTGTAGCGCACCACCGCCAGCGCCGCGGCGGTGACGAACAGCAGGTAACAGAACAAGCCGGGCAACGACGGATTGTCGGTCTGCACCAGCGCCGGGGTGACGAAGGCACCGACGATCCCGACCGCGGCGACCAGTTGGCCGTGCCGCAGCGACAGTGCGAGTCCGGTGAGCGACGCCGCGGCCAGCAGGCCGAAGCCGACCAGGGGTGGCACCAGCGCATACAGCACGCCCGCGCCGTAGCCGGCGCCGAACAGGACCGCGACGCCGCCGGCCGCCAGGGCCGGCGCCGCATGGTCGGCGATCCCGGCCGGGACGTCTTCCCACCGCCGCACCCACTCCGCCCCGGCGATCAGCGCCAGGCCGAGCAATCCGGCCAGGGCGCAGCGGGGCCCAGGCCCGAGCAAGCCTTGCTCCGCCGCGTAGCGGACGAGGAAGACGCCGGCCATGACCAGCGCCACGGCGCCAAGCCAGACGCCCCAGCGCATGGTCAGCAGGGCTTCGAGGTCGACTCCCTGCGATGGTGGCGGCGGTGCAGGTGGGCGAGGGGGCGGTGGCGGTGGGCGCTGCGCCTGAGGCTCTTCCGGCTGGTCGTGCTGCATCGCCTGCGCGAATGCCGGGGATGGCTCCGCCTGGATTGGCGGGATGGCCGGCGCGGGCGGGGGGAGAGGTTGCTCGGCCGGGATGACGGGAGGCGCGGGCGTCGTGAAGGGCTGCGGCGGTTGATGGGCGAGTTCGCCTCGCAGCCTGGCGATCTCGGCCAGTGCGCGGCGGGCCTGGACGAAGCCGATGATGCCCAGGACCCAGCCGATCGGGCCAATGAGCCAGAGCACCCCCATAGCGTCACCTGTTCATGACGGCGCGTCGTTGCGCCGGCGTTGCTGTCAGGTGCGCCGTCGCGGCACGCCTCGTCAATCCTTCGGCGAGACCATGTGTCGTGCAAGGCAGTGATCTTGAGTCACGCGCTGAGCTCGCACGATGCGCAACCGGTTCGCGCCACGGTTCAGATCGGGCGCGGTTCGGGGTGCAGAAATCCTTACCGACCCGGCCGTTGCCCTATGCGTCAGCGACCGCAACACCCAAGGCGCGCGCTCTGCCCGCCATCTTCACGTCAAACGTGGCCAGCGTCGCATCGAGGCGCTGCGCGATTGGATGTTGACCGCATCCGCCGTGCGTAACGTCAGATCGAGGCGCCGGATGAACGAGGCAGCCGCCCCGACACCCGAGGGAGTGGCAAGCGCGGTGTCCGTTCCTCGGCCGCGCCACACGTCGAAATCAGCGAACACAGCGCGCGCCCGCGCGCGGGTAATTTCCTGCGTCCGCACGAGGCGGTCTATGGCACAGGCGAACTCCGCTGCGGCGAAATCGCTGACGACCAGAATTGGGAGCCGCGCGGCCAGGAAGGTCTGGGCGCGGACGGTAAAGGCATCCTGGGTGAAAAGCGCGACCAGAACGCTGGCGTCGAGATAGACGCTCACCGCTCCTCTTCGTCGCGCATCCGGCTCACCAGGGACCTCGCATCCTCAGCAGCGTTCCGGCGTGGCACGCGGTGCTGATCAAGCCATTCGAGGTCCGCAAGGGTGATCGCGCGCCCCGGAGGCGGAAGTGGACGCAGTTCGGCCACCGGCTTGCCATGACGGGTGATCACCACCGCCTCGCCCTGCTGCGCGCGGTCGATCAGGTCGGAAAGCCGGGTCTTGGCTTCGACAAGGCTGTGCATGCTCATTGACGCACTATGGTCGCGTCGGACTGTGTGGTCCACGCGTAGGAGGTGCGGTGCGGTTGCACAAGTGCATCGCCGCGCACTTCCCCGAAAGCCCGGATTCAAAAACGCGCCAAGGGGGCGGCGCGGGGCTTCGGGAGAAGGCGCTAAAGCCAAGGGCACAATACGCGGCGCCTACCCAATCGGCAGCCGCCGGCGGCGCACCCTGTCGCGATCCACCACAAGAATACTTTGCT
>DATHNI010000533.1:0-3734 GCA_035486135.1 Acetobacteraceae bacterium
ACTTCGGGTCCTTCGTCGGATCGGAGCTTGCCGTCATCTCCGGTGGCCGCCCGACTTCCGACAGCTTCGTCAGCGCGCCACAGCCGGTCAGCAGCACGACGAGGCAGACTGGCCCGGCGCACAGCAGGCCGCGCCGCGACATGCCCCGTGTCATGGCCGGCGAAGGCCGGCTACCCACGACTTCGCTGTGCGGAATTAAGGAAAGTCGTGGGTGGCCGGCCTTCGCCGGCCATGACACGGGGCGAAGTGCCCGGCATGACACGTGCGACGGAAATCCCAGCCTCATTGCACCGACCTGTCCGTAGCCCGTGAAGCCGTCGAAATCGGCGTACTCTCCGGCGTGACGCGCACCCGCCCAGGGCCGATGACTTCGGCTTCAACCACCGCGCGCGACGACGGGTTCAGCACCCGGATGCGCTCGCCGGTCGCGCCCGACTCCATGGCGACACCCTGCGCGAGCAATGAAATGCCAGGCGATTGCAGTTGCATCTGCACGTCGGAGCCGCGTTGCACCATCGTTGGACGCATCACGTCGGCAACAGCGAACGGCTGGCCGGCGACGACCGCGTGCCGAAGCTGCAATCCGACCACGCTGCTCTCGCTATGCAGCACCTCGCCATGCACCATGGCCACGTGTACCCGCGCCAGGCGCACGTCGTCCGCGCGCACCACCGTCCCGATGCCGAGCCGGGCAACCGCGACCGGCAGCTCGATCGTGTCATCCACCTGGCCGGCGACGCGCAGGTTGATCGGCTCCATGCCCTCGCCGGTCACCGACAGCACGGCGTTGAAGCGGCCGGATCCGGCTTCGTATTGCAATTCGGTGGCGAGCGCCTGCGGACGCGCGTCCAGCGGCACCATGGGCGCGGTGAAGCCCGGCAATTCTACCTCGCAATCGGGCGAGGCGCCGGCGGCGACCAGCGCCGCCGTCACTGCCTTCAGCACGTCGTCGCGCGGCAACAGGCGTCCGGCGCGCTCCAACACCGCACGCTCGGCCGCCGAGCCAGGCCGCCAATCCACGCCGAACTGGCGGGCGATGGCGGCGAGCTGCGGCGCTTCGACCACGATGCTGCCGCCCGGGCCGGGTGCCGTCCCCAGCACCCGGTCGGCGTTGGCGCCCGCATCGTCGAACAGATCCGACAAGCGGACCACCGGCCCGTGCAGCATGGTGGCCGTGCGCAGCGTGGCCGATCGCGCCTCGGCAGCCAGCGCGCCAGCCACCAGCACGCCTGCAAGAACCAGACCTGCCAGCATGGAAACCGCGAGGGCCACAGAAACGAAAACCCGTGCCGGTCGCATGGCATCACCGCAGGTTGGTCAGCGTGGAGAGCATGTCGTCGCTCGTGGTGATCACCTTGCTGTTCATCTCATAAGCGCGCTGCGCGGTGATCAGATTGGTGATCTCGGAGACCACGTTCACGTTTGACGTCTCGATGAAGCCCTGCATGACGGTGCCGAAGCCCGTCGTGGCGGGATTGCCGGTGACCGGCTGGCCGGATGCCGCAGTTTGCAGGTACGAGTTGTCGCCCTGCGCCTCCAGCCCGGCCTCGTTGGGAAAGATCGCGAGCTGCAACTGCCCCACGGTTTGCGGCGCCGTCTGCCCGGCAATGGTCGCCTGCACCTGGCCGGAGGTGTTGATCGTGATGCCGGTGGCGGTGGTCGGAACCTGCACGCCAGGCTGCACGATGTAGCCATCGGCTGTGACGATGGTGCCGTCCGCCGCCAGCCCGAACGTGCCGTCGCGCGTATAAGCGGTCTGGCCGTCGGGCAGCGTCACCTGGAAATAGCCGTTGCCCTGGATCGCCAGGTCCAGCGTGTTGGAGGTCTGCTGCAAATTGCCTTGCTCATTGATGCGATAGATCGCGGCGGTCTTCACCCCCAGCCCGACCTGCGCGCCGGACGGCACGATGGACCCCGAATCGGAGCTGTTCGAGCCGACCCGACGCAGGTTCTGGTAGATCAGGTCCTGAAACTCTGCCCTTTGCCGCTTGAACCCGGTCGTCGTCATGTTGGCGAGGTTGTTTGAAATGACTTCCACGTTGGTCTGCTGTGCCTGCATTCCGGTGGCGGCAATGTCCAGCGCGCGCATTCATCGTCTCTTTCTCTAATGCCTGGCAGGGTGGGGTCGCCCCCGCGGCGTGGCTCAGGCCGATTGCTGCGGCAGCAGCTTGTCGATGGAGTTCTGCTGCCGGTCGGACTCGGCTTGCACGAACTGCGCCAGGAATTCGAATTGCCGCTGCCCATCCATCATGCGGGTCATTTCCAGCACCGGCTGCACGTTGGATTCCTCGATCGCCCCCTGTTCCAGCGCGGGTGATGCCACCGGAGTGGTGGTCGAGCCGCTGAGGAACAAAGTGTTGCCCTCGGCGCTGAGCAACATCGGATTGGTCGGCCGCACCACACCGATCTTGCCGATCTGGCCGTTCTGGCTGGACACCGTGCCGTCGCCGGCAATGCTGATGTTGGTATCGGTCGGCGCGAGTTGGATCGGCTGCCCGTTGCTGTCCAGCACGGCATTGCCGGCGGTATCCGCGATGGTGCCGCTCGGCAGCAGTCCGAACCGGCCGTCGCGCGTCAGGCGTGGGCCACGCGGGGTGTTGACGGTGAAGTAGCCGTCGCCGGTCACCGCGACGTCGAACGGGTTGCCAGTATGGCTGATCGTGCCGGCCCGTTGCTCGCGCCAGGTGGCACGATCCTGGGCATAGACGATCGGGCTGCCCCCCGGCGGCGTCGTGCCGCTGCTCTGCTTGCTCAGCCAATCGCTGAACTGCACCCGTTCGGTTTTGAATCCTGGCGTGTTGGCGTTGGCGAGGTTGTCCGCGACCACGTCGAGCGCGCGTTGCTGTGCGACGAGGCGGGACGTGGCGACGTTGCTGGCGATGTCCATAGGGACCGCGAGAGCAAGGCGTGTACCAACTGAACTAACCTCTCCCGCTCGCGGGAGAGGCCACTCGAACCCGGCATCTTTCGCCGTGCGGCCGTTCCTGCCCGGCACGGGAAAGGATTCTTTAACCCCACCCTGTCAGCCTGTCTCCGCCAAGGAGTGGACATGAGCGGTGCTGTCACGGCGGACCCGGACAAGGAGGCGCAACCCGAACCGGAAAAGCCATCCGGCCAACGGAAGCTCATCCTGCTCGCCGTCCCGCTCGTCCTGGCCGTCCTGCTTGCCGGGCTCTGGTTCACCGGCCTGCTGCCCCGCTGGCTCGGCCTGTCGCATGCCCCGGCGGAAACCGCCCAGAAACCGCAGGAACCGATCTTCATCGACCTGCCCGAGATGGTCGCCAACCTCAACGGCAATCCGCGCCGACCAAGCTACGTCAAACTGGTCGCCCGCATCGAGGTCACCCGCCCCGAGGACGCCGATCGCATCCGTCAGGCGATGCCGCGCCTGCAGGACCTGTTCCAGACTTATCTGCGCGAGATGCGGCCGGAGGAACTCCGTGGCTCCGCCGGCATCTATCGGTTGCGCGAGGAACTCATCGCCCGCGCCGACGCCGCGGCCGCGCCGGCGCGGGTCACCGACGTGCTGTTCACCCAGATGCTGATCCAATGAGAGAGCAGCGGACAGGGCAAAATACTCCCCCTCCCCTTGAGGGAGGGGGAGTATCTCCTCGTGCATGCCGCATCCCGCCGTGACGAGCCACTCCCATGAGTGGCGCCGAACCGCAGCAATCCGACGAAGACCTCGCCGCCGCCTGGGGTGCCGAGACGGAGGAAGGCGCCGCAGAACAACC
>DATHNI010000534.1:0-4138 GCA_035486135.1 Acetobacteraceae bacterium
GAAATGCATGATCGCGTCCCGCCCGTGCATTTCCGGAAAATCGGCAAACCGCGCGACCGCGTCGTCGGTGAAGCCCTCCGCGATCCGTGCGAGGTCCGCGGCACCGAACGCGTCTTCCACGTCCTGCACCAGGCGTGTCGCTGTTTCCCAGGTGACTGACTGGATACCCAAGGGTTTGGAAAGTGTCGGCGTTCCTGCATCTGCGTTGTCAACATTCATAGAGTCATCACCCGAACCGGTTGCACATTTGGCCTAGGTCCCGCGTCACACCATGCGTGGCAGGCGCGTGCCCGATCGCAGCAAGCAAGTTTTTAACACGGAGGAAGCGCGAGAGCCACGGAGGGCCACGGAGGTATTCTTATGGCGAGTCGTGCCGGCACACTGGTTCCGTGGCCCTCCGCGGCTCTCGCGCTTCCTCCGTGTTAAAAGCTTGCAAGCGATGCCCACGCGCACGGCGATGCATCAGAGTCCGGCATGGCTCCCGGTCCATGCAATTGCCCAACGCATCACTTGTCTGGCCGCACGATCAGCACCGTGCCATCCACCCCCTCGACGCGCAGCCGGGCCCCCGGATCCGGCTGCGGCACATTGGCCGGCACGCGCGCTGCCCAATCGCTGTCGCCAACCCGGACGCGCCCCTCGCGGCCTTCGAAAACCAGTGCGGTCGCCACGCGACCCGCAAGCCCGTCCTGCTGCGTATTCAATCGCGCCGGACGGCGACGCAGCCGCAGGCCCACCGTGAGCGCAATCGCCGCCAACACGCCGAACGTCACCACCTGCAACTCGAAGCCGATCCCCTCCGACAGTGTCGCCAGGCCGGTGCCGAGCGCCGCCAGCCCCAACCACATCATGAACACGCCTGGCGCGAACACCTCCAGCAGCAGCAAGACAAGACCCGCCGCCAGCCAGATGACCCAGTCGCTCATGAGGTCGGGCCAGGTCCCCAGGGACCGGGTGCCGGCGACAGCGGCGCGGTGGGTGCGATGGGCGGCATCGGCGGGAACGGCGGTGGCTCCGGCGGGGGTGGCACAGGACCATGCATCGCAGCCGGCGGCACGCTCCCTGGCGGCGGCCCGTCGTCGCCGCCACGCAGCAACTGCATCGCCTGCACGATGCCGCCCGCCAGCGCCGCGCTCTCCATCGGCACCACCACCAGCCGCGTGTTCGGCGCAGACGCCAGCGCCTGGAACGCCCGAACGTAACGGTCGGCGATGAAATAGCGCAGCCCCGCCTGGCCGTGCTGCGTCGCCGCATCGGATACCATCTGCGTCGCCTCGGCCTCCGCCCGAGCCAGCGCCACCCGCGCCTCGGCGTCGCGGTTCGCTGCTTGCTGGCGACCCTCGGCGGCCAGGATCAGCGACTGCTTCTCGCCCTCGGCACGCAGGATCGCGGCCTGCCGCTGGCCCTCGGCGAGCGCCACCGCCGCACGGCGCTCGCGTTCGGCGGTCATCTGCAGGTTCATCGCCCGGACCAGGTTGTCAGGCGGCTCGATCTTGCGAATCTCGACGCGACTGACCTTGACGCCCCAAGGTTCGGTGGCGCCGTCCAGGATCACCAGCAGTGCCGTGTTGATGCGCTCGCGCGACGACAGTGTCGCATCCAGTTCCATCTCGCCGATCACCGCGCGAATGTTGGTCATCGCCAGCGTGGTCAGCGCGAGTGTGAGGTTGGCGACCTGATACGCCGCCTTCTCCGGCTCCATCACGCGGTAATAGATGATGCCATCCACCGAGACACTGGCATTGTCCCGGGTGATCACGCTTTGCTCCGGGATTTCGACCACTTGCTCCTGCACGTTGAGTTTGCGCCCGACGCGGTCGACATAGGGCAGCACGAAATTCAGCCCCGGCTGCAGCATCCGCGTGTACGCGCCGAAGCGCTCCACGGTCCAGATCTGGCCCTGCGACACCGTCTTCACACCGGCGAACAGGGTGACGACGACCAGGATCAGAATCAGGATCCAGACGATGACGACCGCGCCGACCATGCGGCTTCCCCCCGACGAACGTTGCGGGGTTCTACCCTATGTTCGGTTTCACTGCCATTCCAACCTCTCCCGCGCTCGAGCGCGGGAGAGGTCCTGTAGAGCCTATTCCAGCGTCGCGTCGAGCGTGATCGTCGCGTTCAGCACCTTGGACACCGGGCAGTTCGCCTTCGCATCCTCGACCAGTTTCTTGAAGTTGGCGGCGTCGATGCCGGGCACCTTTGCGCGCATCACCAAATGCACCGCCGCAATCTGCCAGCCACCCGGCACCTGCTCCATCGTCAGGTTCGCATCGGTGTGCAGGCTGTCCGGCGGATGGCCGGCGCCGCTGAGTTGAAACGCGGTCGCCATGTTGAAGCAGCCGGCATGCGCAGCGGCGATCAGTTCCTCGGGGTTGGTGCCCTTGCCGTCGCCGAAGCGGGCGTTGAAGCCGTACGGCGTTTCCTTCAGCGTGCCGCTTTGCGTGGTAAGGCTGCCGCTGCCGTCCTTGCCGCTGCCGGCCCAGGCTGCCGATGCGTGACGCTTGATGCTTGCCATGTGCGAGCTCCTCCTTACGTTGCGTTGCCGCCGTGCCGGGCGGCATCACCGCATATGGGGCCTCGTCGCGGTCCACACCATGTCGTGTTAGCGAAATCGGCCGCGGCGTCAGCAGCAGCAGCAGCGACGCCGATCGAGAGTCGCCTTACGCCTCGTCGAGGTAGCGCGCGATTCGGTGACGCACATCGTAGCTTGCCGATTCGCCGAGATAGCCGGAATAGCCGTCGGCGAGGCGGGCAATGCCGTTTTCATCGACGCTCATGGCGACCAGGAAGTTGCAGGGCCTGATCAGGGTCCATTGCAGTCCGCCGCCGCCCATGGGGTACTGGTCGCTCGGTGCCATGCTGTCCGAATGCGGTGTCACGGGAATGACTTTGACGATCCGGTCCGGCCCCTTTTCCGTGATCAATGGCAGGGTCTTGCTTTGCAGGTCGCGATAACCAGCGTCGCCCCGCTCATTCTTGATCACATCGCTGACGTGCTGCCGCGCCTGGTCGGCGGCCGTGGTCGTGCCGGGCAGACCAAGCCGCCCGCCCGACCGCAACGTGATGCCGCTGAACTTGAAGTCGGCGGGCTGAAGTTTCTGTTTCAAGAGCAACACTTTCCACCCGGCGGCCAGCCGTCCCGGCCCGAATCCAAGGCTTTCCTCGAGCGCACGGGCCGAGCGCGCGCCGACCCATCTGTTCTGCGTCACATCGCCGGTCAAAGATGCGGGGTGCCCGAGTACCAGCGGTTTGTATGCCATGACTTCCCCTACGGATGCCGGAAACCGAGCCCAGACCCTGCTGCCGGATCCCCGCTCAATTGCCTTTCCACTGCAGGATATACAACCCGCCACACACCCCGCCATCGTAATCGCCGAGGGGGGCGTTGAAGCCATACGGGCTTCATTCAGCGTGCCATTTTGCCCGGTCAGGCTGCCGCTGCCGTCCTTTGCACTGCCGGCTCAGGCCGCGGCGGCCGACGATATCAGCGAGCTAGTGTCGCTTCTCGTCTCGCGTATGCCGTGTGCCAACCGTCGCGGCACGAGATGTCGCTTTCGGCCGTGGTGGGTACGGCCTCTTCTGACACGGCGGCTTTAACGAAATCGGCCGCAACTTCGGCGCCTACAATGCCCATCGACTCCCGTTCGTCGTCGCTTGGATCGCCATCAAAGAAAAAGCGCAGCTTGATCCGATCTTTTGCCATGCTGAACTGGACGCTTCGCAATGTTTCCGAGACCTGGACCCACAAGGCTCGGCTGACGGATGCGGCGACTTTGGCGGGTGAAAGTTCAATCATTGCCCAGATCCTTTCATGGCCACTACGCAATAGCGGAACCCGGTGAAGGCGGCTCATGACGGATCAGCTTCCCGGGTCGGGACGGGATTGTCTCTGCCGATGACGCCAGGCAGATCGTCTCGCAGGCGCAGCATGCGCTTGAATCGGTAGCCATGCATGGTGGGGGCTTGCCACAAGCGATCGAGGATGGCGCGGCCCCGCCGGCCGACCTGTCGGAGTTCCAGTCCCCGGCAATGGTGGTGGTGATTCGTTCGCCACGCCGGTCACGCGGGCCGCGGCCGACTGATCCAGGCAGCCGACCGTGGTGAGCCCCGTAACCGAGAGCCCATTTTGGGT
>DATHNI010000535.1:0-11941 GCA_035486135.1 Acetobacteraceae bacterium
TAGCGCGCCATCATCGGCTGCACATAGGCGTTGGCGACGGTGGTGGAGAAGCGCTCCCACTCGCGCATCTCCGGTGAGACCTCCGACGACAGCGACACCGTCACGTCGGGCAGCATCTCCGCCAGGATATCGCGCGCCCGCTGCTCATGGCGCGGGTTGACGAAAGCGTGCAGGAAGCCGATCGCGATGCTCTGCACGTCAGCGGCGCGCAGCACCGGCACCAGCGCGCGCACCGCCGCCTCGTCGAGCGGCAGCAGGACGTGGCCCTCGTTGTCCAGCCGCTCCGGCACGACCAGCCGCAGATGGCGCGGCACCAACGGTTCGGGCAGCGTGATGTTCAGGTCGTACTGGTCGTAGCGGCTCTCGTTGCCCATGGCGATCACATCGCGAAAACCCTGCGTGGTGATCAGCGCGGTGCGCGCGCCCTTGCGCTCGATGATCGCGTTGGTGGCCAGCGTGGTGCCGTGGATGACAATGCCGATCTCGGCCGCGGTCATCTGCGCCGCCGCGAGGACGGATCGCACGCCGTCCAGCACGCCCTGTTCCGGCGCGGTGGGGGTGGTCAGGACCTTGATGGTGGTGCGGCGGCCCGCATGCTCCAGGGCGAGGTCGGTAAACGTGCCGCCGATATCGACGGCAAGGCGGGCAGCCTGCATCATGTCCCCTTGCTGGTATGTCGCACCGCAGCAGTCAATCAAGCCGGCGCCGCGGTGGCAAGACCGGGAAAGCAAGTCTTCTGCCATGCGCAGGGCGCGGGGGATATTTTCGCAATACTGCGGATCAATTTAGCATAGAATTTCTTCTTTACCCTGGATCTTGTGTGGCGATGAAAAATCCTTTCATACCACCACAACTATCCCGGAGTTCCGGCCGTGTCCCGCATCCATATCCTGCACGAAAATCCCGCCTGGCTGCCTCCGCTGGCCGAAGCGTTCGACCGCAACGGCCTGCCCTGGACGGAGTGGTTCCTGCACGAAGGCACCTTCGACCTCGCCGCACCGCCGCCGCCCGGCGTGTTCTACAACCGCATGAGCGCCTCGTCGCACACGCGCGACCATCGCTATTCCGCCGAGCTGACCGCCGCGGTACTGGCCTGGCTCACGCGCTGGGGGCGCCGCGTGGTGAACGGGCCGGGGGCGCTGGACCTGGAGATCAGCAAGGTCCGGCAATATGCCGCGCTGGAACAGCACGGCGTGGCCACGCCGCGCACGGTGCTGGTGGCGGGGCGCGGCACCATCGCGGCCGCCGCGGAACGCTACTATCCCGGCCAGCCGGTGATCATGAAGCCGAACCGGGGCGGCAAGGGACTGGGCGTGCAGCTTTTCGCCAGCAGCGACAGCCTGGCCGCCTTCGTCGAGAGCGATGCGTGGCAGCCGCCGGTCGATGGCCTGACGCTGCTGCAGGAGTATGTCCGCGCGCCGCGTCCGGTGATCACCCGGGCGGAATTCGTCGGCGGCCGGTTCCTCTATGCGGTGGAAGTCGATACCAGCGGCGGCTTCGAATTGTGCCCGGCCGACGTCTGCGCGATCGGCGATGCCAATTGCCCGGTGGGCGAAGCGCCGCGCGACAAATTCACCATCGTCGAGGGTATTCCGGACCCGCTGCGGATGCGGCTGGAGCGTTTCCTGGCGGTGACCGGCATCGATGTCGCAGGGATCGAGTTCATTTCCGACGCGGCCGGCCGGACGCTGGTGTACGACGTGAACACCAACACGAACTATAATCCGGATGCGGAACATCGAGCCGGGCTTGCCGGTACGGATCGTTCAGGCCCAGGCGCGATCGCGGCGTTCCTGAAGCGAAACCTCGCGCGCGTAGCGGGAGAGAGCCTGCCCCCGGGCGCTTGACCCGGGGGTCGATGGTGCGAAACACCGAGGGTGAGGGTGATCGGGTCGCCCCGAAGCAAACTTACCAGCGTGCCGACCCGATCACCCCCACCCTCGGCGCGAGGGCGCCTCGACCTCTCCCGCTCCCGCGGGCGAGGTTTTGGTTCCCGCGCAGCGGGAGAGGTTTTCTGTCACAGCATCGCGGCGATAGCGTCGGCCAATTGCCCCACCGCGGTGCTCATCGCACTCACCAGCCCCGGCGTTCCAGGCGATGACGGCGGCACCGAAAACCGCAGATTACGTGCCACTGTCGTACGCCCCGCCACCGCCACCTGCGCCAGCAGCAGGACCGCACCGCTACGGTCCTCGTCGAACCGCTGCACGTTCACTTCCACCGACGCGTCGGGCGTGGTCGTGATCGCGCCATTCTCCGCGAACACCGTGCTGGACGGCAGCCGCTGCGACAGTTCCTGCACCAGCACGCGGCTCAGCATCGCGTCCAGCGGCTCGCCCCACCAGTCGAGGCCCAGCACATCGAACCGATAATCCTCCGACGACCGCACGATCTGCGAACGCTCGAGATAGTGCGCCAGCGCGATCTCCCGCAGCTCGATGCGCAATGGCGCCCCGGGACGCGCGCGGCCGGGAACGACCGCCAGCGTATACAAATTCGGATTGGGCGAGGCGCACGCGGCCGGCAGCCCGGCCAACAGCCACAACACCCGGCGGCGGCCGATGCGCATCGTCATGCCCGCGATTTCCATGTCATTGCGAGGAGCGAAGGGGTCCTAACAAGAAACAGACTCCCCCTCCCCTTGAGGGAGGGGGTTGGGGGGAGGGGTTGCGTGCGGCACGAACCCCTCCCCCCAACCCCCTCCCTCAAGGGGAGGGGGAGGATCCTTCGCGCAATGACACAAGGCTCGCTGCCCGCCTGCTTAGAGTCACTCGCTCGCATCATGGCGATCCCTGCTCGGTGCGGCCACGGATCAGAGCCTCCGGGTGGCGCGTCAGCAGATCGGCCAGGACGCGGAACGACCGTGCCGTGTCCGAGAGCTGCGCCAGCAGCCGATTCGCATCGCGACTGAAATCCGAGTTTCCCCCATAGCCCGACTGCACCGACGCAACCAGCGCGTTCAACCGCTTGGACGCGCCGTCCAGCTCAGCGATGATGTCCGGCAGCTTCTGCGGCAGTGTCTCGGTGCTGCTGTTCAGCCGCTGCACCAGCGTATCCGCGCCCGCCAGAGTGGTGTGCAGCGACGCGAGCGACTGCTGCAGCTCCGGTCCGCTCACCAGCCCATTCAGGCCAACCAGCAACTTGCTCAGATTGTCGCCGATCTGGTGGAACGGGATCGAATCCAGCTTGCCCATCAACGCACCGGCCGCGGTGGCGATGTCCTCTGCCCCGCCCGGCAGCACGGGAATGATGTAGGTGTCGCCCTGTTTGGTCAGCACCGCCGGCGGCGCGTCGGGATAGATGTCCATGGCGAGCTGCTTCTGCCCGGTCAGCAAACTCGCGCTGTCCAGCCTGACGCGCAGGCCGCGGTGGACAAGGTCCGCGATCTTCATATCCAGGTCGCCGCCGGACGGCAGGTTCAGCTCGCCGATCCGTTCCGGCTCCACGCTGAAGTGCACCGGCGCCACCACGCTATCGAGGCTCTTGTCGTACTGCAGCCCGACACTGCTCACGTCGCCGATCTTGATGCCGTGCAACGTCACCGCCGCGGCGGGCGACAACCCCGCGACCGAACTCTGGAAATTCGCGACGAAATGCAGACGCCGCGGGAAGGCGGCAGAGTCGGCGGCATCCTCGCTGTCATACAGGGGGAACACATGGTTTTCCTGGCTCTCCGCGAAACCGCGCCCCTGGTCCGGCGTGTCGAACGCTATGCCGCCGAGCAGCACGGCACGCAGCGAATCGATCTGCAACTGCAGCCCGTTCGGGCCGAGCGACACCTTCGCACCCGAATCGTTCCAGAACCGTGAATTGTCGTGCACGTACTGGTCGTAAGGCGCCCGCACAAACGCGTGGACGGTGACGGTCTCGGCCATGTTGCCAATGTCCCAGCCGAGCACCTCACCCGCGTCCAGGTCGCGGAAGAAGATCGGCGAGCCCAGCGTGATGTTGCCCAGCCGTGGCGCCCTTAACAGAAAAGTGTGGCCGGGGACGTCGGAGGTCAGCACCGGCGGCGTCTCCACGCCGGTAAAGGTCGTCGTCGACTTGCCGCCTGCCGCGGAGGGTTGCAGCTCGATATAACTGCCGGAGACCAGCGTCTCCAGCCCGCTTACCGCACCGGCGAAGAAGCGCGGCTTGACGATCCAGAACTGCGCCTTGTCGGTGAGCAATGGCTCGGCCTCGCGGGTCATCCGCACGGTGACCACGACACGTTGCAGGTCCTTGCTGAGGCCGATCCTCTCCACCAGGCCCATGTCCACGTCCTTGTGGCGCACATGCGACTGCCCTGCCGTGAGGCCGGAAGCGCTCTCGAAGGTGATGGTGATCAGCGGCCCGCGCTCCCACAGCGTGCGCCAGGCCAGCCAGCCGCCGATCAGCGCGCTGACGATCGGGATGGCCCAGATCAGCGACAGCCGCCGCCGCCGGTCCAACTGCGAGCGGACAACCGCGCGGGGCGTGTGCGGATGGTCGCTCATAAGCCGGCATCCGCGTCGAAATCGCGGGACTGTGCCCCCGCGGCGTCCCACATCAGCCGTGGATCGAAGGTCTGCGCCGCCAGCATTGTGAGGATCACCACCGACGCGAAGGCGAGCGCGCCCGGCCCCGGCACAACGTTGACGATCGCGCCGAACTGCAGCAACGCCACCAGGATCGAACCCATGAAGATGTCGATCATCGACCAGCGGCCGATATGGTCGATGAAGCGATACAGCACGGTGCGATCGTGCAGCCGCCACCGGGAGCCGGCCTGCGTCGTCAGCAGCAGCAGCGTCAGGCCCACCACTTTCAGCCCCGGCACGACGATGCTGGCAAAGAACACCAGCGCGGCGAGCGGCCACATGCCATAGTTGAGCAATTCGCGCACCCCACCGAGAATCGTGCTGGGTTCGGTGTAGCCAAGCTCGGTCAGCGTCAGCACCGGGAAAACGTTGGCCGGGACGTATAGGATCAGCGCCGCGAGGCCCAGCGCCCAGGTGCGCGCGATGCTGTTCGGCTTGCGCCCGCGCAACCTGAAGCCGCAGCGTGGGCAGCGCTCGCCCGGCACGGTACGGGTGACGAAGTGACACGTATCGCAGCCCAGCCGATGGGCCGTGCCTGGCCGCCACCCCTGCCGCAGCGGACGGACGAACTGGGTACGGCGGCGATCCAGCACCTGCCACACCGCCTCGGCGTCCAGCATGGCGTCGGCGGCAACCATCGTCAGCATCAGCGCGGCGAGGGCAAACAGCGCTGGGCCAAGCTCGATCCGCGCCTGCGAGCCGAGCCGCACATAGGCGACGAAAACCGCGAGCAAATATACCTCGATCATCGACCAGGGACGGAGACGCTGTACCCAGGCGAACAGGCCGCGCAGCTCACCGGGCGGGCGGCCGATTTGGATGCCCAGCAGGACCGCGATCATGGCCAGCACCTTGGCAAGCGGCGCGGCAAAGGTGGTGAACACCACAACGGCGGACAATTCCCACCAGCCGGTTTGCTCCAACCCGAGCGGGCCAGTGAACAGGTCGGCGATATGCACCTGGCCGGCGCGGCTGACCGTCAGCAGAGCGGTACTGGTGGCGATCATGAACAGGACAAGGGCGGCGATATTGAGCGCCAGCGGGACACCGATCGGGTCGCGGTGGGTATGCCGCAGGACCGCCTCGCAGCGAAGGCAGACGGCGCGGCCGGCGGGCGGCATCGGCGGCAGGATCTGGAGCTGGCCGCAATGCTGACACTCGCGCAGCCGGGCCGGCGCCGCAACGGCCAGCACGGTGACCGCACCAGTGGTCTGGGGCGGGGCTTGGGCGGGGACGGCCATCAGGTGCGGGTGCTGCGGATGCGGGTGATGCCTGGCATGGTGCGGTATCTGGGTGTGCGAAGCGGCCGGGAAGAGATTGGGCATTGCCGCGATACAAGGCAATCGCTTGGTCCGGCCATAACAGCACGTGAGCCCACGCCGCTGTCACGTTGCCTCCCAATTCTGTGGGTTGACCGCAGGGCGGGCGGTGGTCGGCATGACGGGCAAGTAAGACCAGGCGCTGTGAGACTCGACTCGCAGGCCGCCATCCCCTCGTCATGCCGACCACCGGGTCAAGTGCCTGGTGGCAGGCTCCGGTCGGCATGACGAGGGGACGCCTGCTATCTATAGGATGGAGCGACGCCGCGGCGAGGGCGTCGCAGGCTGGGGATGCGCGGTGACCGGGAAAATCTACGTTGGCATTGGCGGCTGGACCTTTGAACCGTGGCGCGGGACCTTCTACCCGCAAGGCCTGCCGCACAAACGCGAACTCGAATTCGCCAGCCGCAAGCTGACCTCGATCGAGATCAATGGCACCTACTACTCCACCTTCAAGCCGGAGAGCTGGGCCAAATGGCGCGATGAAACGCCGGACGGCTTCGTCTTCTCGGCCAAGGCGTCGCGCTTCTGCACCAACCGCAAGCAGTTGGCCTCCGCCGGGGATGCGGTGGCGCGTTTCATCGGCCAGGGGCTCGGTTCGTTGGGCGGCAAGCTGGGGCCGATAAACTGGCAGTTCATGGCGACGAAGCAGTTCGACCCCGAGGATCTGCAGGATTTCCTCGCCCTCCTGCCGCGGGAGGTCGATGGGCTGACGTTGCGCCACGCGCTGGAAGTGCGGCATCCCAGCTTCCAGGACCAGCGATTCTACGATCTTGCCCGCCGGCACAACGTGGCGATCGTGTTCGCCGATTCCGACGAGTTTCCGGCGATCGACGAACCGACCGCGGACTTCACCTACGCGCGCCTGATGCGCACCAGGGAGCGTGTTGCGACGGGCTATGCGGCTGCCGCCCTGACCGGCTGGGCGAAACGCGCCAAAGCCTGGGCGACACGGGGCGACGTCTTTGTTTATTTCATCTCGGGCGCCAAGGTGCGTGCTCCGGCCGCGGCGCAGGCCCTGATCAAGCGCCTGGCCTGACCGGCGCCGCCGCCATGTCATTCCGGCAGGGCGGCGCGGAGAGCATGAAGGATTGCTGGACGACATGGCCCTCTGGGCGCTCATGCTGGAATACGATGGCGCCCCGTTCGTCGGCTGGCAGCGGCAGAACAACGGCCTCTCGGTGCAGGACGTGCTGGAGACCGCCGCCTTGCGGCTGACCGGCGGTACGCCGGTGTCGAGCGTCGTCGCCGGGCGCACCGATGCCGGCGTCCATGCCGAGGCCCAGGTGGCGCAGCTTGCCCTGTCGTCATCGCTCCCTGCGAACCGGCTGCGCGAGGCACTGAACTACCACATGAAGCCGCATCCGGTCGTTGTGCTGCAGGCCGCGCCGGCGCCCGAGGGGTGGAATGCGCGGTTCTCCGCCATCGGCCGGGCCTACCGCTATCGCATCCTCAATCGCCGGGCCCGGCCGGCGCTGCTGGCCGGACGGGTCTGGCATGTGCATGCGCCGCTGGATGCCGACGCCATGGCGCTGGCAGCGCGGGCGTTGCTGGGACGTCACGACTTCACCTCGTTCCGGGCCGCCGCGTGCCAGGCGAAAAGTCCGCTGCGCACGCTGGACCGGCTGGACGTGACGCGGGACGGCGATGTCATCGAGGTGGTGGCCGAGGCGCGGAGTTTCCTGCACCACCAGGTGCGCAACATGGTCGGCACGCTGAAGCTGGTGGGCGATGGGCACTGGCCGGTGGCACACGTGGCGGCCGCGCTCGCTGCCCGCGACCGCTCCGTTGCCGGCCCGACCGCCCCGCCGGAGGGGCTATGCATGACGGGAGTGCGCTACCCAGCCGATCCGTTCGGGTGACGCGGTAACCTCTCCCGCGCTGCGCGCGGGAGAGGTTACCTGCTCTAATGCAGCAGCGACATGTTCAGCGCTGCCAGCACGAGCCCGATCACCTGGTCCACGACCACCAGCAGCACGGCCACCGCGCCAGTCGTGCCGAGCGCCTGCTTCGTCGCGAACCATTCTATCCACAGCGCCCAGCCGACAGCGACGATCTGCGCTGCCTCGTCGATGACCGGCGGGACGCCGAGCAAACCGGGAATGCCGCCGACCACGAGCAACAGGTTCTCGATCACGTTGCACCAGTTCCAGGCGGCGATGAAGCGCGGCCAGGACGCGGCGCAGCCGAACCGCTGCGCCAAGTGGAAACTCAGCAGCGCGAACCCGAGCCAGCCCACCACGTAGCCCATGATGTCGAGCCCGATCTCGTGCCCGGCCTGCGCCGGCAGGCCGGATTGCACCCAGGTCATCAGTTGCAGGCATACGATCGCCGGCAGGCACAGCAGGATCGCCCAGAAGCTGCGCGCTGCCCCGGCCATGTCGGACTCGACGTAGTGCAGCCCCTCGCTGCGGCCGCGCGCGAACAACAGCGCCGCGTGCAGGCCGGAGGTGACGGCGCCGCCGATACTCACGAGCGTGGCAGCGCCAGCAGCCGCGGCGCCAGCACCAGCAGCGCCGTGCCGAAATTGACCCCCAGCACGAGCAGTGCGGCCCGGACGCGCGACAGTGCCAGGCCATGCCGGGCCAGGAACCAGTGCAGCCACAAGGCATAGCCGCCGAGGCCCAGCACCAGCACGCCGGTCGCCGCGTTGTCCGACAGGCCGGCGTGCAGCAGCGTACCCAGCACCAGCAGCAGCGCCCCGGCGAGCATCGGCAGCAGCCACTGGCACCAGTTGAACGCCGTAGCAAAGCGCAGCCAGAGTGCCTGCCGCCCCCACAGCCTCGCCAGTTCGAAGGACAGCACCGGCGGCGCCAGCAACACGGCCATTGTGGCGAGCAAATCGGTGATGGCGGGCGCGCCGTCGCCGTCCATGAGCATGAAGGCTGTGCCCACCAGCGGGAACGCGATCAGCGGCGCCAGGCTGGCGAGGAAGCCTTGGCTGGTGCCGGCGAACTGGGCAATGCCATCGGCATGGCCACGCGCCACGCGTACCATGCCGCGGAGGACGCTGGAGCCACGCAAGGTGGCCGGTCGCGGTGCGGCCATTCCGCCTAGTCCAGGAAGGCCGACAGCATGCCGCGATAGGCCCGCGCCAGGCAGCGCAATTCCTCCACCGGCACGCTCTCGTCCGCCTGGTGCATGCTGGCGCCGACCAGGCCGAACTCGGCGACCGGGCAATAGCGCGAGATGAAGCGGGCGTCGGAGGTGCCGCCGCCGGTGTCGCGCTTCGGGGCGACGCCGGTTTCGCGTTCGATGGCGGCGCAGAGCGCATCCATCACCGGGCCGGGCTGGGTAACGAAGGACTCGCCGCTGATGGCGATGTCGAGGTCGAATTTTTCCCCCGCGTGCTGAGCGATCGTGGCGCGCAGCCAGGCGGAGAGGTCCTTGCCAGTGTGGTCGTCGTTGAAGCGGATGTTCAGCATGGCGCGCGCGGCGGCGGGGATGACGTTGGTCACCGGGTTGCCGACATCGATCGAGGTGACCTGCAAGGTGGACGGCTCGAACCACTCGGTGCCGGCGTCCACCGGCGCGGCGGTCAGCGCGTTGAGCGCGCGCAGCAGGCGGTGCACCGGGTTGTCGGCGCGGTGCGGGTAGGCGACGTGGCCTTGCGTGCCGTGCACGGTAAGCTTGGCGTTCAGGCTGCCGCGCCGACCGATCTTCACCATGTCGCCGAGGCGGACAGGGCAGGTCGGCTCGCCGACAATGCAGACGTCGGGGATGTGCCCATGCTCTTGCATCCATGGCAGGACACGGACGGTGCCGTCGGTGGCCACGCCTTCCTCGTCGCCGGTGATGAGCAGGCTGATGGAGCCGCGCAGGGGGGCGGCGAGGTGACCGGCGGCGGCGGCAACGAAGGCGGCGATGCCGCCCTTCATGTCACAGGCGCCGCGGCCGTAGAGCACGCCGTCATGGACGGTGGCGGCGAACGGATCGTAACGCCAGGTGGCGGCTCCGACGGGGACGACGTCGGTGTGGCCGGCGAAGCAGAAATGCGGGCCGGCGGTGCCGATGCGGGCGTGGAGGTTCTCGATCTCGCCGTAGCGGAGGCGGGTGACGGTGAAGCCGAGGCGTTCGAGTGCCTCGGCCAGCACGGACTGAGCACCGGCGTCGGCGGGGGTGACCGAGGGGCAGCGGATCAGCGCCTGGGCGAGGGGAAGGGGGTCCATGGTCATTAGCCTCTCCCGCACTGCGCACGGGTAACCTCTCCCGCGGGAGCGGGAGAGAGCCTGCCCCGGACTTGATCCGGGGTCGATGGTGCGAAGCACCGAGGGTGAGGGTGATCGGGTCGGCACGTAAGCAGGTAGAGCGAGGCGCCCCGATCACCCTCACCGTCGCCGCTGCGCGTCTCGACCCCTCCCGCCCTCGCGGGAGAGGTTTCCTTAATCCCGCAACAGTTCATTGATCGAGGTCTTGGCGCGGGTCTGCGCGTCCACTCGCTTGACGATCACTGCGCAATACAGCGATGGGCCGGGCGATCCGTCGGGCAGCGGTTTGCCCGGCAGCGAGCCCGGCACCACCACCGAATAGGCCGGCACCCGGCCGACATAGATCTCCCCCGTCGCGCGGTCGATCACCTTGGTCGAGGCGCCGATGAACACACCCATCGACAGCACGGAGCCTCGCTCGACGATGACGCCCTCGGCGACTTCGGAGCGGGCGCCGATGAAGCAGTCGTCCTCGATGATCACCGGGTTGGCCTGCAATGGTTCGAGCACGCCGCCGATGCCGACGCCGCCGGACAGGTGGCAGTTGGCGCCGATCTGCGCGCAGCTTCCGACCGTTGCCCAGGTGTCCACCATGGTGTTGCGGCCGACCCAGGCGCCGACATTGACGAAGCTCGGCATCAGCACGACGCCGGGCGCGATATAGGCGGAGCGGCGCACCACGGCGCCCGGCACGGCACGGAAGCCGGCCTCGCGGAAGTGGTTGTCGCCCCAGCCGAAGAATTTCAGCGGCACCTTGTCGTAGCCGCCGGCGGCCGCGTCCACTGGCGTGGAATCGGTCAGGCGGAACGACAGCAGCACCGCCTGCTTCAGCCACTGGTTGACCTGCCAGCCTTGCGGCGTCGGCTCGGCGACGCGCTCGGTACCCGAGTCGAGGGCGTCCAGCGCGGCCTCCACCGCGTCGCGCGCAGCGCCACGGGTGGCCGACGACAGGGTATCGCGGGCTTCCCAAAGTTCCTCGATCGGCCGTTGCAGCTTGTGTTCCGACATCAGCGTGCGTCCCTCCTGGCGCGGCCGGACGATGGTCGAGCGACCCGCGTCCTGTCAACGCGGGCAGGCGGTTCGGCCGGGGCAATCGGGTGAAGGAAGTGGCGCGTGGGGAATGCCTGGCGTCCGCCGCCGGCACTCGAAGCAGGATGCGCCGCAAGTTCGGCGTAAGGAGGATCGGACGGGGACGCGGCTATTACCCACTATTGGTAGAACGCGGGTCATGCGGTTTCACATGTCATTGCGAGGAGCGAAGCGAGGAAGCAATGACATGTGCAGCTTGACGGCTACATTGCACTTCACTGATTCCCGGTACCGGGACAGCGTCCACATCCTGTGCAGCCCGCTCTGCGCTCGCGGCCGGCGGCGATGCGCCGGTGGAGGTGTTGCGGGCGGCGCTCGCTGATATGCTGGGGCGCGCGAACGCGACGGGATCGCCGCTAATACAAGGCGGGCGTGGCCCTCGCGCTGCCCATGGCGAGGCGCGCCTCGACCGTGCATATCAGGAGACGGCAATGATCGACGGCATGCAGATCGGCTTCAACCTGCCGATGAGCGGCGGAATGGCGGACCCGGCAGCGATGGCGCGTGTGGCTCGCGAGGGCGAGGCGCTGGGCTTCGACTACCTGACGCTGACCGATCATGTCGCCATCCCCGACATGGCCGCGCCGGGCTACCCCTATTCGGAATCCGGCGAGTTCTACGGTGCCGCGCCGGGCTATCGGCACGAGCAATTGGTCGCCACCTCCTGGATCGCGGCAAAGACCGAACGCATCCGGCTGGTGCTGGCGGTCATGGTGGTGCCGCATCGCCCGGCGGTCCTGGCGGCCAAGATGCTCGCCAGCATCGA
>DATHNI010000536.1:0-6623 GCA_035486135.1 Acetobacteraceae bacterium
ATGATGGAGGCGAGGGCGACCATCCCGACGATCAGCAGCATGTAGAGGTCGATCGGCAGCCGGGAGATCAGCTTGCGCATGGTGACGTGCCTTCGCGGATTACGTGGCCGTCATATCGCGCCAGGCACGGTTATTGTGAAGTACGCTTGTCGTGGTTATTGTCATCATAGACCATGATAACCAGGGGTAAGGCCGATGCTCGATCCGGTGCTGCTGGACAGTTTCCTGGCCGTGGCGCAGACGCGGAACTTCACTGAGGCCGGGCGCCGGCTCGGCCTGCGCCAGTCCACCGTCAGCCAGCACGTGCGCAAGCTGGAGGAAACCGCCGGGCGGCGGCTGTTTGTGCGCGACACCCACCGGGTGGAGCCGACCGCGGACGGCGAGGCGATGGTCGGGTTCGCCCGCTCCATCCTGGAGGCGAACGACCGGGCGGAGCGCTATTTCGCCGGCTCGCAGCTGCGCGGCCGGGTGCGGTTCGGCACCTCGGAGGATTTCGTGTCGTCGCGCCTGCCGGAGGTGCTGCGTGACTTCGTGCAGCGCCATCCGCTGGTGGATGTGGAGCTGACGGTCGATCTCAGTGCCAAGCTGAACGTGATGGTGGATGACGGCGCGCTGGACGTGGCGCTGTGCAAGCGGCGGGCGGGCGACGACCGCGGGCGGCTGGTGTGGCGCGACCGGCTGGCCTGGATCGGCGCCGAGGGCACCCGCATCGATCCGGCGCTGCCGCTGCCGCTGATCGTCTACATCCCGCCGAGCATCACCCGGACCGCGGCGCTGGAGACGCTGGAGCGGGTCGGCCGGCCGTGGCGCATCGTGTGCTCCAGCGGCAGCCTGAGCGGGCTGCGTGCGGCGGCGCTGGCCGGGCTGGGTGTCACCGTGCACGCCCGTGGGCTGATGCCGGAGGGGTTGTCGGAGGTGCCCGCCGCGTATCGGCTGCCGGAACTGGGGGAGGTCGAGTTTGTCGTGCAGGGCGGCGGCCGCGACCCGCGCGGCCCGGCGGCCGCCCTGGCGGAGACGATCCTGGCGAACGGGGATCGCCTGCAGCGGCGGGAGTGACTTGTTCGCCGGGTTCGTGAACCGCCGAACGACGGCACGATGACCTTCTGGTCAGGTCTATGACGAGCTGGTCAGCTCTATGACGAGCTTTGGTGGAACGGGTACCTGGATGTGGATCGCACGTACCCGGACAGGGATCACGTGTAACTGGACGGGGAATCACACGAGACGGGTTGTCGGAGCGTGTGGATTGAAGCCGGGCCTTCCACGGGCCCTTGCACTTGCGGCCCGGTCCTCCGCATATACCGCACGATGGTTCAGTCCCGCCGCACCGTCGACGAGATCCTGCCGAACCGCCCGGCGCGGCGCCTTCGCTCGTTTCGTCGAACGGTCGAACGTGCCTTGCCGGGCCGCGTCGACGAGGTGCTGTTATTCGGATCTCGGGCGCGCGGGGACGCCAGGCGCGGCAGCGACTATGACGTCGCTGTGCTAGTGCGCGACCTCTCGGACCGATCGGCGGTGCGACGCGTGCTGTCTGATTCGGCCTATCCGCATGTTGTGGCTGGATTCCATCTGCAGCCGTTGCTGCTGCCAGCGGATTATCTCGCATCAGCCAGCGAATTGGCCGACGATATCAGGCGTGATGGCGTGGTGGTGCCCTGAGCGGACCCGACGCGCCCGACATGGGCGAGTCTGTCTCGGGTCCGGCGGTGCGGGCAGCACATTCCTGGCGCAAGGCCAAGGCCCATCTCGCGGAACTGGAAGGCCAGGACCCGAACCGGGCGCCCATGGCGGCGATCCATTCAGCCTACTACGCGATGTTTCACGCTGCTCGTGCAGCGCTGTTCAAAGCGACCGGTTCAGCACCACGCAAGCATGGCAGCGTGATCAGCGCATTCGGACGTTTGGTGCGCGATGGTGACTCCGCTTGCGCCGTTGCGGAAGATTGCTCAACGCAATGAAGGATGGCCGCACGGAAGCCGACTACAACGAAGACTTCGATCCGGCCGTCACCGACGCTGTGGAGGCGGCGAAGCTGGCGCGCGACTTTCTCGCCACATGCAGCAGCAGATTTGGACTTGATCCCGACACGCTGCCCGAAGCGTGAATACAACCGGGCTTGTGAACTGCGAGCCGGAACGAGCAACGCAATAGGTTCTTCGGAATGACCAGTGCCGCTGCATCGCCACGAGTCCGGCCTGGAAGCCCGGTGACGATCGGGATTGTCGATGTCGCGCCTCTTCCGGGCACGTTCGGTGGCTCCGCCGAGGCCGCATTGCGCAATCCCGCTTTCTCCCCAATTCTCCCGCCGTCGCACCAACGGGGGACCCATATGAACGACCTGTCTGAACTGGCCGGCCTGCAGCGCTACCCGCTCGCCCGACGGGGCCTGGTCATGACCAGCCTGATCAGCGGCTTCACCCTCGCCACTCAGCGGGTGGACGCGCAGGTGATCCATACCGACACCACCGGGCTCGATGCCGGCGAGACGCAGGTGCCGGTGAAGGACGGCCACCTGCCCGCCTATTTCGCGCGCCCCGCCAAGGGCACCGGCTTCCCCGTCATCCTGGTGAACGAGGAGATCTTCGGCGTCCACGAGCATATCAAGGACCTGTGCCGCCGCCTCGCCAAGGTCGGCTACCTGGCGGTCGCCACCGAGTACTATGCCCGCATCGGCGACCTCTCGAAGATGACCGACGTGCCGACGATCTTCAAAGACGTCATCAGCAAGAAGCCGGACGCCGAGTATATGACCGACCTCGATTCCACGGCGGCCTGGGCCGGCGACAACAAGGGCGACCTCGGCCGCCTGGCCGTTACCGGCTTCTGCCGTGGCGGCCGTCAGACCTGGCTGTATGCCGCGCACAATCCGCATCTGAAGGCGGCGGCGGCGTGGTATGGCCCGATCAAGGGGCCCACCAGCCCGATCCAGCCGCAGACCGTGCTCGACATCGTGGACCAGATCAAATGCCCGGTGCTCGGCCAGTACGGCGGGCAGGACACCAGCATCCCGGTGGCCGATGTGCGCGAGGCCGAGGCCAAGGCGAAAGCCGCGGGCAAGACGGTGGAGATCATCATCTACCCGGACGCCCCGCACGGCTTCAACGCCGACTACCGCCCGAGCTACCGCGCGACCGACGCGATCGAGGCCTGGAATCGCATGCTGGCCTGGTTCAAGACCTACGGCGCCGCGCCGGCAACCTGAGCCCGCGCTGCCGTCGGCGCGGCCTGCTGCGGCCGCGCCGACAGCGCCAGCCAGACCCGGCGAACGCACAGGACCAGCACCGCGCCGGTGATCACCGGACCGAGCGGAACGTGCAGCCCGGTGCCGATGACCCAGGTGACCAGAGACGCCGGCCAGGTCAGCAGCAGCACCAGCTTCTCCCAGGGCAGGAAGCCGTTGGCGTGGGCCTCGCGCAGCAGCCAGCCGATCGCCACCAGCAGCAGCAGCTTGTCGTAGAGCAAGGCCAGTGGCACCGCGAGCAAGGTCGCGGCCAGCAGGGATGCGCAACGCAGCGGCTGGCTCACGCGGCGGTGCCAGATCAGGGCGGTCAGCCCGGCCATGGTCACCGCGCTGACAAGCTGGAGCGCGTAGGCGGGGCCGGGCGGGAAGCCGAGCAAGCGGACGGCGCCGAACGGGGTCTCGATGCCGGCGAAGTCGATGGCGCCGGATTCATAGACGTGGCTGGAGTCGGCGAAGGCGTGCAGGTAGGCCTGCCAGGTGCCCCAGCCGAACAGCAGGACGGACAAACCGACCAGCGTGGCCACCGAGGCGAGCGCGGCGCCGAACGCCCTCCAGTGCCGGCCGGCGGCCAGTGCGATGGGCGCCAGCAGGCCGAAATGCGGCTTGTAGCAGAGCATGCCGAGCAATGCGCCGGCCGAGGCGGGGCGGCGGTCGATCAGCAGGGTGAAGCCGCAGAACAACGCGGCGGTCAGGAACGCGTTCTGGCCCACCCCAAGCGTCCAGAACACCGCCGGAAACGCCAGCAGCGCCGGCACGAACCGCCAGTCCGGCGCGCGCAGCACCGCGCGCATCACCAGGACGAACGGGACCAGCGTGGCGACCTGGAACAGCGCGTAGGACACGAAATAGGGCAGTGTCGCCAGTGCGGCGCACAGCAGCAGGAACACCGGCGGGTAGAAGAAATACTGGTAGCCCGCGCCGGCGGCGGCGGCATGTTGCTCTGCCAGGAAATGCGCCGCCCGGTCATAGGCGAGTGCCGGTGTGCCGGCCAGCGCCAGCTTCCCCGCGGCATAGAAGCTGACGAAATCGCTCGAGGGCGGGTTGTGCACCGGCTTGAACACGCCATGCTGCCACGCCGCCAGGAACAGGACGATCAGCAGTTCCTCGATCAGGAAAATGATGCTCCAGGCGACGACGCGGTCTCGCGTCAGCCAGTCGGCCGTGCGCAGGGACTCGAGCAGTGGGCGCGCGAGTGGGCGCGCGGGGCGCGGTTGGGGCATGATGCGGGTCCGGGGCGGTTGGCCCGGGGTCTATGCGGCGGCGGGTTGTGAGAAGGTTTCAGGGGTCGGGATGTGATGCAGCATGAGGCGCGTGCGGATCGGCCGGTGCTGCGACTGGGGCCCGGCCAGGGGCGGCGGCTGCGGGCCGGAGCGCCGTGGGTGTTCTCCAACGAGATCGCCATGCGCCCGGAATACCGCCGCCTGCCGCCGGGGGGCCTGGTGTGCCTGGAGGGCGACGACGGCGGCCATTTCGGCACGTTCATGTTCAACCCGCACTCGCTGATTGCCGCGCGGCTGCTGGATCGCGATCCCGACGCCGTCATCGGCGTGGACTGGCTGCGCGCGCGTCTGGCAGCGGCCATCGCGCTGCGGGAGCGCGTGTGCGACGGGCCGTTCCACCGGATGGTGCATGCCGAGGCGGACCGGCTGCCGGGCCTGGTGATCGACCGCTACGACGACGAGGCGGTGCTGGCGGCGAACACCGCGGGCATGGAATTGCTGACGCCGCTGATCGTCGAGGCGCTGCGGGGGCTGCTGCCGTTGCGCGCCATCGTCGGGCGCAACGATTCGGGCGCTCGCAAGCTGGAGGGGCTGCCGGAGGGCGTCTCGCTGCTGCACGGGGTGGACGCGGCAGCGGTCGTGGTGGAAGGTGGCGTGCGGTTCCCAGTCGATCTGCTGGCCGGGCAGAAGACCGGCTGGTTCTTCGACCAGCGGGGCAATCGGGATCGGGTCGCCGGGCTGGTGCAGGCTGGCGCTGGTTCGGCGGGCGGTGTTCGGGTGCTGGACGTGTTCTGCCACACCGGCGCTTTCGGGCTGCGTTGTGCCGCCGCCGGAGCCGCTTCGGTGCTGCTGGCGGATGCCAGTGCGCCTGCTCTGGAGCTGGCATTGCAGGCCGCCGAACTGAATGGTCTGGCGGAGCGGGTCGTGACGCGTCGTGGCGACGCGTTTGAGACGATGACCGCGCTCGCCGCCGAGGGGGAAAAGTTCGGTATCGTGATCTGCGATCCGCCCGCCTTCGCGCGCTCGCGCAAGGATGCTGAGGCTGGGCTGCGCGCGTATGGCCGCATGGCTCGGCTGGCGGCGGCGCTGGTGGCGCCGGGTGGGTTCCTGTTCGTCGCGTCCTGCAGCTATCACGCTGCGCTGGATGCGTGGACGGCACAGATTGCGTTTGGCCTGCACCGAGCCCGGCGCGAGAGCCGCATCCTGTGCACGTCCGGCGCTGGGCCGGACCACCCGGTGCATCCGCAGTTGCCGGAGACTGCTTATCTGAAGGCGCAGTTGCTTCAGGTGGATTGACCGGCGATTGTATTTGTACCGAAATTTCGTCTTGTGAGTTGCAGATATCGGGCTTATATTGCTGACACGGTTCGCCTCTATAGGATGTGGCATTCAATGACCGAGAAAAAACTCGCCGTACCTAAGCCGCGACCAGCAGCGAAAGTCACGACAGTTCGAAGCGCGGCTCGTCGCTCTGAGATCGAAGCAGAAATTGCAGCCCTCAACGAGAAGATCAAGCGGACGCTTCCCGAACTGGAGGCGCAGGCTGACCGACTGCTGAGCAAGGTCTGATAAGCGCGATTTTTGCCGCGGAAGGCTTTCATTAACTTTGCAATGATATGCTGCCGCCACCGGCAAGACAGCGGGGGTGGCGATGAGTTGGTTCACGGGCCTGCGCGACTTGTTGCGTGGCGTCGATGCCCTCATGCAAATCGAGCAGAAGCACGGCAAGGCGATCGAAGATGTGAAGGATCGCGTCGGTAAGCTGGAGATCGGGGGTACCGTTTTGATAGCGGAAGCGAAGGGTGCGGCGTCCGCGGCTGCGTCGGCTGCAGTCATGCAGCATATCGCCGATTTGGCGCGCAGGATCGGCGCCCTGGAGGAGTTCGCTCGACAGCAAGCCAAGTCTGAAAGCCGTCGCCGCCTTACCGACCGATGACTTGACGCACGAATTGTACCAGCGCGACCCAGCCTACCACACCTTGCGTTTCCCACCCATCCGGCGACACTGGCACCCCTGAAGCCGAGTGGGGAGGAACCAGATGGGCTACAAGATCGCGGTCATGGGCACCGGTGCGGTCGGCGGCTACGCCGGCGCGCACATGGCGCAAGCGGGCGAGGACATTACCTTCATCGATCCCTGGCCAGAGCATGTGGAAACCATG
>DATHNI010000537.1:0-2801 GCA_035486135.1 Acetobacteraceae bacterium
ATTGGCGCGCTGGCGGCGTTGGTGGCTGTGGGACTGGCCGTCTATGGCGGGGCGGCCCTGGTGTTTGGCGCGGGCGATTGGGGCGAGCTACGGCGGATGCTGACGCGGCGACGGGGCCGGCGAGCGAGCGCCGGTGTCGCGACAGACACGGCGCCACGCCCGTAGCTGTTCGCGGGTCTGGTGTATGCGACGCCCGCAGCATCACAGGTACCGATTGACCAGGTTCTCCAAATACTCCTGCCGGCCTGACCGAGGCTTCGGTTCCAAACCGTCTTGCTCTACCCGCGCCGCCAGATCGGCGAGCGAACGTTCGCCGGCCAGGATCGCGCGGCCTTCCGGGGTCTCCCAACCCGCGTAACGCTCGCTCACCGCCCGCGCCAGCGCGCCGTCCTCGATCATCGCCGCGGCCATCAGCAAGGCGCGAGCACAGACGTCCATCCCGCCGATATGGGCATGCAGCAGGTCCGCGGGATCGATCGACTGCCGGCGGATCTTCGCATCGAAATTCAGGCCACCGGTGCCCAGGCCACCCGCCTGCAGGATGTAATACAGCGCCAGCGCCACCTCCGGCACATTGTTGGGGAACTGGTCCGTGTCCCAGCCGGACTGCATATCGCCGCGGTTCATGTCGATCGAGCCGAACACACCCAGCGCCGTCGCCAGCGCGATCTCATGCTCGAACGAATGGCCGGCGAGGGTCGCGTGATTCGCCTCGATATTCACCTTCACCTCGCGCTCCAGTCCGTAGCGGCGCAGGAACCCGTGCACGGCGGCCACGTCGAAGTCGTACTGGTGCTTGGTTGGCTCCTGCGGCTTGGGTTCGACCAGTATGGTGCCGGAGAAACCGATGCGGTGCTTATGCTCCACCACCAGCGCCAGGAAGCGGCCAAGCTGGTCCAGTTCGCGCCCGAGATCGGTGTTCAGCAGGGTCTCGTAGCCCTCGCGGCCGCCCCACAACACGTAGTTCTGGCCGCCCAGCCGGTGCGTCACCTCCATCACCGCCTTCACCTGTGCCGCGGCGTAGGCGAACACGTCGGGATCGGGGTTGGTCGCCGCGCCGGCCATGTAGCGCGGGTGGGAGAACAGGTTGGCGGTGCCCCAGAGCAAGCGCACCTTGGCGGTGGCCATCCTGTCGGCGAACACGTCGGCGATGGCGTGCAGGTTGGCGGTGGACTGGCGCAGCGTCTCGCCTTCCGGCGCCACGTCGCGGTCGTGGAAACAGAAGAATGGGACGTCGAGCAAGCGGAACATCTCGAAGGCCACGTCGGCCTTCTGGCGCGCCATCGCCATCGGATCGGTGCCGTGCATCCAGGGGCGGAAGAAGGTTTCTCCCCCGAATGGATCGCCGCCCGGCCATACAAACGAGTGCCAGTAGCAGACGGCAAAGCGCAGGTGCTCTTCCATCCGCTTGCCCAGCACGATGCGGTCCTTGTCGTACCAGCGGTATTGCAGCGGTTCGGTGCTGTCCCGGCCGCCGTAGCGGACGGCTTCACTGCGGCCGAAGAAGCTGGTGGTGCTCATGACAGGGCTCCCTTCAGGGCGGGATAGAGTGCGCGATACCGCGCGAGGTGCGCGGCATAGGCATCGGCCAAGGCAGGATCGGGGGCAATCGCCTCCAGCCGGTCCGGCTTCGTGCAGACCGCTTCCGGCGCCTCCCCGGTCGCCGCCAACCGCCCCAACCGCGCCGCCCCGAACGCTCCCCCCTGCTCTCCCTCCGCCAGCCGGTGCAGCGTGATGCCGAGCACCGAGGCCAGGATCGCAATCCATGCGGTCGAGCGCGACCCACCGCCGATCACGTCAGCTTCGGCGATGTGCGTGCCGGAGGCGGCCAGGCAGTCCAGGCAGTCGCGGAAGGAGAATGCGACTCCCTCCAGCACCGCCTGGGTCAACGCGGCACGGTCGGTTTCGTGCGCCAGGCCGGCAAAGGCACCGCGAATGGCGCCGTCGTTGTGCGGCGTGCGCTCGCCGGAAAGGTAAGGCAGAAACAGCGCCGGGCTGGGTGCGCGCAGGGGCGGCAGTTCCGCCAGCAACGCCGCCTCGGTCGCGCCGGTGACGCCGGCCCACCAGGCCAGCGAGGCGGCGGCCGACAGCGTCACTCCCATCTGGTGCCACGTCCCCGGCAGCGCATGGCAGAACGCGTGCACCGCGGCCTGCGGATACGGCGCGAACCGCCCGGTGGTCGCCCAGAGCACGCCCGAGGTGCCCAGCGAGACGAACGCGTCGCCCGATCGGATCGCACCAAGGCCCACGGCTCCGGCGGCGTTGTCCCCCGCGCCGCCGGCCAGCACGACCGCCCGCCCCATGCCCCAGCGCGCCGCCAGGCCGGGCTTCAACTGCCCGCCGGGAGAAGTACCCTCCACCAGACGCGGCATCGCTGTGCGCGGAAGACATGTCGCCGTCAACGCCGCGTCGGACCAGTCGCGGCGGCCGACATCGAGCCATAGCGTGCCCGAGGCGTCCGACATTTCCTCGATCATCTCCCCGGTCAGGCGATAGCAGATCCACGCCTTGGGCAGCAGCACATGGGCAATGCGGGCGAAGACATCCGGCTCATGCTTGCGCACCCACAGCAGCTTGGGGGCGGTGAAGCCGGGCATGGCGAGGTTGCCCGTGACCTGATGCAGGTCCGGGAACGCGGCTTCCAGCTCGCGGCATTCCGCCATTGCGCGCACGTCGTTCCACAAGATGCACGGGCGCAGCACCACGCCCGCTGCATCCAGCAATACTGCCCCGTGCATCTGACCGGACAGGCCGATGGCGCGCGCCGCGGCAAGCCCGGCAGAGTGCTCTACGCGCAGGGC
>DATHNI010000538.1:0-13383 GCA_035486135.1 Acetobacteraceae bacterium
GCCGGCACAACCTCCTCAGAGGTCAAACGAAGCTGCCTAAGCGTGAAGCGGGCGGCTCACCCCGATCGTCCAAGTCTGTCTGCAGGTTCAAGAGGTATTTGGAACACAGATAAGAAGGGATGAACACCGATAAGTGCGGATGTCAGGCGGCTATGCCGTGAGTTGGGCCACATACGCGCCCACGGAATCGGTCATCCGCGCTTATCGGTGTTCATCCCTTCTTATCTGTGTTCCAAATACTTCCTTTGACCGATGCGACGTAGTTTCGCGGGCAACTCGCACCATTCTCGCCGACCGCGGCAGTGCGGTTTCTCACAAAGCTCAGGAAGTCGAGCAAAAGGTCTACTAATATCAGGCAGCGAAATGTCCGCCTCATCGGCCGTGCCCCGCTGTCATGGCGGGAAAGGTTTTTCAAGGCTGCTCGCCATCACGACACACTTGCGCATCACCGACGGCAGGGCGGCTTCGTCCAACCGCCCGATCGGGTGCAGGAACCCCTCTGCCGCCACCTGCGCGACCTGGGCGGCGAACAGGTCGATCGTCAGTTCGAAATGGGTGAAGCCGTGACGTACCTGGCCGGCCGGCCGCCAGCGCGCAGGCATCGGTGCCAGGGCCAGCGCCTCGTCGGGATGCCAGGGGGCGGAGCGCCAATGAGTGCCGGGCAACTCCGCCATGCCCCCGAGCAATCCAGACTCGGGGCGCCGACGCAGCAGCACGTGGCCGTGCTCGTCTTCCAGCCAGAAATGCACGCCGTGGCGCAGCGGCCGTAAAGGCTTGGGGGCACGGCGCGGCAGTTCCGCCGCGATACCGGCCAGCCGGCCGGCACAGCCCTGCATCCACGGACAAAGGCCGCAGGCCGGGGCGGCCGGGGTGCAGACCGTGGCACCCAGGTCGAACAGCGCCTGGGCGAAATCGCCCGGCCGCGCGACGGCATGTGGATCGGTGCCAAGCTGGTCCGCCATTCGCCGCAGCACCGGCTTGGCGGCGGGCAATGGCGCGGTGACCGAGAACAATCGCGCCACCACACGCTCGACATTGCCGTCCACTGGGACCGCAGGGACGTCGAAGGCGATCGCGCCGACCGCGCGGGCGGTGTAGTCGCCGATCCCCGGCAGCGCGCCCAGCCCCGCCAGGTCGCGCGGAAACCCGCCGGCCGCCGCCACCGCCCGCGCACAGGCGTGCAGGTTGCGGGCGCGGGCGTAGTAGCCTAGGCCTGCCCAGGTGGACAGCACGTCGTCCAACGGCGCCACGGCCAGCGCCTCGACCGTGGGGAAGCGGGTTAAGAAGCGTTCATAGTAGGGAATCACCGCCGCCACCGTGGTCTGCTGCAGCATGATCTCGCTGAGCCAGACATGGTAGGGATCGGGCACCTTGCCCGGCAGCGCGCGCCAGGGCAGACGGCGCCGGTGACGATCGTACCAGCGCAGCAGCGACTCGGCGGAGGCGATGGCAGACGAGGGTAACACGAAATCCGGTATGGCAACCGCCGACCGGCACGTCTACGGCCCGCGGCCGCTGGGCGCGTTGGTGCCCCGGATCGCACGACCGGTGTTCCGCGCGAGGGGGGCTGGCACCGGCCAGGTGATGGCGGACTGGGATGTCATCGTCGGCCCGATGCTGGCCGCGGTCAGCGCGCCGCGCCGCCTGGCCGCCGGCACCCTCACCATCGCCTGCGCCGGCCCCGTGGCGATGGAATTGCAACACTATGCGACGGAGTTGATCAGCCGGATCAACACCCATCTGGGAGCCACGACGGTTCGCAGCCTGCGCTTCGTCCAGACCACCTTGGCCGTGCCGCAGGCGACACCGCCACAACCGCCGGCGCCGCCCTGGGTCGCAACGGCAGCCGAGGCCGCGGTGAGTGCCCTGCCGGAGGGGGAGCTGCGGGCGGCGCTCGCCGCGCTTGGCCGGTCGGTGCTGGCCAGCGACGCCCAGGCGAAGCCCTCGACAAACCGAACATCCCGACAGTAATCTACCATATATAGAGGTTCCGATGTCCGTTTCCCGCCGCCACCTACTATCTGTTGTTTCCACCGGAATGGCTCTTCCGGCGGTCCTCGGCCCGCGTCCGGCGCGCGCCGCGGACCCCCACGAGGCTGATCGCAGCGCCGGCTCGGCTGGCGCCAAGACCACCGTGCAGGAATTCTTCTCGCTCACCTGCACCCATTGCGCCGCGTTCGCGCGCGAAACCTACCCGCAGATCAAGTCCGAGATGATCGATACCGGCAAGGTGCGCTGGGTGTTCCGCGACTTCCCGCTGGACCAGGTGGCGCTGCAGGCGGCGATGGTGGCGCGCTACCTGCCGCCCGACCGGTACGAGCCGTTCATCATGGCGCTGTTTGCCAATCAGGACCGCTGGGCCTTCGCCCGCGGAGTGAACACCACGGACGAACTGTGGAAAACCGCGGCGCTGGCGGGCATGAGCCGCGCCACGTTCGACCAGGCGGTGGCGGACGACTCGCTGAAGAACTGGATCCTGCAACAGCAGGCCGACGATCAGAAGCAGTGGAATATCGACGCGACTCCGAGCTTCGTGATCAACGGTCAGAAATACTCCGGGGAGATGAGCTTCGACGCGTTCCGCAAGCTCGTCCCCGACACGTAGGGAGTCACGATACTCCCTCTCGCCATGAGGAAGGGGGGAGGGAGTCACGATACTCCCTCTCGCCATGAGGGAGGGGGGAGGGAGTCACGATACTCCCCCTCCCCTTGAGGGAGGGGGGTTGGGGGGAGGGGGCCCTGCGGCACCGGACCCCTCCCCCCAACCCCCTCCCTCAAGGGGAGGGGGAGTATCGAAGCCACAGGAGTCCGCCTTTGCCCGTCAGCTTCCGCCGCCTACGCATCGCCGGGTTCAAGAGTTTCGCCGAACCGGTCAGCGTGGAGATCATGCCCGGACTGACCGGCGTCGTCGGCCCGAACGGCTGTGGCAAGTCCAACGTGGTGGAGGCGCTGCGTTGGGCGATGGGCGAGAACAGCGCCCGCAACCTGCGCGGCGGCGAGATGGATGACGTGATCTTCGCCGGCACCGCTGCCCGCGCCTCGCGCAACATTGCCGAGGTGACGCTGTTCCTGGACGAAACCGCCGGCGTGGTGCCGCCGCCCTTCCATGAACAGGCGGAATTGCAGATCAGCCGGCAGATCGAGCGCGGCTCCGGCAGCACCTACCGGGTGAACGGCCAGGAGGTGCGGGCACGCGACGTCCAGACCCTGTTCGCCGACCTGGCGTCCGGCGCGCGCGCCTCCGGCATGGTGAGCCAGGGTCGCGTCGGCGCACTGGTCGCCGCCCGGCCGGAGGATCGCCGCGCCGTGCTGGAGGAGGCCGCGGGCATCACCGGCCTGCACGCGCGACGGCACGAGGCGGAGCTCAAGCTGCGCTCTGCCGAGGCGAACCTGGCACGCGCCGAGGATTTGCGCGGCCAGTTGGAGACACAGCTTGCCGGGTTGAAGCGGCAGGCGCGCCAGGCCAGCCGCTATCGAAATATCTCCGGCGCGATCCGCTCCGCCGAGTCGGATCTGCTGTCGATCCAGCGCGCCCGGGTCGAAGCGGCGCGTGCGGCGGCGCATGCCGCGCTGCAGGACGCCGGCGAGGCGGTAGCCGCGGCGACCGAGGCCGCCACCGCGGCAGGCGCCCATGCCGCCGACGCCGGAGCATCGTTGCCGCCCCTGCGCGACACCGAAGCGACTGCCCGCACCAGTCTGGAACGCCACCGCGTCGTGCAGGAGCAATTGGCGGCGGAGGAGGGACGCGCGCGGGCCGCACTGGCCGATGCGGTGCGCCGCCTGGAGCAATTGCGCCGCGACCTCGAGCACGCACAGCAATCGCGCCGGGATGCCGCGGCGGCGGAACAACGGTTGGGCGCCGAGGCCGCGACCCTGGCGGAGGCGGATGCCGGCCACGCGGGTCGGGCCGAAGCCGCGGCGGCGGAGGCGGCTGAGGCGGCGGAAGCGGTGCGGGTCGCCGAAGCCGACACCAACCGCGCGACCGAGGCCGCGGCGGAGGCAAATGCGCGGGTGCAGACCGCCTCGCAGATGCTGATGCAGGCCGAGCAACGGTCGCGGCGAGTGGGCGAGCAATTCGGCCGGCTGGCTGAGGAACGCGGGCGGATCATCGCCCAGCAGGTTGATGCGGCGCGGCTGGACGAGGCGCAGCATGAGCAAGTGACGGCCGAGGCGGCGTTGGCGGAGTTCCGCGACGCTCTGGAGCAAATCGAACAGGTGCGGGCGGCCACGGCGACAGCGCTGGCGGCGGCGCGGGAAGCGCAGTCGGCTGCCGACTCGACGCGCGCCAAGCTGGCGGCGGAGGCGCAGGCCCTGGCGGAAGTGCTGGCGGTCAAGGACGGCGAGCGCTGGCCGCCGATGGTCGATGCCCTGGTGGTGCCGGACGGGTTGGAGACGGCACTCGGCGCGGCGCTGGGGGAGGAGCTGACCTCGGCGCTCGATCCGGACGCGGCGCGGCACTGGCGGGAGTTGCCGGCGTTCGATCCGCCGCCGGGTTTGCCGGACGGCGCGGTTGCGTTGGCTTCCCTGGTGCAGGGGCCGCCGGCGTTGGCGCGGGCCTTGTCGCAGATTGGCCTGGTGGCAGACGAGGCGACGGGCGAAGCTCAGCAGTCCGCTTTGGCGCCGGGCCAGGTATTGGTCTCGCGTAGCGGCGCCATCTGGCGCTGGGACGGTTATACCATTCACGCCGGCACCCCCACCCAGGCCGCGGTCAGGCTGCGCCAGCGCAACCGGCTGGCGACCCTGCGTGACCAATTGGCGTTCGCGGTTCGCGCGGTGGACGTCGCGCGGGCGCGGCGGGAGGAAGCCGAGAAAGCCGCGCAGGATGCCGCCGCCGCGGAGCAACGCTGCCGGGCGGCACGGCGTGATGCGGAGCAACGGTTGCAGCGCGCAGGGAATGCGCTGGGGCAGTTGCGCAACCAGGCAGAGGCCGCGAAAGCGCGTCTCGCCGCAGCAGAGCAGCAGATCGCGCATTTGACGGGCGATCGGGATGAAGCCGAGGCGGCGCTGGCGCGGGCACGCGAGGCGCATGCGGCGTTGCCCGACCTGGCGGCATTGCGTGCGGCGGTGGACCGGGCGCGGGCCGCCCTGAGCGCGGCGCGGGCCAGGGAACAGGCGGCACGCACGGCGATGGAGACCCTGGCGCGCGAGCATGCGGCCCGCTCGCAGCGCCGCGAGCGTATCGCCACGGAGAGTGCCGACTGGCAGCAGCGGGCGGTCGCCGCCGCCTCCCGGGTCACCGATCTGGAAGCGCGTTGCGCCGAGGCCGCGGCAGAGCACGCGGCGCTGGAGGCGGCGCCGGCCCAGATCGCCGCCCGTCGTGCCGAGGCGGTCGAGGCGCTGGAGTCCGCCGAAGCGACGCATCGCCGTGCCGCCGCAGCGCTGACCGCGGCGGTGGACCGGGCGTCGGAGGCGGATCGTGCGTTGCGCACAGCCGAAGCGGCCCTGGGGACTGCCCGGGAGAACGTCGTGCGCGCGGAAGGCGCCGCAGCGCAGGCGGATCAGGCCTGGGGCACCGTCGCCGAACGAATTCTGGAGCGACTCGGCGTCGACCCCGCGCTACCCGACCCGCCGGCCGACCTGTCGCCCGAGGTGGAGGAAAAGGCTCGCCGCAAGTTGGAGCGCCTGCTGAAGGAACGCGAGGAGATGGGCCCGGTGAACCTGCGGGCCGATGTCGAAGCAGAGGAGGTGGAAAAGCGGCTCGCCACGCTGGCCACCGAGCGCGAGGAACTCACCACGGCGATCGCCAAGCTTCGCGGCTCGATCGGCCACCTGAACCGCGAGGGGCGGGAGCGGCTGAACGCCGTGTTCCAGCAGGTGGACCAGCATTTCCAGGCGCTGTTCACCCGGATGTTCGGCGGCGGCCGGGCGCATCTGGCGCTGGTCGGCTCCGACGATCCGCTGGAGGCGGGGCTGGAGATCTACGCCCAGCCGCCGGGCAAGAAGCTGGCAACGCTGTCGCTGCTGTCCGGCGGAGAGCAGGCGCTGACCGCCCTGTCGCTGATCTTCGCGGTGTTCCGCTGCAATCCGGCGCCGGTCTGCGTGCTGGACGAGGTGGACGCGCCGCTGGACGATGCCAACGTGGAGCGGTTCTGCACCTTGCTGGAGGACGTGGTGCGGGAGACCGGCACGCGGTTCCTGGTGGTGACGCACCATCCGATGACGATGGCGCGGATGGATCGGTTGTATGGCGTGACGATGCAGGAGCGTGGCGTATCGCGGCTGCTGTCGGTCGATCTGCAGCGCGCCGCGGCCATGGCGGAACAACCGCGGCTGGCGGCGGAGTAGGAGAGCGGACCTGCCCCGGACATGCGGTGAGGGAGCAACTCGAGCGAGGCAGCGAAGAGGCAGTCGTGCAAAGTCTCACAGACATGCCGGTGAATAACGATGCCACGACGAAATCGTAAACGGATGGTTAACGCCGCTTAGAACTTCACACGGTACCCGTGGAATCAGTCAATCCCGCTCCACGACTGAAAATTACTTGCTTGGCGTGCGATGGTGTTCTCACTTTGATCTGAATCAATGTGCGGTTTTGCTATGCACGGTATCCAATGCGCATCGCTCACGGACTTCCGGCGCAATCTCCGGCAGCGTGGGACGGATGGGATGGAGGGCGTGGCAATGGACATGGAATCGTATCTGGCGCGCGTATCGACTGACGAGGCGCACGCGCATCGGCTGCGGTGCAGGCGCCTTCCGCCGATACGGGACGGTGAAGCCGAGCGCCTCAAGGCAGCGTTCCTTGCAACCCGTCACATCACCGACTGCCCCACGCGCTTCGCCGTGCCAACTCAGCACGCCTCGCTGCCGATGCAACGCGGGTGCTGACATGCGCGCGCCGGGCGTGATCGATCTCGACGTGGCATGCTTCCCGATGTTCGACGCGTGTGCCGCGGCCGGCATCAAGCCAGCCACGCTGCGGGATTGGCTCAGCCGCGAACCGGCCATCATCCTGCTGCGCAGGACTGATCGGCATGCGGCCGGGCTGAATTGCGGACCGTTCCTGACCCTCCGCCGGGTGCTTCAGATCGCCCTGACGGCTGAGTTGAAGCGTCTCGGCGTGATGGCGCAGCGCGCCGCCAACCTTGCCGCCATGTTCACCGATCAGGGTGGCGAGAAGCCGGCGGATTGGCGCTGCCACCCCGGCTGCGTACCCCGCGAGGCCGGACGATTGTTTCCGGGCGGCGGCACCGTTCTGGTGGCAAACAAGGATGGGCGGCACGGACCGATCATTGCCGCCGTACGAAATGCTCCGCTCACTGAGGTTCTCAGTCGGCACGATTACTCCGGCCTCGCCATTGATGTGGCGGCGATCGTCAGGCGCGTGCTGCTGGCGCTGCGTGTTGCGGATCGGCGCGCGGAGCAGGCGGTGGGCCTGGCGGTTGGGCGTGTTCGGCCGCCCGGGTTGCCGGCGCGGGCGGTGGCCGCAAGAGTGCTGGCGGCGCCGGTCCCGGCGACGCCCCTGCCGGCAGCGATGGGCGCCGGAGTCGCGTCCTGACTGCGGCGCTCCGTCGCTTGCCCTCGCGCCCCTGGCGCCTGGGGTCCTTGCCCCCGCGCTCCCGGGTCCTTGCCCCCGCGCAAGTTGTCCTCAGCGCCAGCCCGCGCCGATTGCCCTCCGTACCGGACGTTGTCCCGGATTGGGCAGGACGGTGTCCCGCATTGGGAAGGACGGTGCCGACAGCGCCGATCACGCCGGTTTGTGTGATCTCCGCTGCCCCGTCTCTCGAAAGAGAATGAGCGAGCGCAACCCGGGCGATCAGCGGCGCGTTATCCACGCCAGATGGTGGACGTCTGCGCCATGGACGGGAAGTGGGAATATGTCAGCCTCTCGAAGCGTTTCGAAAGCTTCGCAACGCGGGCGGCGGACCCCAAGCTCGCGGCAGCGTACCGGTCCTTGGCGGAACACTATCGAACGCTCGACAGATGGCGGCAAAGGATAATATCCAAATACGAATCTACGGACGGCGCGCCGGAATCGGGCGACCCGCCGGACCTGGGGGCCGCCGCGCCGCCACCGCGCGGACGGTCCTGACAGTCCGCGCGATTGCCAGACCAGTTCACAATCGCTCCGGTTTTACAATCCGGATACACGCCTGAAACATGCCCACCTTACCTCTGGATCACGTAACGTGCGAAGGAGGTTCGACATGTTCACGTTGAAGCGCCTTGGAGTCATCAGCGCCGTCGCCGGCCTTGCCGCGCTCGGCGTGGCAGCCATGCCCGGTCAGGCGAACGCCTGGTGGCGCGGTCCTGGCATCGGCATCGGCATCGCGCTGCCGCCGGTCGTGGTCGCGCCCGCGCCGGTGTATGTCCCACCGCCGGCCTACTACGCCCCGCCGCCGGTCGCCTATTACCCGCCGCCAGGACAGGTCTGGGTGGCGCCGCACTGGCAGAATGGCTACTGGGTGCCCGGCCACTGGGCCTGACGACCGGACCTGATCGACCGGCCACTGGGCCGGATCGCAGCACCTGACTAACGGGCCCGGGCAGGAGCATGATTGACGGGCGGCTCCCATAGGTTCACCGCTCGTCCATGCTTCGCTTCGCCGAATCCTTGCTCGACCCGACGGCTCGCCCGCCGGAGGAACCCCCGACCGCCGGGCCCGGCCCGGCGGTCACCCCCGGTGACGGGCCGCAGCCAGGGGCGAGCCCCGCGATCAGGCCCTCCTCCGGACCACCGCCGGGGAGCATGGGCCCCGGATCGGGCGCCGTCCTGTGGCGCTTCTATTGGCACTTCATCCGCCAGGAGAGATGGCTCGCCATCTCGCTGTTCCTCTGCGGCGGCCTGATCGCCATGCTGGACGCCGCGGTGCCGGCGTTCATCGGCCGCATCGTCTCGCTGGTGTCCACCCACACGCCGGCAAACCTGCTCCCGGAAACCTGGCCGCAGTTCGCCGTGATGGCCGGGGTGCTGCTGCTGATCCGCCCCACCGTGTTCCTCAGCTATGCGGTGCTGCTGAACCAGGTCGTCAATCCCGGCCTGACGAACATGATCCGCTGGCAGAACCACTGGCACGTGGTGCGGCAGAGCTGGACGTTCTTCCAGAACGACTTCGCCGGGCGCATCTCCAACCGGGTCATGCAGACCGGGCCGGCGCTGCGCGAGAGCATGGTGATGACGTTCGACGCCGGCTGGTACATCGTGGTTTACGGCAGCAGCGCGCTGCTGCTGTTGTTCTCGATCGATTGGCGGCTGACCCCGCCGATCCTGCTGTGGTTCGCCGGCTACGCCGTCATGCTGCGCTTCATCGTGCCGCGGCTGCGCGAACGCTCCCGCCGGGTGTCGGAGATGCGGTCGAACCTCACCGGCCGCGTGGTGGACAGTTATACCAACATCCTCACCGTCAAGCTGTTCGCCCGCGCGCAGGACGAGGACGCCTGGGTGCGCGAAGCGATCGACGACCACACCTCGGCCTTTCGCGACCAGACCCGGATGATCACCGGCTACATCATGATCCTGGCCCTGATGAACGCGACGCTGATCGTCACCACCGCCGGCGTCGCGATCTGGCAATGGAGCGCGGGACGCATCGCTCTGGGCGCGGTGGCGACCGCGATGCCGCTGGCCTGGCAATTGACCAACATCGCCGGCTGGGTGGCGCGCAGCGTCACCGCGATCTTCGAAAATATCGGCACGGTGCAGGACGGCATGCGCTCCATCGCGGTGGCGCGGCAGATGCCGGACGCGCCGGACGCCGTGCCGTTGCGCGTGACCGGGGGAGAGATCCGCTTCGACCACGTGCATTTCGATTACGGCCGGCTGCGCGTGCCCGATCCGGACGGCGTTCGCCTGGCGGTCCTGCACGGCATCGACCTGACCATCGCGCCGGGCGAGCGCGTCGGCCTGGTCGGCCCGTCCGGCGCGGGCAAATCCACCCTGGTGAACTTGCTCCTGCATTTCTACGACCCGGAGCGGGGGAGAATCCTGATCGACGGCCAGGACATCGCCGGCGTGACGCAGGAGAGCCTGCGCGCCCAGATCGCCATGGTGACGCAGGATACCTCGCTGCTGCACCGCTCGATCCGCGACAACATCCGCTACGGCCGGCCCGACGCCACCGAAGCGATGATCGTCGATGCGGCGCAGAGGGCAGAGGCGGAGGAGTTCATCCTGGGCCTGCAGGATTGGCATGGGCGCACCGGCTACGACGCGCATGTCGGCGAGCGGGGCGTCAAACTGTCCGGCGGGCAGCGGCAGCGTGTGGCGCTGGCGCGGGTGATCCTGAAGGACGCGCCGATCCTGGTGCTGGACGAGGCGACCTCGGCGCTGGATTCCGAAGTGGAGGCGGCGATCCAGGGGCAACTCGACAGCCTGATGGAGGGCCGCACGGTGATCGCAATCGCGCACCGGCTGTCCACGATCGCGCGCATGGATCGGCTGGTGGTGCTGGATCGCGGGCGGGTTGTCGAAACGGGATCGCATCGAGAGCTGTTGGCCGCCGGCGGGGTGTATGCGCGGCTGTGGGCCCGGCAGTCGGGCGGGTTTGTCGGGGAGATGGCGGGCGCGAAGTAGCGATCGGCAGGCCCCTTTGCGCCACAGATTGTCGCGTCTTGAGTACGCGCTATCGGTGCAGTGCAAATCGAGCCGCCCCTTGTCATTGCGAGTTGGCCACTGGCCGGCGGCAGCCGGCTCGCCCTGAATGAAACTGGCGCAGCAATGCTCGCCGCCCACGTCATGGCGGGCCGGAGCCGCCCCTCCGGCACTTGACCCGGAGGCTCGCCATGACGTGGGACGCGAGGATTGCTGGTTGTGTCTTGCTAGCACCTCTGCACAGAGGTTTTGACCGGTTGTGGCAGCGATCCCCCAGCTTCACTGCTCTACAGGCCCGGTTTGGCCGCAGAGGAAGCTCCCTCTGGGCAGCAGGTTTGGGTGGAAAGCGGTCATTTGACGATGTGCGCGCAGAGCGACCTCCAACAGCCTTCGTGTCGGACTGCCAACGTTAATCGTTCCAGCCCGCCTTACGGATACCATCCAACAAATGCTCTTGATCGCCGGGGCTCATATAGGGCGGACGATTGCGAACCATGACATTGAACACGTCGGGCGCCTTCGTCATGAACTCGTGAAGTTCGGCCGCCGCTTCCTCCCGCCGCCCTGATTGGGCCAGGGCAGCCACAAGGAACCGACGCGGCGCCGCATACGCCGGATAATCTGCCAGACACCGCCGCGAGGCTTCTACGGCTTCGTCATACCTCCCCTCCAGGTACCAGGACATGGCGGACAGACTCGCAGTCGTCGCGCTCATGGGATCGCGGGGATTAAGGCGAAGTGACGTGGATACCTCGTCGCGACACTCACCGTGGCGTCCCCGATACCTCAGAACAGCCCCCTTCACCCAGTGCGTCCATGCGCAGTTTCGATTGAACCCAATCGCGCGCTCGGCACAGACCATCGCCGCGTCCATGTTACCGCCAATGCCGTACGCCGTGCCCAACATCGCCTGGGCGGTGGAATCAGTCGGATCAATCGCGACAGCCTGGCGCGCCTCGACCTCCGCCAGTCTGGCTGCCTCGGCGATCGGTCGTGTCCCATGGAACAACCCATCCCTTATGTAGGTCACAGCCAGACCGACATAGGCCGGAGCAAATCCGAAATCGATCTCCGCCGCCCGACGAAAAAGTTCACGTGCCTGCTCGTTCTCAGCCGCCGTGCCCTTTGACAGGTGCCAAAGGCCGCGCTGATAGGTCTCCCAGGCACTGAGGCTGGCCGGCTGCTGGCGTAGCGCACGCCATCGCTCCGCATCGCCCACTGCCGGCTGGATCGCGGTCGCCACCGCCTCGGCGATCTCGTCCTGGACCACGAATATTTCGCTAATCTCGCGATCATAACGTTCGGCCCAGATGTGACTGCCGGTTGACGCATCGACCAGCTGCGCACTCACACGAATTCTGCCACCGCTACGACGTACGCTGCCTTCCACGACGTATCGCACGCTCAGTTCTCGAGCGACCTGCTTCACATCAACGGCACGACCCTTGTATATGAAGGCGGAGTTGCGCGCGATCACAAGCAATGATCGGCTGCGCGATAGCTCAGTAATGATATCATCCGCGATTCCGTCAGAGAAATATTCCTGGTCTGGGTCACCACTCATATTGGCGAATGCCAGCACGGCGATCGAAGGCTTATCGGACATCGGCGCCGTGCCGCCGATCAGCTGATTTTCCCCCGGGTCGTGATGGGACGTCACCTTGACGGCGAATATGTAGCCACGCCGCGGAACCGTCTTGAGTATCGCCAGTGACTCGTCCCCGAGCGCACGCCGGATATCGCGGACACATTGGGTGATGCTGTCGTCATTGACGATGACATCGGACCAGATCGCCTGATTGATCCTGTCTCGAGTCAACAGCCGACCGGCGTTCTCAACGAAAAGTCGCAGCAGCTCAAACGACTTGTGCCGAAGGCGAACCTCCTCGCCACTCCTGGACAGCAGGATGCCACGAGTTCGATCGAGGGCAAATCCTTCGAACCGGTAGACCACCTCTCCCACAGAGGTCTTCATGACTCCTCCGTAGCTCGCCCTGGACCACCATCTAAGCAGGTTTCCGCCCGCCTTGCACCCGGTCCAGGCGCCAATGGAGCGGCACGTTAGTTCCTGGTGTTTGCACCGCTCACAGGTGCCGTGTCGGCCGATATCATAAGATTTCGCCCCGAATTCATGTCTGTTTCAGGAATTTCGCCAGAGATCGTGCTTTGCTCGCCAACACTGATCCGGAAACACGGTCCTGACAGGACAAAACAGCCAACAGGGAGGGTAGTGATGCGCCGCATTTGGTACAGCGCGATGTTCTTCATCAGCATGTCCGTATACGCTGCCCCACCACCGGATTCAGATGGCAGGTTCAGGGATTGGTTTCGGAGCCTTCGCATGCCCGGCTCACCCGATACGATGTGCTGCACGGTCGCTGACTGTCGCATGGTCGAAGCCAGATGGAACGATCAGACCCAGCACTTCGAGGCAAGGGTAACGCGCGAAAGATTCGGCAGCGGGCTTCAGAATCCGATTTTGTCTCCGGAGGACAACGAGGCATTCCAGGCGGCAAAAGATGCCTGGATACGGCGGTGGATCGCCAAATTTGGTGACAATCCCGATGTGTGGATCGAGATACCCGACCGCAAAATCAATGCGATTCAAAATCCAACAGGTCATGCGGTGTTATGTTGGTCCGTCTTCAACGGCGAATCCAATGGCGTCTACTGTTTCGTGCCGTTCACCGCCATATAAACGAACGTTCCGAAAAGGCGAGCGTGTTTGTGTGACAGTCCATCGCCGAATGTCCGCTTTGGGTCGGAACCGGCTGTCCCGCACAGAACCTCATCCGGTCGGACAGAAAGTCCGGGGTAGCCCGTCATCCAACCGGTCAACGCCTGTGTGCAGA
>DATHNI010000539.1:0-16632 GCA_035486135.1 Acetobacteraceae bacterium
TCCATTACGATCGGCTCGCGGGCATTGTGCGTCAGGACGAACGTCGGAGCGTGATAGGGCGGATTGTCTCCCCACCAGCCCTTCCAGCTGTCGTCCAGCCATTCCCCGCGCACAGGACCGAACATGTTCCGGCCAAGGATGAAGGCACCGAAGCCGTCCATCGAGCGGTGGGCAAAGGTCTCGTCCACGCCCTCCGAGCCACCGCCCTCGCCGAACATGGCCTTGAACGTCTTCGTTCCGAAAAACCAGCTGTGGAGCTCCGTCCCCCGCTTTCCCAGAGGATCCTGAAGACTCTGTTCCGGGCCCGCTCCGAACCCATCCAGGGACACCGAAAACCCTGCGACTCTGACACGTCCCACCCTAGCCTCCTCTACTACTTGCAACATGCCGCCTTAATAATGTCTGCAATCAGGAAGGGCGAGCGCGGCATTAAACGCCGAGTTTGGTCGAATGCGGTTCTGCGCCGAAGCTCTACCCCGGCGCAGGGCAGTCCAGGGTTGCTCGTCGGTTAACGGATTAAACCCCCTCTGCATAAAACACTAGCCCTCGGTCGCGTTCGTCCCGACATCGTCCAGCCGCGTGTAGCGGTAGACCAGCATCGACCCGACCCAGGCCAGGATGAACAGGCCGATGATGGCGAACCCGAGCAAATTGAAATTGTCGTTCAGCCGGCCGATGCCCCCCCAGAACCAGCCGCCCAGGCTGAACCGGTCACCGATCAGTCCCAGTCCCTCGATGCCCCCGATCAGTACCGCCACCAGGACCGAGACCGCGGTGATGACCAGGTTGTAATAGAGCTTTCGCATGGGCCGTACAAAGGCCCAGTTGTACGCACCCAGCATCAGCACGCCGTCGGAGGTGTCGATCAGCGACATGCCGGCGGCGAACAGCGCGGGGAACAGCATGATCGACCAGATCGACAGACCCTGCGCGGCCTGCGTCGCGGAGATGCCGAGCAAGGCAACCTCGGTGGCGGTATCGAAGCCAAGCCCGAACAGAAAGCCGACCGGAAACATGTGCCAGCTTCGGGTGACCAGCCGGAAAACCGGCTTGAACCAGCGTGCGAGCAACCCTCGGCTGTTCAGCAGAAGGTCGAAATCCTGCGCGGAGAAACCGCCTCCGCGCCGGACATGGAGGAACGTGCGCCAGACCGCAATCAGGATCGCGATGTTCATCGCGGCGATGAGCAACAGGAACAGCGTCGATATAAGGCTTCCGACAACGCCGCCCACGTGCCTGAACGTGTCGAAGTGGGACGCCAGTTGCGTCGCCGTCGCAGCGATCCCGGCGGTGGCCAGGATCACCACCATGGAATGGCCGAGGGCGAAGAAGAGCCCGACGCTGACCGGCCGCTTGCCCTCCTGCATCAGCTTGCGCGTGACGTTGTCGATGGCCGCGATGTGGTCCGCGTCAACCGCGTGACGCAGGCCGAAGCCGTAGGCCAGCAATGCCGTGCCGAGCAGTAGCGGCTGATGGCGAAAGACCCACAGGGCGCAGCCCCAGACGCCGATATTCGTGGCGAACAACAGTGCGTAGATGCCGGCGATGCGTTGGCGCAGGCCGGCGGAACGCTCGTCGAGGATTCGGGTCAGCAGCGTGGCCATTGCGTCCTCGGCGGACCACCCATCTCCGTGCCTACAGCTTTTGCCGATGCGCCTGCGCCATTTCTGCCATGCTGGCGAAGCGGAAATCGTAGCGCACGCCGGGCGGTGGCGCCGACGTGGCGCCCCAGCCCTCCGCATCCTGGCGGCGGTCGATCCACGCCGACGCCAACCCGGCCGCATTCGCCGGCGCGTGGTCGTGGAACAGGCTCTGCGCGGTGTGCAGGATGTCCTGCCGCTGGAGGCCCATCGCGGCGAGGTGCTCGATCAGGTAAGCGAAGTTGCGCGGGTCGGGCTTGTACGAACCGATGTCCTCGGCGGTGAACACCGCATCGAACGGCACGCCCAGGCGAGGCAGTGTCGCGGCGAAGCTGGCGCGATCGACGTTGGACAGGATCACAAGCTTGCAGTGCTGCTTCAGGTAGCGCAGCGCGGCGACGGTGTCGTCGAACGCCGGCCAGTCGCCGACCGAGGCGCCGAATGCCTGGCTTTCCGTTGCTATCGGTGCGACGCCCCAGGCGCGCGCAAGCTGTGCGTGCACTTCGGACAGCAGTTCGGAGTAGCGCATGGTTGGGGTGGCGGCTTCCTGGCGTGTTTCATGCTCGGCGAAGGTCGCCAGGACGGCGTCGCGCGGCAGGGTGACGCCGGCACGTGCCAACAGCGGCTGCAATGCGGTGTGCAGACCGGTTTCCCAGTCGATCAGGGTGCCGTAGCAGTCGAAGGTCAGGACGCGCATGCCTAACACCTCTCCCGCTTCGCGGGAGAGGTCAAGACGCGCAGCGGCGAGCGTGAGGGTGATCGGGTCGGCACGCTGCGACTATGCTGCACGGAGAGAAGGCGCTGCGAGGCGACCCGATCACCCTCACCCTCGCCGCTGACGCGTCTCGACCTCTCCCGCGCAGCGGGAGAGGTTTCCTCTTCTCTCACCCTCAGTCTCACCCTCACGCTGCGTCGAAAATCGCCTCCGGCAGCAGGGCGGACACCACATAGTTCGGCACGTCCACCACGTTGGACACCCGCAGGTCCACCGCCACGCTGCAAATGACGTACGCCTGTTGCCGGCTGAACCCGCGTTCCTGCAACAACTCCATCATGTTCAGCACCGCGTTGCGGCAGGCGAGGGTCAGGTTCTCCGCCTCGATCTCGCCGGCCGCGTTGATCGGCATGCCCATCACGCCGAGGAACCGTTCCGGCGCCGCAAATCTTGGATCGGTGAAGTAGCTCACCCGCGAGAACACGGGCGAACTGAATTTCCTCCGCTCCGCAAGCCCCTTGTGAACGCGGAACCGCACCACCGCGGTGGCGCCCATTTCCACCGCGGTAACGCACACCTCGCCATCACCTTGCGCGAAATGACCGTCGCCAGTGGAGAACAACCCGCCCTCCTTGAACACCGGCAGGAACAGCTTTGCACCCTTGGTCAATTGCTTGACGTCGAAATTGCCGCCGTTCTCGCGCGGCGGCAGCGTGCGCAAGCCGGCCAGCCCGCACGGGCCGGTTGGCACCGCGCCGCCCGCATCGGGCGGCAGCGCGAAGCCGCCGCGGTCGATCACGCGTTGCTCGCGCGCCGTCCACGCCGCGAGCGCCGCCGCCGAGGGCGCCACCGCCGACACCCCCATGAACGGAGCACCCGGAATGCGCACCCCCGGCAGTTGCGCCGACGTGGCCCAGCCGTCCTTGATCTCCCAATGGACCACGAACGGCTCGGTCATCACGTCGCGCAGGAAGCCGAGCCCCGGCATGATGGCGCTGAACGCGGTGGGCTGGGCGATGATGTCGGTGAACTCGATCTCCAGTATGTCGCCCGGCATCGCGCCCTTGACGAACACCGGCCCGGTGAGCGGATGCACCGCCCCGGCGTCGATCGTCGCGAAATCCGCAACGGTCGTGGTGGGCGAGATCTGGCCGTCTAGCGCGTCGAGCGTCTCCAGCGCGATCGCCTCGCCTTCGCCGATCTCGAAGACGGGGGGAATGTCCGGATGGTAGCGGTTATGGCCGCAGTTCGGCTGGTCGCAGAGCCGCTTGCCTCGATCGACATGGATCGCGTGCATGGCGCATCCTTCCGATGGTTCGGCCGTGAGTCGTACGGGATCAAAACAGGGTTCGCAAGGCCGCCAATTTGTTCGGCCGGGCCCCACGCGCCATTGCGAGCGAAGCGAAGCAATCTCCTGCCTGACGAGCCGGGGAACGCTCGTCAGGCAGGAGATTGCTTCGGCGATTCGCGCCTCGCAATGACAGGTGAGGCCGCGTGACTCGCGCTCCATCGATAGCGGGTACTAGCGGTAGCGGCGAAACCCGGGCCACGCCAAATCCAGCTTCACCTTGCGTCCGCGACAAATCCACAGCGTCCGCCCGGTCTCTCCCGGCATCGCCCAGGGATCATCGAACACACCCGCCGGCTCGACCGAGGTATAGGCCTTCAGCAGGTCATCCCGGGTGCGTCCGAGACGGATGACCACGCTGCCATCATGCCCGCGTGGCCCCCACAGGAAATATTGGTTGTTGCCGCTGATTGCCGCCGGCAGATGCCACGCCGCCCCAAACACATCGACCGCCGCCGCCTCCCCGTAATTATCGCCGAGAAACACCGCGCGAGATTGCTCCTCCGCCGGCAGCGACCGATACGCGCGCTCAACCAGCGCCGCCAACTCCGGCCAGCCGAACATGTCGGCATAATATTGCGGCAATCGCCCGAGCCGATCATGCTCGTCCGCCCGCGGCGTCGCGCCCAGCCATTCTTGATACGCAAGAAACTGCTCCACCGGCAGGATCGGCAACACGAAGGGCGCCACCAGCAGGCCGTTCGCGGCGATCGCCACCGTATACACCGCACGCGCAAGGTGCGACGCGATCCACGCCTCGAGCGCGACGGCCCCACCTGCAAACAACAGCGGATACGCGCCGGAGGGATAGTACGGCTTCGCATGCAGCACGACCATCGCCGCCAGCAGCAAAACGAAACCGATGGCGAACCCGCGGAGCCCGGCGAAGACCCGCCAGCCGGCGAACGCCACCAGCCCTGCGAGCCACAGCGGTCCGGCCGCGCCATTCAACTCGCGAATTTCGGCGCGCAGGAATTCGACCGGCGGTAACGCGACATTCTTCTCGGTGGCCCCGACGCGACCGATCTCCAGGAACGGCCAGCCATGCGCCGCTTGCCACCACACGTTCGGCAGCACGATCAGTGCCGCGATCGCCGCCGCGACATACGGCCCCGGCCGCGCCACCACGCGCGCCGGCTGCGTCACCAGCAACCCGACGGCCAACGCCACCAGCCAGAACCCGATCATGTATTTCGTCAGCAGTGCCACGCCGACCGCGATGCCAAGCGCCGGCCACCAGCGCTCGTCGCCGTCGCGCAGGATGCGGATCAGTGCATAGCCACAGAACAACCAGGCCAGGGGCTGCAGCGCGTCGGTCGACAGGATCGTTCCGGTAGCAAGGTAAACGGGGGCGCACAACACCGCTAGGCCGGCCACCGCCTGTGACCAGCGCCCGCCGCCGAGCAATCGTGCGGTTTCGCCGGTCAGCACGATCGTCGCGCCGTGTGCCAATGCCGGCACCAGCCGCAGCATGACCAGGGACGGTGCGAACCAGCGATGCATCGCCGCGGCGACCAGCGGGATCAGCGGCGGCTGATCGACATAGCCCCAGTCAGGGTGCTCGCCGCAAACGATGAAATACAGTTCGTCACGGAAATAGCCGTAGCCACCGCTGGCGTAGAGATGGATGACGACGGCGAGCAGCGCCAGAGCGCAAGCCGGGCAGTCGCGCAGGATGCGCAGTGTGGTCGCCAACCCGGCCTCCCTTGTGCGAACCGGCCTCTCTCATGGCCAACCCGGTCTCGCTTATGACAGCGCGGGCCGGTCTCCGGCGATCGGCAATGGCGGCCAGTCTCCCGCTGCCGCCGCGCCGTCCAGCCAGGCTCGTACCGCTGCCGGGGAGCCGAATGCCTCGGCGACCTGGAAGCCGGCGCCACGCAGCGCGCGTGCCGCTCGCATTGCATCCTCGTCGGTCACGTCGTCGCCGATGAACACCGGCGTGCGGCCAGCGAACGGCGCGCGCGCCATCAGCGCCTGCACCGCCTTGCCCTTGTCCATGCCGCGCGGCCGCACCTCCCACAGCATGTGCGCCTGCAGCAGCTCGAACGTCGACGACCCAGCCAGCATCTCAGCCAAGGCGTCGTGCAACACCGGACCGGACTCCGGCACCGCCCGGAAATGCAGGGCGAAGCCGCGCGCCTTGCGCTCCAGCAGCACGCCGGCATGCGCCGCGGCCAGGCGTTCCGCCGCCGCCAGAAGCTCGGCCGGCGGAGCGGGCAGGGGAGGGCGCTGCAGCGCCTCTCCCGGAGCGTGGCGCACCGCGCCACCATGCTCGCCGGCCACCGCATAGGGCGCGTCGCCCAGCAGTGCATCGATGGTTTCCACCGGCCGGCCGGTGACGATCGCCAGCGCGCCGCCCAGCCGGTCGCGCAACGCTCGCAGCGCGTCCCGCAGCCCGGCCGGCACCACCACCGAGTCGGGCGTCGGCGCCAGGTCCAGCAGTGTGCCGTCCAGGTCCAGCAGCAACGCGGAGGCGGGCAACGGCGGCAAGCGGTCGAGGCTCATGGCGTGCAGCCGATCACCTGGATGTCGTAGAGCGGGTGCTCCAACATATTCAGTGACGGGTCGGATTTCACCATCCATCCCTTAAAGCTGGGCTCGTCGGGGTGGCTGTCGGTGATGGTCAGGAAGGCCGCCGCGTCCTGCGGCATGTCGGGCGGGCGCACCTCGCAGGCCTGCACCGCGATGGTCAGCGAGCCGTAGGTTGCGGTCTGGCCGACTTTCACCGTCAGCGTCGAGGTTTGCGCGTTCACCTTGTCCAGCGCCTGCAGCACCGCGGTGCCTTGCGGCAGCCAGGGATTGGGCGGCGGCGCTGGTTGTTCCGGCGCCGCTGGCTGCTGGCCCTGGTCCTGCGCCGGCGGCTGCCCTGGCGCGGCTGCGGCGCCGGGTGCCGGCTGGCCCTGCGACAACTGACCGGGCTGCGGCTGCCCCTGCGGGGGTTGGCCCTGCTGCGGCTGAGCCTGCGACGGCTGGCTCTGCGGTGGTTGCCCCGGAGTCTGGCCTTGCGGCTGTTGAGGCTGTGGCGGCCGGGACGCCGAGGGTTGGCCTTGCGGCTGTTGCGATTGGGGCTGTTGATACGGGGACTGCTGATACGGGGACTGCTGATACGGAGGTTGCTGGTACTGGGGTTGCTGATACTGGGGCTGCTGGTATTGCGGCTGTTGATACTGAGGCTGCGGTTGTTGGTACTGGGGCTGCGGCTGTTGGTATTGAGGCTGTTGATATTGCGGTTGCTGATACTGTTGTTGCTGGGGGTACTGCGGCTGCTGATATTGCGGTACCTGGTACTGCTGCTGCGGATACTGAGGCTGCTGGTACTGCGGCGTCTGATACTGCGGCTGCGGATACTGCGATTGCGGATACTGCGGCTGTGGGTACTGCTGTGCCTGACCCTGCGCCGGCTGCGCCTGGTCGGACGGCGGATACTGCACCGATGGCGGCAGCAGAGGCAGCGGCGTCGCGACGATCGGTGCCTGTTGCGTCTGTGCCAAAGCCGATATCGGTACAAGCGCCGCCAGCCCAATCCACCGAGCGCCCCTCATCGCGCCCGCTTCGGCGACTCCAGCCCCTCCACCATCTCCGCCAGAATTCGCCGCATCGCTTGCTCGTCGACGCCCATCAGCACCGCGTCCTCGAAGGCGTCCTGCATGACCTGCGCCAGCTCGGCGTGGTTTTCCGCCAGCACACGCATTTTCTCGCGGCAGCCGACGGCGTTGCCATCCAGCCCAGGCCACGTGGAGGGCGGCGGCGGGATCACGGCGACTTGCCGCCCGCCGAGCCACCCAGGGGCGGCAGCCCACCGCCGCCCGGGCCGGTGTTGCCCCCCTTGGTCGCACCGCCGTCGCTCGTGCCGCCACTACTCGAGCCGCCAGTGCTCGAGCTGCTGCCCTGGCCCCCCTTGCCGGCGGTCGCCAGGTTGCTCGCGCTGAAGATGAACTTGCCCAGGAGTTCCTCGATGTTGATCGACCCCTGGGTAATGGTGATGGTCTGGCCGGGCTGCAACATCGCGTCGTCGCCGCCGGGCGACAGGGCCAGGTACTTGCCGCCCAGCAGGCTCTCGCTGGTGATGACCGCGCTGCTGTCCTTGGGCAGCTTCAGGTCGTCGCGCACGGTCAGGCCGACCACAGCCTGGTAGGTCTTCGGATCGATCGTGGCACTGTCCACCGTGCCGACCTTCACGCCGGCGACGCGCACATCGGCGCCGACCCCCAACCCGTCGATGTGGTCGAATTTGGCATAGAGTTGGTAGCCCGAATACGCGGTGCGGCCGGAATGCGCGATCGCATAGGCGAGGAAGCCGGCGGCGACCAGCAGCACCACGGCGCCAATCAGCACCTCGGCGAAGTTACGGCGGGGCATCAGGCGAGACCTTTAGCTGCCGGGTGTCCAGGCTTCGTAGTCGCCGGTCGCCCGGGCGCGCTTGCCACCTTCGTAGTCGTGGCCGGGAGGGCGATAGGACAGCGGCGTGCCGGTCTCGTTCGGGATATGCGGCTTCTGCCACGGCTGCCGCTTGTCCACGGGCAGCGGGGCATCGGTGGTGTAGTGCAGCCAGGCATGCCACTCCGGTGGCACCTCGGAGGCCTCCGGCACGCCGGCATACGCCACCCAGCGGCGCTCGCGCAGGGCGCCGGGGCGCGGCTTGCGCAGGGTGTAATAGATGTTTCCCGCGGCGTCGGTACCGACCTGACGCCCGTGAAGCTTGGTGAACAGCCAGGTTCCGAGGTTCATGACCGCGCCATATACGCATCCGTAGCGGTTTGGTCCACCTTGCACTCCGGCCAGGGCAACGGGTGAATGAAAGAAAGGCCGGAGGGCGAAGCCCCCCAGGCGTCAGGATAAGGCGGCCCGGCGCGAAAGAACTCCCCCTCCCCTTGTGGGAGGGGATTGGGGGGAGGGGTCAAGCCGCGAAGATGGTGCGTGCATGACCCCTCCCCCAACCTCCTCCCCACAAGGGGAGGGGGAGTATTCTTCTACCGCGCGGTCTTATCCTGACGCCTACGCTGCAAAGCTCTGGCCTTCCTTTCCTTCACTCGGCCGGCAAGGCGGCGCCGCGTCCCAGGTCCGGCACGTGCAGCTCGACGTCGCGCGTCTCCGGCCCCAGCAGCGCGCCCGCCAGGATGAAGCTGCCCGCCGCGACCAGCAGCACCATCGGCGTGAACACGTAGGGCATGAACGACGACAGCCAGAGCAGGTAGAAGCCGGCGAAGGCCGGGATCACCACCGCGGCGCTGTAGCCGATGCCATAGCCGCTGGCGCGCACATGCGTCGGGAACCGCTCCGAGATGTAGGTGGTGACCACGCCCCATGGCGACACCACGACGAGATCGAACAGCACGGTGATGAGCACGGTGCCGAACACCGACTGCCCCGCCAGCGCGTGTTGCACCAGCAGGTAGTAGAGCGTGGTGCCGGCCACCAGGATCACCGCCCCCGACAACGCGATCGTGGTCCGCCGGCCGATCGCCTGGCTCAGCAGGCCGGTGCCGACGAAGCCGAAGAACAGGACGATGCTGCCGATCAGGAACGCTGTGGAGGTCACCTCCGGCGAGACATGCAAATGCTGGATCATGATGCCGGGCAGGATGGTTGGCGTCTGCGAGGCGAACCAGAATCCGACCATCATCAGGAACACCTGGCCGAGATTGCGCAGGTGATCGCCGGAGAACACCTCCTTCAGGGGAGCGTCGCTCTTTTTCGCCTCGAGCCACATCGGCGATTCCGGCACCGAGCGGTAGTACAGCAGGAAGGCGAAGGCGAGCACGGCGCCGAAGATGAAGGTGGCGCGCCAGCCCCAGGCGGCGTATTGCGCTTTCGTCGTCACTGCGAACATGAAGCTGGTGACAGCGGAAACCAGCGCGAAGCCGATCGGGAAGGCGCCTTGCAAAAGGCCGCCAACGAAGCCTCGGCGGTCTTTCGGCACCATCTCCAGCGCCAGTGTGTTGTTCGACGTATATTCACCTCCCATGAACACGCCATCGATGAAACGCAGCGCGATCAGCAACACCAGCGCCCATACGCCGAGGCTGGCGTAGCCGGGCAGGCAGGCAATCAGGAATGTCAGTACGCCGAAGCCGGCGATGCTGATCATCGTGGTGTGGCGGCGGCCGATCCGGTCGGCGTAGTGACCGAAGATCACCGCGCCGCAGGGACGGCCGAACAATGTGGCGGCGAAGGTGAAGAAATAGATGGTGGTGCTGGCAGCGGAACTGAGGCCCTTCGGCTCGAAGTAGCCGATCACTGGTGCCAGGGCGAGCACGGGCAGATAGATGTCGAAGAAATCAACCGCGAAGCCGATGCATCCGGCGAAAACGGCGCGGCGTGCATCGCGGGACAAGTTCTCAGATCCGATAAGACCCGATGACATGCCATCCTCCAATTTGGATTTTATAAGTGGCCGGAGATTCTGATTTGATGATTGTCACGCTTCGACTGCGGCCGCTGCCGGTCCGCAAAGCAGGTTCACCACAAAGGCACAAAGGTACGAAGATTGATGTCTTCGTGCCTTTGTGCCTTTGTGGTGAACCTGCTTTGCGGACTGACATATCGCGATGACCTATCAAGTGTGGCAGACAGGGTCTAGCACCTGGGCCGGACCTTCGTCAGTCATGCTGCCGCATCATCTTGTCGCGACTGGTGCAGCCCCGCGCGCGTAATGCATTGCATTGCGGCCAGATGATCGGGGCGCGTGTCGATATTTGAACGGAACAAGATCGCACCATGCGCCGTATGCCGCACGCGCCATACCGCGTGCGGCGAACAGACGCCGGCTTACGAAGCATGCGCGTGATCCAACGAGCTTCGTCGTAGCAATTGTGGTGCTGACCCTCGGCATCCGGTCCGCTGCCGCTCAACACGTGACCCCGCCAAACGCGACCCATTGGGGCCCGGCTTACGGCGGCGGCCTGTCTGGCAACTGAAGGTAGTCGGCAGAGTTGCTACGCGCCCGCCTGCACCCCTGATCAGGGGTATCCGCCATGGAGACGTTCATCGTTGCAGCGGCGGCCGTGTTGAGCCTGGGCGTCGTTGAGCCTGGGCGTCGTTGAGCCTGGGCGTTGTTCAGCCTGGGCGTCGGGTCCGCCTCGCGCATCAGGTTGTGGTGAACCGCCACGGCCAGGTGATCCGGGGGCCATGCTATCCTGACACTGCCCCCGGTACCGGCAAACGGGCCGCGTCAGGGTCGCAACGCAACGACAACACGCCAGACGCAGAAGGGGCCCGCCGGGCCGGCCCCTTGCGTTTGTACGGCGCACACCGGTCGGAGACACAGGCCATTCGCGCAGACGCGGGTGTGGGCCAATGTCCGATTGGCATGAAACAATCCACAGCATTTTGTGGCTTGGTTGGTTTTCCGCCACAAAATACCCTTTGCGAGTCGCGGGGTCGGTTGTAGCGTGGCCCCCATGCTCGACAAGCGGCAGATACCTCCGTCATGGCGGGGAGTTCGGATGCAACGGACGACGGCCGGGACAGACCCCGACGAGCCGCCGCGATTCATGACCTTGCCCGCCGCCTGGGACGCCGCCGCCGCGGCCGCACTGGCGGAGCTGGCGCCAGGTACCGGGCCGGTGTCGCTGCCGGACGCCGCCGAGGCCTGGATCGGCCCCGTGGCGGCCCGCGCGGCCGCGCTCGGCCTGGCGCCGCCGTTGTCCGAGCGCCTGCACCGCCTGTTGCGGTCCCGTCGCGGGGCGCCGTCGGAGGCGGTCTGGCAAGGCATCGCCGATCCGGCGCCGCGCTTTGTGTTGAACCTGCCAGCGTTCTTCGATCCCTCCGACGGCTTCGACGTCGCCGGTTTCGCCGAGGCGGTCGAGACGGCGGCCTATACCCTGGCGCTCGCGGCCCCGGGAGCGCGCCGCATGGAGGTCGGCATGGCCGATCTCGCCGGTTTGCTCGCCGCACTGGGACTGGATTACGGATCGGACGCCGCCCAGGACATCGCGCGGTCGTTGGCGGCGATCATGCGCGGCCGGGCCGATGTGGTTTCGTCGGTGCTCGCACCTGTGGCGGGCCCGACTGGCGTCGGTTCGTCTAGGCTCAACCCGCCTGGGCTCAACCCGCCTGGGCTCAACCCGAATGGGCTCGGTACGGCAGGGGATACCGCGTTGGCGTGGCCGGCGCCGCCCGCGCATACCGGGTTGCCCGGCCTCGCCGAAGCCGCACATGCTGCGCGAGCCGCCGCGGCAGAAGCGGCGTCGCCGCGCCATCTCGCCACGACGGCGATCACGCCTCCGGGCGCGGCTGAGGCGCTACTGGGCGTGGAAACCGGCGGCATTGGTCCGGCCTTTTCGCCGCTGGGGCCGTCCGGTGCGTTGACCCGGGCCGCGCGCGCCTGGCTCGCGGTGAGTGGGCTGACGCCGGAGGAGGCGCTGGCAATGACTTTGGCCGGCGGCGCACCGCTGCCGACCGCCAGCCCGGCGGCGCATGTCGCGATGCATGACGCGGTGGCGCCGTTCGTCCACGCGATGCCGCCTCGGCCGCTGGATGCGCGCCAAGCGCCGCAGGTTGGGCGCCGGCGAGAGCTGCCCCCGCGCCGCGCCGGCTACACGCAGAAGGCGGCGGTGGGTGGGCACAAGCTTTACCTGCGCACCGGAGAATACGGCGACGGGCAGCTCGGCGAGATCTTTCTGGCGCTGCACAAGGAGGGCGCGGCATTCCGCGGCCTGATGGACAACTTCGCCGTGGCGGTCAGCCTGGGGCTGCAGCACGGGGTGCCGCTGGACGCGTTTGTCGAGGCGTTCACCTTCACCCGCTTCGGCCCGGCCGGCGCGGTGGAGGGCGATCCCGCGGTGTCGCACGCGACGTCGTTGCTGGACTACGCGTTCCGCCACTTGGCGGCGAATTACCTGGGGCGGCGCGATATCCCCGAGGCGGAGGTCGAGGAGGCGGATACCGTCGGCAACGGGGCGCGCGATCGGGCACCTCTGTTGCCGTTGGAGCTGCCGGCCGAGGCGTCGCCACGGGCTCGGCGGCGGGAGTTCCGCGTGGTTACCCGGGGGGGCGGGTGAGGGACGCAAGACCAGGTTTTCCGCCCTCGCCTGGCCTTGCTTCGTTCACCCGATCCGCCGGTGACGGCGCGGTTCCCCGCGCCGCCGTCGCCGGTTTGACAGGCTGCTTCAGCGTGCCGCGGTCGTCGCGATGCCGGCCGCCGCTACAGGCGCCGTCGCTACCGGTGTTGCCACCACGTTCACTCCGGTCACGTTCCGCATCACCGCGGCCGCTGGTGCGGTCAGCACCAACTGGCTCCCCGCCCGCACCGCGGCCACCGCGGCATTGGCGGCCGTGCTGAGCGTTTGCGCCGCCGCGGCCAGTGCGGCGATTTGCTCGGGGTTGACTATGATCCCCTGGTCCGGTCCCGGATCGCCCGGCGGATTGGTGAACGGCTGCTGCGTCAGCACGTGGGAGATCTCGCAAATCTCGTGTGCCAAGGCAGCGGCGAACGAGGTGAGCGTCTGGAACGTCGCGCTGCCGGAGGATGTGCCGCCATCCGGCCGGGTGACCGTAACGTTCAGCGTATAGTTGGCGCCCGCCTGCGCCGGTAGTTGCACTTGCACCTGCTGCGTCGCCGCCCCCTGCAGCATGGTGGCGCCGGTGACCGTCCACTGGAAGGCCAGGCCGGTTCCCATGTCGGCCGTGGCAACGGTGTACCACGCCTTGTTCCCCACCACGTTGACGATCTCGCACGTCGCGTCCGTGATCGCATCGATCTCGCGGGCGCCGACGATCACCACACTGCCATCTGGCGAGTCCGCTGACGTCTGAGGCGGCAGGAACCGCGTCAGCGCCATGCCGCCGAATGGCGGAAATGCCGCGACGGTGGCGATCTTGTGCGAGCCGAGCGTTTCAAATGACAGCGTGCCGGCAAGCGACCGGCTGCCGGCCGCCGGAATTGACGCCGGCGCCGCGTCGGCGACCGGCGCACCGGTGTCGCCCGCGATCACCAGTTCGAAGGCCGGCGAGTTGTGGAAGCCGACATTACTCGCGGTCATCGAGACCTTTATCGGCTTGCCGGCACCGGTCACCGCGGGCGACACCGTCAGCCCCTTGCTCAGCACGTCGGCCAGAGGCGGCGTGGATGGCGTGTAGGTGGTGCAGAACAGGCCCCGCAGCGGCCCTCGGGCGGTGCTCGCATCGCTTTCGACGGCCTCCAGGTTCGTGCCGGAGAAGTCCAGCGTGATGGTCGTTTCGACACCGGGGAAGTTGTTGTCGTAGGCAAACAGGGTCGTGGTGCCGTTCGGATTGTCCTGGAAGCCGTAGATCAGGATCTGATGGTTATCCAGCGGGTTCCAGGTAGTGCCGATCAGGCCGACGGTGACCGGCGTGCCGCTGTTGATGATGCTGCGCAAGGTGACCAGTTGGGCCTTGGTCTTGTCGCGCAGATTGCTGCCGCCCGACGGATCGAAATGTAAAATCGCCATCCAACCCAGGAACGTCCCGATGTTAGCCTTTACGCTATCGAGCAGTCTGGTCCAGATGTACTCGCGCAGCGCGGTGCCCAGCGGCGTGCCGTCCTGCGGCTGGTCATTCGGGCCATTGCCGCGCGGCACGACCCAGCCCTTGTGCCAATAATCCAGCGACGAGAACGCCATGCCGCCGCACAGGCCATAGGTGCCGACCGTCAGGGCGCCCACAATGCCATTGATGATGGCGTTGTTCTCCGCCTGGATGGTCTTGTAGACCAGCCATGGGCCGATGAAGGGAACCGCGAGTTCGGCGGCGAACACCGGGGCCTCGACCACGGCGATCAGCGGCGCAAGGGCAGTTTCGACTATGCCCAGCGCGTCGGTGACGATGCCGGTGATGGTGGCGATGTCGGTGGGTTCCCAGGTCCAACTGTTGGTGAAGGCGAAGCCGTCCACCTCGGGACGATATTTCGTGCGCGGCATGTGCTGTTTCCCTATGGTTGCTTGTCGATCGACGGCGCTTCATGACCAGCGCGGTTGCACGTGGAGGTCATGCCGGCCGCGTGCCTGGTGTCGTGCGACACGAGACGGCGCGCGGTATTGATCAGTGCGTTACGTGGATGCAACCTGATGCGGCATGAACGAAGCGAGGTGTGACCTTCGCCACTCGTTTTGTTAATTCTCGGTTTATAACGACTAATTATCGTTTGACTCACTGCGCCGCGGTTGTCGATTTGACTCGCGCGGACTGCCCACGGGATGCGGCCAGCTGCGGCCGCTGCGCAACGATCGCAGGCAGAGCATCAAACGAGATTTTTCATGAGGTCGCGCCGGCGCGAGTGAGGCCGCACCGGTGCGGCACCGGCGCAGTGACCCGCACGGGCGCAATAATACATCGGCGCCGGGACCGGCCGGCGCGGACATGCACCCGCGGGACCTACACATGCGCGAACATGCCTCCCGCGGAACCCACACCTGTGCGGACATGCACCGGCACGAGGACACACCGGGCGCATTTGAATAGTGCGCGCGGACGCCAACGCAGGGCGACGACCTCGGTAGGGGTGAGGCATCCGCACCCGCGCTGGCTGCGGCGAATTTACAACCGCAGGTCCGGCGCGTCGTCCAGTTGCGCGCGGACCCGTGTCCACTTCAGCGCAAAATGCCGTGCCAGGCCGTCACATTTCCGTCTGTCGCGGCGGATCAGCGGTTGGCGTCACGCGGCATGTCGCGGTCCGCCTGTGCGCGATCCTCCCGTTCATGCTTGGCTGCTTCATGGTGACCGACGGCGCAGCCCGCGGCGGCCCCAAGCATCGTGTGATGCCCCGCGACGTGGCCCGCGACGCCGCCGACCGCGGCACCTTTCAGGCAACCGGCCGCCTGGGCGTGGATCGGTAGAACCGCCACACCGGGTGCCATCGCGATCGCGGCCAACAACAGGAGTCTCTTCATTCAATGCATCTCCGCATGTGAGTCAGGTGGAAGCCGCAACGCGGGCGCTATGATATGGTTGCAGGTGATGCGACCCATCCCATTCGCACTGCCATCCGCAAATTCGCCGCAGTTCGCGAGGCAGCACGTATGTTCGGTGGGTAATTGCGCCGTTCGTTCTGCCCGCGGCGGCGCAGTTTCTCACAAAGTTCAGGAAAGCCGGACGAAGGTTCAAGAAGAGCCTGGCGCCGATACGAATCGCGGCGACCCACGGACCACAAAATCTTCTTTGTGAACCTTTGCTCGCGTTCTGAACTTTGTGAGAACCCAGGAACCAGGCACTCCGCACAGACACGGCAATTCTCCCCGGATCAGGTGAAGCGCTGCCATTGCTTGGTTGTCGGTCGATGGCCGCGCTGGGTGCGTCCGCTAAAGGACGCCGGGCGGCACAAGCCCGAGCGATCACGCCCGCGTATCGCCGACGCGCCCGGTGGACGGTTTTGACAAATGATGCTCATCGTCAATAACTTCACCGGTTCCATGCTCGGATCCGCCCAAAGGTCTGCCGGAAATCGATTTGGTGCCGGGTGACAAGACTGTCGGGTCCACGCGAGGCAGCGACGATAAGGACCGCCGCGACAATCCGCGCCACGTTACGTGCCCAAAGGACACAGACCGCAAAAGGCCAGTTCATGAGTCGACCCGACCTGTCGTCCACCGCTCGGTGCATTGCCTGGCACGCCCGGGTTACACCGGAAGCGACGGCCATCGTCGACCTTGGCGTGCACCTCACCTATCGGGCCTTGGCGGCGGACCTGGTCCGCTGCGTGCGGGCGCTGGAGGCATTGGCGGTCAGGCCCGGAATGCTCGTGGGGATTCAAACCCCGGATCGCTACCTGCAGCTATTGCTGTCGCTTGCCTGCGAGGTCACCGGCGCGCCCGTGACCGCGCTGACACAGACAGATTTGTCGGGCGGCGATGACATGATCCGCTATTGCGATCTTGTTCTCGCCGAACAGGTCCCGGTGGCGGCCCAGCCGCCGGCGACCGTCATCCTGTCGTCCGATTGGCTCGCCGGCCTGCCAGTCTCGCCGGTGCACG
>DATHNI010000540.1:0-7823 GCA_035486135.1 Acetobacteraceae bacterium
TGTCATGGCCGGCCCTTCGCACCGTGTCATGGCGGGCGAAGGCCGGCCACCCACGACTTTCCTTTGATGCACACAGTGAAGCCGTGGGTGGCCGGCAGGAGCCTGCCCTCGGGCACTTGACCCGAGGACCGGCCGTGACACGGCAGGGGGACATGACGGCCATCGCACACCGACGGCGGCGTGTCCTGCTGTGCGCCGGGCCGCTGTGCCTTGCGCTCCTGCTGACCGGCTGTGGCGCGCTGACGAAGCTGTCGGAAGTCGGGCGGCCACCGGAGATGACGGCAAGCTCCGATCCGACGAAGGACCCGAAGTGGCGGCCGATGAGCCTGCCGATGCCGGCCCGCGAGCCACCACCGAACGAGCCCGATGCGCTGTGGCGCTCCGGCTCGCGCGCCTTCTTCAAGGACCAGCGCGCGGCGCAGGTCGGCGACATCATTACCATCGTGGTGAACATGACCGACTCTGCCACCCTGAACAATGTCACCACCGCCACGCGCGCCAGCAGCGAGTCGGCCGGCATGCCGGAAATGTTCGGGCTGCAGACGTTGTTGCCGAAGACCATAGTCGATCCGTCGAAGCTGATGGCGGTCAGCAGCGGCAACAGCAACGTCGGCACCGGGCAGATCCAGCGCAATGAGGCGGTGACGTTGAGGGTGGCTGGCGTGGTGACGCAGGTGCTGCCGAACGGCAACCTGGTGGTCGCGGCGCGGCAGGAGTTCCGCGTCAACGATGAGCTGCGTCATGTGCAGGTGACCGGGGTGATCCGGACGCAGGACATCACGTCGGAAAATACGGTGCAGAGCAATCAGATCGCGGAAGCGCGAATCGAGTATGGCGGACGCGGGCAGCTTACCGATATCCAGGCGCCACGCTGGGGCCAGCAGATGATGGATATCCTGCTGCCGTTCTGATCGCCCATTGCCGATCTGCCTGGCGGCCGTGGCCGTATTCGTGCGCCTAAGCGAATTCCCACTGCCCTGTGTTATCGGTGCTATCCGATCGGGCGGGTGCGAGCGACATCCAGCGGGTGATCGATCAGCGGTTGGACTGTTTCGATGAAGCGCACCGTGTGCGGCAACGTCGCGTGAAGCACGAACGCTGCTTCGTCAACCCAGCGAGAGTGGATGTAGAACAGGTGCGGATCACTGCTTGAGCGATAGGCCTCGATCGCCAGGCAACCGGGCTCTACGCGCGTGGGGGCAGTGACCTCGCGCAGCGCCGATGGGACGGCGATGTCCTGGCTTGGCTTCGCATGGAAGCGGGCGAAGATGAACAGCTCCATGCGGGCCTCCGTTGCAACGTGCTTGGATGCGGCGTTGCCGCGTTCGGCATCATATCAAAGGACGATCTCACCTGTCCCCGGCTGTTCCCCGCCGCGCAGCCGCGTGCCAAACGGCTTGGAGAGTTGCGCCAGCAGCGCGAGGATCGCAGCCGCGTCCTCGCCCGTGGCGATCGACGGGCGGCCGCGCGTCGCCAGGTCCGCGGCGCCACCGATACCGATCGCGTTCATCTGCACCGGCGTCAGCGTCGCGCCGAGGAAGCGTGGCCCATCGAACCGGCATTCGGCGATCACGCTCTGCCAGGTGGCGGCACCGTAATGGCCTTCCTCGGTCGCCGTCTGGAAGATCAGGCTGCCGAGGTCATAGAAGATCGGCTGCCCCTTGTACAGCTCCACGCCGAGCATCAGCGGCTCGCCGTGGCTGACGAACATCGCGACACCCGCATCGATGCAACGATGCGCCAGCGCCTGCTGCCAATCCGGCGGGCGGCCGGGGTCGGGACCCGGCAAGTGGTTGTGGTGATACACGATGGCGAGGTCGGCGTGGCGCGCGGCCTCACCGATCGCCGCCAGCACACGGGCAACGTCCACCTCCTCCAAGCCGCTCGCGGCGCCGGTGCCCGGGATGCGTCGCACCTCGTTCACCCCGGGACGCGTTTCGGCGGCGGCCCCGCCGTCGCGGATCTGTCCGCTCGCCATTGCCACCAGAGCGACGGCGCCGGCCGGCGTGCGCTGGTAGGCGGGTGCTGCCGCCTCCGCGAGGGTCCGTCCCGTGCCTGCGTGGACGAAGCCGCGCGCATCCATCGCCGCGATGGCTGCCAGGATGCCGCCGGCGTTCAGGTCGAAGGCGTGATTGTTGGACTGCGCTAGCATCGTGACGTGCAGAGCCTTCAGGCAGTCCAGCACCTCCGGTCCGGCCGCATGGGTGAACACACCCTGCCGTGTCGGCGGCCCGGCGCCGGGGCCGGAGATTGCCGTCTCGAGATCGGTGAAGGCCACGTCGGCACCGGCAAATATCGCGGCGATGCGGTCGAAGTCCGGCCACGGACTGGTGCGCAGGTCGTGCTGGATCAGCGCCTGGCCGCACACCGCGACGCGCAACGGCGTGGCGGCGCCGCCGCGCCGCGCCAGCGAGGCTAACGCCGCCGCCCCGAGCAATTCCCGTCGCCTCAGGGCCACGCTGCGACGCTGCGCTGGCATCGGCACACACACCTGTTTCGGACCGGCACCAGCATCCGACAGCCGGAGTTGAGAAACAAGCGGATCAGGCATGCCTGGTCCGGGCCCGCCGCCCCGACGGCTATGCGGCTGGCGCCCTTCCATCTGCTGGCGAGCGAAAACGCCGTGCCCGATACGCAGGACCACGCGTGGCACATGTCCACCGTTGCCGGGTTGTGCGCGGCCGATCCCGCCCTTTTGCTGGCGACTCCCTGGCGAGCAATCGATCTGCGGGACGCTCAGGCGACCGCCGATGGCGTCCGCCGGTGGGAAGAGCAAACCACGGCCGGCGGAGAAGGCATCGTGGTCAAGCCGCGCGCTTTCGTTCCGCGTGGTGGCCGCGAGATCATCCAACCGGCACTGAAATGCCGCGGACGTGAGTACCTGCGGATCATCTATGGACCGGAGTACACGCCGCCCGACCAGCTTGAGCGCCAGCGCGCCCGCTCGCTCGGCGGCAAGCGAAGTCTCGCGGTCAACGAGTTCTAGTTAGGGCTTGAGGCACTGCATCGCTTCATCGCACGCGAACCGCTGCGTCGCGTGCACGAGTGCGTCTTCGGCGTGCTTGCGTTGGAGAGCGAGCCGATCGACCCGCGGCTGTAGGATCCCGCAGCTGGGTCATTGCTGCAACGCCGGCCCGGTGCGCGGAGACCCGAGATGCCCGGCACCTTCAGGGCTCAGTCGTCGCGATGCACCCGCTCCATCCGCTCGTGCCGCTCCTGCGCCTCGATCGACAACGTCGCGATTGGACGCGCTTCCAGGCGCCTTATGCCGATCGGCTCGCCCGTCTCTTCGCAATAGCCGTACGAGCCGTTATCAACGCGTTGCAGGGCCTGGTCGATCTTGGATATCAGCTTGCGAGCGCGGTCCCGGGTGCGCAATTCCAGCGCGCGGTCGGTTTCCACACTGGCTCGATCGGTGATGTCCGCCTCGTGGATCCCGCCTTCCGACAGGCTGGCCAGGGTGCCATCCGCTTCCTTCAACAGGTCGGCTCGCCAACGCAGCAACTTCTGGCGGAAATACTCGACCTGGATCGGATTCATGAATTCCTCGTCGTCGTCGACGGGTCGATAGTCCGGTGGAAGAGTCACCATCATCTTGTTGCAGTTCCTACGTCTCTCTCGTGCTTCAGGACGCCGTCTTGCCGCAGCGCTCCCCCGCCCATTCCACATTGCGAACGCGCGGGCTTATAGCCACGCATTTCTGCCGCGCCAAGGGTGCATGCCGTAAACTTCAAGCCTTTGCAATGAAATGCTTGGGCGCCGGATCAACCGCCCCGGCCCTCGTCCCGGATGACCCCAGGCTGCGGGATTACCCCCGTCGCGGGGATTACCCCTCGTCTGGATGACCCCGTCGCCGGATCACCCTGGTCTCGGACCATCCCGTCGGGGTCACGCCACGCCACAGTCCCCGCCCGGCCGGGCCAACTCGATCCGGGCGCGCAGCACGACGAGGCCCAGCGCGGCCGCAAGACCTGGGTCGGCCGCCGCCGGGGGCGCGTCCGCCAATGCGCGGATATGCTCTAGCGCCACCGTCTGGTCGCCGTCTTCCAGCAGGATCCGTTGCAGCCGCCCCAACGCCGCCAGCAGCGCCTGACCATGCCGCCTGGCGACGTGGTCCCTCTCAGTCGGTTCGTCCACTTGTTGCAGTGCCAGCAACGAGTCCAGCGTCACCGGCACGGCCGGCGCCACCCCCGCCGAACCCACAGCGCCAGGACCTGGCTCGGCCGGCGGCAGGAAACCGGTCGCGGCGCCGGTGCCGGCACGCGCTCCCGGCCGGCCCGGCGTCAGCGGTCCCACGCGATCGATCACCGTCATCCGGCCCGGCTCCTTCGTTCCGCACATTCTGCCGCCCGGCACATCCTGCCCGGCGGCGCCACACCCCCAGGCCAACGAAACCGTGCGCCTTGGCCCGGCACGGTCCTTGCGTTCACCCGTCGTGCTGGCGGCCCCACTCTGACGACAAATCCTTATCGAGCCCTTTACCGTGCGCCTCTTTCCCCGCCTCCTCCTCGCGCTTCTCCTCCTGTTCGGGGTCCTGCCCCCCGCGGCAGCGCAGGTGCGCATCAAGGACATCGTCGATGTCGAGGGGGTGCGGACGAACCAATTGATCGGCTACGGCCTGGTGGTCGGCCTGAACGGCACCGGCGACAAGCTGAACAACAATATCTTCACCCTTGAATCGCTGGTCGGCATGCTCGAGCGCCTGGGGGTCAACACGCGCGACCAGATCGCCAACCTGACCACCAAGAACGTCGCTGCGGTGATGGTGACCGCCGAGCTGCCCGGCTTCGCCCGCGCCGGCAGCCGGATCGACGTCACCGTGGGCGCGCTCGGCGATGCCACCAACCTGACCGGCGGCATCCTGCTGGTTACCCCCCTGCTTTCCGCCGACGGCGAGGTGTATGCCGTTGCCCAGGGCGCGCTGGCGACCGGCGCCATCGCCGCGCGCGGGGCCGCCAGCTCCGTCAGCCGCGGCGTGCCGACCGCCGCGCGCATTGCCAACGGCGCCTCGGTGGAGCGGGAGGTGGCGTACCGCCTCGACAAGGCCACCGCACTCCGCCTGGGCTTGCGTAACCCGGACCTGACCACCGCCCGGCGGATCGCGGCGGCGATCAATGCCGCGCTCGGCCCGATCAGCCGCGCCACCGATCCGCGCACCGTCGCAATCGACTTCGGCGGGCGGGACCCGATCGACACCCTCGCCACCCTGGAAGATCTGCGCGTGGAGCCGGACAGCCCCGCCATCGTGGTGATCGAGGAAGCCAGCGGCACCGTCGTCATGGGCGCTAATGTGCGGATCAGTTCCGTGGCCATTGCCCAGGGCAACCTGACGATCCGGGTGACCGAGACGCCGGAGGTCAGCCAGCCGGGCCTCTTGTCCAACGGCACCACGGCAACCGTGCCGCGCACCCAGGTGCAGATCGACGACCAGCACGACAAGAAGCTCGGCATCCTGTCGTCCAGCGTGACGCTGCGCGACCTGGTGGCGAGCCTGAACGCGCTTGGCGTCGGGCCGCGCGACCTGATCAGCATCCTGCAATCGATCAAGGCGGCCGGCGCGCTGCAAGCGGACCTGGAGGTGCGCTGATGCATGTCACCGCCGCCCAGGCCGCCTCCCTCGTAGCGCCCAGCGTGACGATGGCCGCACGGCCGAACGCCATGGCCGGCAACTCAACCGGTACGGCCGGACGACCAATCGCTGCGGCGAGAAGTCCAACCGTTACGGCCGTGAGTCCAACCGGTACGGCCGTGAGTCCAACCGGTACGGCCGGAGGCCCAAACGTCATGGCCGGGCTTGACCCGGCCATCTATCGCGGCACCGGCGCCACGTTAGTGAATCCCGCCACCGCCACCCCCGACATCAGCGCCGCCCAGCTCGCGAAAATGCACCAGGCCGCGCAGGACTTCGAGGCGATGGCGCTGGGCCAGTTGCTGGCCCCGATGTTCAACACGGTGGACAGCGCGCACTCTGCGTTCGGCGGCGGCGAGGCGGAGGCGACCATCAAGCCGCTGCTGATCGACGCCGTTGCCAAGCACATCGCCGCGCATGGCGGGTTGGGCCTCGCGGAGCCCGTCTTCGCCAGCATGCTGCGGACGCAGGAGGCTGCGAACGCCGCCGCCCAGAATGGCATCATCATGAGAGGCTCGCAATGACGCACGACCTGACCGAAGCCGCGGAACACCTGGCCGCCGTGCTGGCGCGCGAGAACGCCGCACTTGCCGCGCTGGACCTGCGCGGCGCCGCCGGCATGCTGGCGGAAAAGCAGCAGGCCGCCGCAGCGTTCGTTGCCGCCCAACCGGGTGGGCGCGCACCGTCCACCGAGCTTGCGCAACGGCTGCGCGGACTGGCACAGGAGAACCGTGCAAGGCTGGAGCACGCGGTCGCCGTGCAGCGCCGGATCATCGGCATCATCGCTCGCGCGATCCGCGGCGCCGCCCCGGCCCCGCGCTATGGCGCGACCGGGGCGATGGCCGCCGGAAGGCCGGTCGCTATCACGCTATCGGCCCGCGCTTGATCCTGCCGCCGCTCTCTTATACCTCAGGCGCACTTTCCTCCCGCAGCGCCTCGGCGATGCGTTGCGCGACGTCGGCCCAATGGCGCACGCGCGTCTGGCGGAATAGCCGCACCGTGGGATACCAGGGCGAGTCCTCGCGATCCAGCAACCAGCGCCAATCCGGGGCGCGCGGCAGCATGATCCACACCGGGCGGCCCATCGCGCCGGCCAGATGCGCGACCGAGGTGTCCACGGTCACCAGGCGCTCGATGTTCTCCAGGATCGCCATCGTATCATCGTAGTCCTGGATCTCCGCGCCGACGTTGATCAGCGGGGCGCGGCCGTAATATTCGCCCGCCTGGCCGGTCTTCGGCCCTTTCTGCAAGGCCAGCAGGGCGATCCCCGGCACGTTGGCGATGGGCAGGAAGTCGGTCAGCAGCGCCGAGCGGTTGCGGTCGTTGTTATGCGTCGGACGCCCGGCCCAGATCACACCGATGCGGCGGAAACCCTGCGGCACCAGGCCGTCGAGCCGCTGCTTCCACAGCGCCACGCGAGCAGGATCGGCACGCAGGTAGGGGATCGGTGCCGGCACGTATTCCACCCGCGTGCCGGCCTGGCGCGGCAGGCCGGACAGGGCTTCGAACGCGGCATAGTCGGGGCAATCCGGCCAACGCTGGAACAGTTTCGCACGGGGCGTGATCTGCCGGAGGAGCGGCGCCAACTCGGCGCTGCACGCGATCGCCACATTGGGGCAGCGTTGTTCGACCCACGGAATATAGCGGCAGAACTGGATGGCGTCGCCGAAACCCTGGTCGGCGATCAGCAGCAGCGTGCGGTCACCCAGCGGCGTGCCGTCCCATTGCGGCTTGTTGGTCGGCGGCATCAGCGGCGCCGCACCGCCGATGCGGAAGCGCCACTCGTATTCCTCCCAGCCCTCGGCCAGTTCGCCACGCTGCAGCAGCGCCTCGGCACGCACGAAATGCGCGCCGGGCAGGCCCGGGTCGATGCCCAGCGCCTGGTTCGCGCAGTCGAGGCATGCGTCGAGTTCGCCGCGGTGGTAGTGGATGATCGCCTGGTTGTGCAGGCACAGCGGATCGGACGGTGCCAGCGTCGTGGCGCGCTGCGCTGCCGCCAGGGCGTCGTCCAACCGCCCCAGCGTGCGGTACACCTCGCAGATGTTACGTAGATATAACGGCGTATCGATGCCATGCCGCAGCGAGGCTTCCATGAATTCCAGCGACTTCACGGGGTCGCCCATGCGGAATGCGACGATACCGGAGAGGTGCAACGCGTCACCCTGGTTGGGCGATGCCGACAGGACGCACTCCA
>DATHNI010000541.1:0-8849 GCA_035486135.1 Acetobacteraceae bacterium
CGGCCTTGCGGTAGTTGGCGGTGAAGCGCTCGGGCTCGGTGCCGGGGAAGCTGGAATCGGCGTCGTGATAGTCGTGCACCGGGTCCGGCCGGCCTTGCAGCCAAAGCGCGGGTGGGGTCGGCACCTTCTCGCCCTTTTCCAGGATCAGCATCGGATTGCCGTCAGCCATCGCTGCCTCGGTCTTCCAATACAGGTCGTGACGGTCGGGGATATTGCCGACCCAGGCCGGCGGATTGGCGCTATCGCGCGCCCGCAGCGCGTGGCGATAGCGCGAGAGCGGGTTGATCACCGGCCACAGCATGGCGACTGCGCGCAGGCTGGCGTCCACCGCGGGCGCCGCCGACGGCAGCTTGATCGCGGTGTAGCGTGGATCGTTCGGCCGCATCGCCGCGAGCATGGCGAGGTGGCCGCCGCTGGACTGGCCGGCGGCTCCGATCAGGTCGGCGCGCGTGTGGAGTTCGCCGGCGTTCGCCTTGACCCAGCGAATGCCGTAGTTGATGTCGGCGAGCGTGGTCGGATAGCCGTCGCCCGCATGGCGGAAATCCAGTGCCGCGACGGCGAGGCCCCCGCGCGCCAGCGCTTCAGCGTAGGTCTTGCACTCGTTCAGGTCGCCGTTGCACCACGCGCCGCCATGCAGTTCGACGATGGCCGGGAATGGCCCCTGGCCTTGCGGGATGAACAACCGCGCCATGAAGCGGCGGTCGCCGTGGCGCAGGTATTCGACGTCGCGCGTGGTGAATTCGTAGGTCTTGGCTGGCATCTTGGGGCTCTCCTCCGGAGTTTGTTGTGCTGGTCGGCTTGCCGGCGATCGTAGCGCGATGTCACCCTGACGGGAATCCCGGTCCCGCGCAAATGCGTCGCGTGCGTGGCCACGTCGCGCCGCGCCGGTGCGATCGTGGACCGGATTTGCCGGTGCCCGGACCGCCGCACTGAACGCGCACCGTCAATCGAACAGGGTCGCCAGGCGCTGCTTGATGCTGTCGGCGATGTAGAGCGCCAGTGCCTGGATCGTCGAGGTCGGGTTCACGCCGCCGGACGTGACGAACAGGCTACCATCGACAATGAACAGATTCTTCACGTCATGACAGCGGCCCCATTCGTTCACCACCGATTGTTCCGGATCGGTTCCCATGCGCGCGGTGCCGAGCAAATGCCAGCCGCCGTAAACGATCGGGGCGTTGACGCAGATATTGGTCGCACCGGCCTCGGCCAGGATCTCCTGCGCGCGGGCGATCCCGTGGTCCATCATGCGCCTTGTGTTTTCGCCTATGGTATACTCGATCTTCGGTGCGGGGATGCCGTGCGCGTCCTTCAGCACCGAGTCGAGCGTCACGCGATTATGCGCCTCCGGCAGGTCCTCGCAGATCGCCGACAGGCCGATGCGCCGCCCCACCATCTTGCGGAACGCGGCGTGATGGCCGGCGCCCCAAGGCAACGTTCCATAGGCGGCGCTGGCAATGGCTTCGGTGACCGGGCCTATGCCGCGGCCGAACTGGAACGCGTAGCCGCGAACAAATCCTCGCGCCTTGTCGGTCTCGTAAAACTGCTTGCTCCACAGGCACAGTGGTGGACCGCGATTGCTGTCGAGCGGTTCTTCCACATAGCCGTAAACTTGAGCATAGGGGTGAAACATCAGGTTCTTGCCGACCAGGCCACTGGAATCGGCCAGCCCGTTGGGAAAGCGCCCTGACGCCGAGTTCAGCAACAGACGCGGTGTGCCGACGCCGTTGCAGGCCATGATGATGACCTCCGCCGGCTGGAATTGCTCTGCGCCATCGGCGTCGTAATAGATCACGCCCGCGGCCATGCCGTGCTCGTTGGTGACGATCTCGCGCACCCGGCAGCGCGTACGCAGCTCCACGCCGGCGCGGATCGCCGCCGGCCAATAGGTGATGTCGGTGCTCGCCTTCGCGCCCTGGGTGCAGGCGGGCGTGCAATGGCCGAGGTTGATGCAGGGCGCGCGTCCCTCGTATTCCGTGGTGGCCAGTGCGGTATCGGACGGCCACCAGTGCCAACCCAGCCGGTTCATCGCCTGGCCGAACCGCGCGCCGGATTTGCCGAGTGCCAGCGGCGGCATGGGCGGCTGCCGGGGCGGACTGCCGGGATCGCCAGCGAGGCCGGAGACGCCGGTCATGCGATCGTTCTCGGAGAAGTACGGCTCCAGCGTCGCGTAGTCGATCGGCCAGTCGTCGGCGACGCCGTCGAGCGAGCGCACCCGGAAATCCGAGGGATGCAGCCGGGGATAGTGCCCCGTGTACATGATCGTGCTGCCGCCCACGCCGTTGAAATTCACCACCTTGATCGGCGACTTGTCGTCGTTGATCGGATAGTCCGTCGGCCGCGCCCGCACATTCGGGCTGGTCGCGAAGTCGCCATAGATCCGCGCCTCCCAGTCCCGCTTGTTGCTCGGGTAGTCGGCCTGCTTCATCCAATCGCCTTGTTCCAGGCAGAGAATTTTCATGCGTGTGTCGGCCAGGCTCCAGGCCACGGCGGCGCCGGACGCGCCGGAGCCGACGATCAATACGTCCACCATTTCGTTCATGCGACGTTCCCAATCGGACGAGCAATTGCGCGGATGAAAGTACCTTCAAGCGGACAGGAGGTCGAGGGCCAGTGGACTGTTGCCGGGCAACGCCAGTGCGTGCTTGAACTCGGGCCTCACTCCGATATGATGCCAGCATACGGGGAGACCAAACACAATGCGCGTCTGGCAAGCGATCGTCGCTTTCGTTGCCATGGCTTTGCTGACCCTGCCGGCCTTCGGCGATAGCACGCAGGGCATCACCGCGACCACCATCACCATCGGCAACCTTGGACCGTTCTCCGGGCCGTCCTCGGTGTTCACACCGCTGAACTACGGGCCCGAGGCGTATCTTCGCTACATCAACGAGCAGGGTGGTGTGAACGGACGCAAGTTCGTCACCGTGTTCGCCGACGATTCCTGCAACGAGGCAAAGGGCATCGCCGCCGCGAAGAAGCTGATCTACGAAGACAAGGTCTTCATGATCATGGGCAATCCGTGCAGCGGTGTGGCCATGGCGATCAAGCCCATGCTGGTGCAGGAGGGGGTGCCGTGGATGGGCGCCTCGGCCAATCCGAAGATCAGCAGCCCGGCGTCTCCCGGTATCTTCCACGCGGTCTATCCGGGCAGCGAATCCGGCCGCGCCATGGCGACCTTCGCACTGAGCAAACCGGGCACCACCAAGGTCGCGCTGGCCATGCACAGCGACGACTGGGCGCATGGCTATTGCGACCCCGCCGCAGCCTACGTGAAAGACCATGGCGGCGAGATCGTCGCGACGACCACGCTGGAGCACGGTGCGACGGACGCCACGGCCCAGGCACTGCAGATCAAGGCGTCCGACGCCCAGGCCGTGATGGGATGCCTGTATCAGCCTGAACTCGTCGTGCTGTTGCGCGACTTGCAGAAATACCAGGTGAACACCGTTGTGATGGGCGCCCTGGGCGCCGATTTCGACCAGGTGCTTGCGGCGTTTCCCAGCCACGACTGGTTGCAGGGGCACTTCTTCCAGCCCTACCAGTTCAAGGCCAAGCTCGGCACCGGGCCGCTGAAGAAGTTTCACGACATCTTCGTCAAGTACCTCACCAAGGATGATCTGCCGAAAACCGGCGAACCAACCAACTTCTATTATTATGGCGTCCCTGTCGCGATCGTCGCGGTGGAAGCGTTCCGCCGCGCCGGCCCCAACCCAACCCGCGAAAGCTGGGAAAAGGCGGTCGAGTCGCTGAAGGATTTCGATACCGGCGTGCTGGCCGATACCGAGACCTTCGCGCCTGACGACCATGTCGGTGTTCACAAGATGTCCGCGGTGGGCCTGGACGCGCAGGGGCAGGAGACTGTCTACAAGACATGGGGCGTCCCATTGCCGAACTCCGACTGACATGCTGTCCCTGCTGCCGCAGCTTGTCGTCAGCGGCGTCTCCACCGGCATGCTCTACGCCCTCATCGCGTTGTCGATGACCGTGGTGTATCGCGCGACCACCGTGGTGAATTTCGGCCACGGCGACATGGTGGCCGCCGGCGCCTATGCGGTGTTCGTGTTCGGCATGGGGTTCGGGCTGCCTTTCGTGGTGGCGATGGCGCTGGCGATCGGCGTGTTGTTCCTTGCTGGCTTCGCGGTGCAACGCTGGCTGATGCAGCCGATCATCGCCGGGCCGCATCTGTCGCTTGCGATGATGGCGCTCGCCGTCGGATACGCACTGCGCGGCACGTTGCGGCTTGAATGGGGCAACGAGACGATCAACCTCACGCGGCCCTATCCGCAGGACGCCTATATGCTCGGCAACGTGGTCATCACGACGGATGATGTGGTGATCTGCGGCTTCGTCCTGCTGCTGCTTGTCGCGCTGTTCGTCCTGTTGCAGGTGACGCAACTCGGCAAGGTGATCCAGGCGACATTTCAGAGCCAACGCGGCGCGGCACTGGTCGGGATCAACGTGCCTGCCTTTCACGCGATCATGTGGGGCGGCGGTGCCGCGCTGGGCGCCATCGGTGGCGTGCTGCTGGCGATGATCACGCCGCTGACTCCCGATCTGGGGCAATGGACCCTGGTGCAGGGGTTCGCCGCGATGACGCTGGGCGGCTTCGGTTCACTGGGAGGGGCTGTGATCGGCGGCATCCTGCTCGGCATCACGGAGAAGCTGCTGGGCTTCTACGTCAATACGATGTTCATAGAAATCACCGGCTACCTGGTGCCGATCCTCGTGCTGCTGCTGCGCCCACAAGGCCTGTTCGGCCGACGCGCGATCGTGCGCGTCTGATGGCCCGAGGCACCGGGTTGCGCCGCTTGTTCTGGCTGATCCCGCTTGCCCTGCTGCCGGTGCCGCTGTGGCTCAATCCGTACCAGCAATATGTTCTGAATACGGCCCTGGTCTATGTGCCGGTGGGCATCGGCTTCAACCTGGTGGTCGGCAATATCGGGCTGCTGGCGTTTTCCAATGTCGCCTATTTCGGGCTCGGAGCGTACACCAGCGGCATCCTGATGGCGGCGCTCGGATTGCCGTGGTGGCTGACCATCATTCCCGCGGCGATCGTCGGCGGCATAGCCGGGTCCGCCGCCAGCATTCCCGCCCTGCGCGGTGTACGCTTGTTCTACCTCGCCATCATGACGCTCGCATTCGGCGAGTTGATGCGCTGGACCTATATCCGATGGGAATCGCTGACCGGCGGTTCGATGGGAATGGCCGTGCCGCCCGCCAGCCTGTTCGGCTGGGTGCTGAACAACGATCTCCGCAAATTCTATGTTTTCCTTGCGCTGGTCGTGTTGCTCGTCGCCGTCACCGACCGGTTGCTGCGATCGCGCTTCGGCCGCGCCTTCCTGGCGATCAAGGACAATGAAGTCGCAGCGGCCGCCATGGGAATTCCCACCGACCGCTATATCGTGCTCGCCTTCGCCTGGGGCGGCGCGGTGGTCGGCATCGGCGGCTCGATGTTCGCAATCTCGGTCGGCCATCTTTCGCCGGCGTCGTTCGACCTGACCGAACTGATCCTGCAATTCGCCATCATCATGGTTGGCGGTCTCGGCAGCCTCGCGGGATCGATCATTGGTGCCGCCGTCATCACCGCCGCACCGCAGGCGTTCATCAGCTTCCCCGGATTCGAGGAACTGGTGTTCGGTGTGCTGATTATCCTGGTCATCCTGTTCCTGCCGCGCGGCCTGGCCAGCCTGCTGGCGCGCGCGCATCCGGCCTTCGTCGAGCGCTACTACCGTGACTGACCCGCCCCTGCTCGAGTTGCGCGACGTGACCGTGCGGTTCGGCGGACTGGTCGCGGTGAACGGCGTGTCGTTCCGGGTCGAGAAGGGCGAGATCTGCGCCCTGATCGGCCCGAACGGCGCCGGCAAGACCTCGCTGTTCAATGCCGTGTCCGGCAATGTCGTCGCCACCTCCGGCAGCATCCTGTTCCGCGGCGAAGAAATCCGCTTGCTCACGCCACACGAAATCTCCGCGCGCGGGGCGCGGCGAACCTTCCAGAATGGCGGCTTGTTTGCCGACCTGACAGCGCTGGAGAATGTGCTCGTCGGCCTGCACGCGCAGATCGACAGTGGATTTTTCGGTCTGCTGTTCGGCCGCCACTCCGCCGCGGCCGAGGCCGCCGCAACCGCACGCGCTCGCGAATTATTGGCGCTGATGGGAGTCGGCGCGGTCGCCGACCAGAAGGCCGGCGCGTTGTCCGGCGGTCAGCAACGCATCGTCGAAATCGTGCGCGCGCTGGCCACCAATCCACCGTTGCTGCTGCTGGACGAACCGGCGGTGGGATTGTCGCCGCCGGCCCGTCAGCAACTCGCCGTGGTCATCCGCTCCCTGGCACGCGAGCGCGGTGTCGGCATCCTGCTGATCGAACACGCGATCGAGCTGGTGATGAGCGTCGCCGATCGGGTGATCGTCCTGAACGAAGGCCGCAAGGTGGCCGATGCGCCGCCCGCCGAGGTGCGTGCCGATCGCGCGGTGCTGGAGGCCTATCTCGGCCATGCCTGATCCATTGTTGATCGTGCGCGGCGTCGAGGCCAGATATCGCAACCGGCAAATCCTGTTCGGTGTCGATCTGGATGTGGTTGCAGGCGAAACGGTCGTGCTGCTGGGCGCCAACGGCAGCGGCAAGTCCACCCTGTTGAATGCGATCAGCGGTTTCGTCCGGCCACGGCGCGGGTCGATCCGGTTGGGCACGGCGGAGCTGGCCGGCCTGCCACCGCATCGCGTCTTCCGCCACGGCGTTGTCCAGGTTTCCCAGGCGCGCGACCTGTTTCCCGAGATGTCGGTCGAGGAAAACCTGCGCCTCGGTGCCTGGGTGCACCGCGGCGTTGGCGCGCGCATCATCGATCGTGTCTATGCGTCGTTTCCGCGCCTCGCGGAACGGCGTGCGCAATCGGTGGGCCTGATGTCGGGCGGCGAGCAGCAGATGGTGGCGATCGGACGGGCGCTGATGAGCGAGCCGAAATTGCTGTTGCTGGATGAACCGTCGGGCGGTCTCGCGCCGGCCTTCGTCAGCGAGATCGCGGCGATCGTCGCGGCGTTGAAGCAGCAGGGCGTTACCATGGTGATGGTGGAGCAAAACATCAGGCTCGCATTGTCGGTCGCCGATCGGATCCTGGTGCTGCGTGACGGCCTGGTGGCAGAACACCACGATCTGCGCGATGCCGCCGGTGATGAAGAGCAGATCGTGCGGGAAATTTATCTGTGACAGTCCCCCTCCCGCGCTTGGGCGGGAGGGGTCAGGGGAGGGTGCAGCGTGCCGCACGCACCACCCTCCCTAACCCCTCCCGCCCAAGCGCGGGAGGGGGACTACCTCGCGCCTTGCAATGACAGGTTATCGCCGTCGGCCCGAAAGTGTTCTACGCTTCGCGCACGACCTACGGAAAGGACAGGCGGGTGATGCAGTTCAAGCCGCTTCATGGCACGTTCGGCGCCGAAGTGATCGGTGCGCCGGCCGATCTTCAGATGGGTGCCGCGGCGTTCGAGGCGATCGAGCAAGCGTGGTTCCGCCATTCCATCCTGCTGTTTCGCGGCCTGCGCATGACGCCGGAACAGCATGTTGCGTTCACGCGCCGGCTCGGCCCGCTGCACATCATGGAACCGCTGGGCATGAACCTGCCCGGCCATCCCGAGATTTTCGTAGTTTCCAACGCGTTGCAGGACGGCAAGCCCATCGGGTTGAAGCGCGCCGGCGAGGGCTACCATACCGATGGCGAGGACAAGAAAATCCCGAATGCCGGGTCCTTCCTCTATGCGATCGAGATTCCGCCGGAAGAGGGCGATACGATCTTCGTTGACATGTACGCCGTGCACGATGCGTTGCCGGAAGCAACGCGCCGCAAGCTGGAGGGCAAGCGGGCGCGGTTCAGCCGCATCGATCTGCACCAGGTGCATTACCCGTTGCTGCCCGCCCTGACGGATGAGCAAAAGCTGGCGCGGCCGGATGTCTGTCATCCGTTATTGCGGCGTCATCCGCGCAGCGGCCGGACTTCGCTTTATATCGGCCGGTGGGCGTGTGACATCGAGGGCATGCCCGCCGAGGAAGGCCGCGCGTTGGTCGCCGAATTGCAGGCCTTCGCGCAGCAGCCGTGTTTCGCATACCGGCACCAGTGGCGGGTCGGTGACGCGGTCCTGTGGGACAACCGCTGCACCCAGCATCGCGCGGCCGGCTTCAACGACGAGATCCATGTGCGCACGATGTATCGCACCACACTGGAGGGTGACGTGCCGATCATGGCCTCCACGCTGCCGCGGCAGGCCGCCTGATCATGCCGCGTCCCACTGGCACTTCACCAACGGCGATAGGACGCCGCTCGGTGCTCAAGGCCGTCACGCTGGCCGCGGCCGGAAGCGTGGCCGCACCGTACGTGATCTCCGCCCGGGCCGCGGACACGCTGGTAGTCTCCGCTTATGGTGGCGAATACCAGGACGTCTTCATGAAGTCGGTAATCGAGCCGTTCGAGAAGAAGTTCGGTGTGCAGGTCACGTATGATGAAAGCGGCGGCGCGGCGCAGACCTACGCGAAAATCCGCGCGGCCCGCGGTGCGCCGGGGTTCGACGTGGCCGCTGAACTGACGGCACCTGAAGCCATTCTCGGTGCACGCGAGAAGATGCTGGAACTGCTCAGCGAACAGCAGGTTCCCAATTTGCGTTATGTGTGGGCGAAAAGTCTCGCGGCGATTCCGCCGGTCGGCGTTGTCACCTACTATCAATACATGGCACTGCTGTGGAACACCAAGAAGATCGATAAGCCTACGTCCTGGGCCGCCTACTGGACGCCGGAGACGCTGCACAAGCCGGAGGTGAAAGGCCATTTGCTCGGCCATGACCCCGGCACCAACCTGCTTGAAGTCTAT
>DATHNI010000542.1:0-6819 GCA_035486135.1 Acetobacteraceae bacterium
CCCGTGACCGACGGGAACTGCAAGGTCCCTCGCGGTGCCGAGCGTTCCTGGCCGGCGCTGGATCGCGAAGGCATGTTCCGCTCACCGCGCGCCGGTGTCGAATTCGGTGACGTGGTGCTGACCTGGTACCCCAACCAGGGCGATCAGCCCCTGGCGCCCAGCCGCGGACAGTTGCAGGACCATATCGGACTGAGCGTCGCGGATCTCGATGCGTGGGTGGCGAAGCTGGAGAGCGAGGGCGTGGTGTTTCTCACGCGTATCTATCCGGTCGGCGATACACGCGCCGTCATGATCGAAGGTCCGAGCAAGGAAGCGCTGGAATTGGTTGCGCTACCATAGGTTGCTTTGTGGCCAAACGCTTCGGCAGAGAACAAATTAGAAACAAACGAATACGCGCAAAAAGTGTAGAAACAGCGTGATAGACACGTCTTTCGGGTGGACATGTGTCACGATTCCGTGCTTACCCTCCTGCAATGATCGTGTCTCGGCGTCCCGTGCTCGTTCCAACCCAGGAATGCTCCCCATGCCAAGAAAACTGCTGATCGTGGATGACCAGCCGGGAACCACGAAGATTGTCGGAATCATCGCCCAGCGGCTTGGGCTTGAATTCAAGGCGGTCCACGATCCCTGCCTGGCCGTGGCGGAGTTCATTGCGTACCGGCCCGACATCCTGATCCTCGACATGATCATGCCGGAGCTGGATGGGATCGATATACTGAACGACGTTCTTCTCACCGGCTTTCCGGCAAGCATCGTGCTGTCATCCGGCTACGGCGACGCTTACATGGCCCTCGCCGCGGGCGTTGCCCGCTACCACGGTATCCCGACGCCGCCGATGCTGCGCAAGCCGTTTCGGCGGGCCGAGCTTGAGGAGTTGCTCTGTCCGCAGTTTGCCGTTTGCTGAGGCCAGCGCACTCAATCCCGCAAGTCCGGCGATCGGCTGAGTCTGATCGGCTGATTCTGACCGGCTGACCGGGACTTTTCATTTCAAGCAGCAGATCCGCCAGGATATGCGCATCGGGGACGCTGTTCAGCGCATTGGCGCGTGGCTTCGCGCAGCAACCTGGCGGTTCCCCCGCCGCGCCGACCCTGGCATGATTGCCCTCGGCCAAAAGGGTCCCGAGTCGTCCGCCCATGTTGCATCTCACCAAACTCGCCGTCGGCGTCCGCGACATTGAGCATTTGCGCGATCTCCAGACAGAGCGCGCGCTGCGCAACCCGCCGCTCCGCCACCGCACCCGCAACTTTCCGCGGCGGCGGGACGAGGTGGTGGATGGCGGCTCGATCTACTGGGTGATTTGCGGCGCGACGCTGGTGCGCCAGCGTGTGCTGGACGTGATCGAGGACCAGTGGGACGACAACAGCGCCTGCGCCGGATTGATCTTCGACCCGCATCTGGTTCCCGTCGCCGCCCGCCCGACCAAGCCGTTCCAGGGCTGGCGCTATCTGCGGCCGGAGGACGCCCCGGCGGACCTTGTCGTTGGCCCTCCCGCGCGTGGCGAGGCGGCCCTGCCGCCGGCACTGCGGCGCGAATTGCAGGCGCTCTGCCTGCTGTAGCACCCGTCGCGGAATCGCGATTTCGTAGTCGAAAACTCTTGCCCGACTCCGGTGGACAGTGCATAATCATGTCAGTCGATTAGGGCGATTTGCTCGCCCCGGCTATGAACCCGCCGCCCCTCCCGCAACGCCTCCTCTCCCCGGAGCACAACTGTGTCCACCAAGCGCACATCCCTCCTAGCCGCGCTCGCGTTCCTCCTGCCGGCCGCCGCGTTTGTCGCGACGCCCGCCTCGGCGGCCACCAGCCACCACAAGACGGTTCACCATCAACCGGTGCACCACGCCAGCGCGCATCACAGCGTGCACAAGAAGTCGGTGCACCACACCGTCAGCTAGCACGCCGGCCGCGCTGCGCCTGCATCAGGCCAGGGGACACCGTCTCCTGGCCTTTTCGCTGCGCTGATGGAACGGGACGTGCGCGGTGGTGTCGCGATCCGGATGTTTCGGTAGCGCTTCCGCTACACTTGCAAGGCCGCCGCGATGCGTCAGTCGGCAAGCAGGTTCATCACAAAGGGCCCGCGCGGAAATAACCGAGTCAACCGCGGCTGCGTCGCAGTCCCCTGTGTCATGGCCGTCGAAGGCCGGCCGCCCACGACTTTGCTGTGTGGAACAAAGGAAAGTCATGGGTGGCCGGCCTTCGCCGGCCATGACTCGGAATTTTCGCCGCGTGGCGGCTGGCGCAGTTATTTGCCCGCGGGCCCAAAGGCACGAATCCACAACGGTCCAATGAACTTCGTGCCTTTGTGCCTTTGTGGTGAACCTGCTTGCGGACTGCCAGTGTCCCGGGTCCAAGCGTGAGGATCACCGCACTAATACCACCAGCCGGCACCCCAGGGGCCCCAGTCCATCTGGTATATCTGCGCGGTCGTCTCCTGCTCGTTCGCTATATTCTGCTGGAATACATTCTGGCGGTAGCGGTCGTAGGCAGCTTGATTGCCGATATACAGGCAGTCACAGATCGTCGGATCAGCATAGGTGAAGATCACGGCGTTGTTGCGCACCTGGTGCACGAATTTATGTGGCGGGAGGCTGCTCAATGAGGCTTGCCGTTGCGGAGTGTTCGCCGGCACGAGCGTGAAGCCCGCAGCCGCCAGCATGTCCTCCTTGTTCTGCACCTGCGAGCAGGCGGACAGGGCCGCACACAGGGCGACAAGCGCCAGGGTTGATCCATTCCGAAGCATTGTTCCCTCCATTCTCTGTTACCGGTCTCTGTTGCCGGCAGGAACCCACTTGTCGCTGCAGCGCGCATTGTCCCTCGCGGCGCTCCCGCAGGGGTCTTGCGGTTTACCGATGCCGCCCCTCGTTCTTATCTCGTATTGACTGCCCTCTTCGTGCCGTTCCGGCTTCTCCAGGGGTCGGCTCAATCCCATCGCCCCTCGTGGAGCCGCATTCGCCTCAACCGGATTCGCCCCAGCCGCATTCGCATCAGCCGCCGATTTGGACATGCGGCTCCACCTGCAGTTCGATCTGCTGGCTCAGCAACGACATTGGATTGTCACAACGCTGCAGGTTCGGGATCAGGTCGGTCGAGGCGCCACCCACATACCGCAACATATTGGGATGCAGTATGGCCGGCTTGTCAAAAAAACGCGACCATGGCCGCGGATATCAGCGCCCGGACCCAGAAGCCGTCCTCGCCTGAGCACCGTCCGGGGCGGCGGGATGAGCACGTGGGGCGCTGGGGCGACCTGACGCGCTCCTGCCATCGCGCGCTACCGTGCATTGGCCTCCAGCAACGCGCGCAGCCCGGCGAGCAATCGCGCGGGGCTAGGCGGGCAGCCGCTGATCGTCAGATCCACCGGCACGGAGGCGCCGGTGCCGCCCAGCACCGCATAGCTGCCCTTGAACACCCCGCCATCCACTGCACAATCGCCCACCGCGACCACCCATTTGGGCTCCGGAGTCGCGTCCCATGCCGCCTCCAGCGCCTCGCGCAGGTTGCGCGTCAGCGGCCCGGTCACCAGCAGCACATCGGCATGCCGCGGGCTTTCGACGAAGCGCAGCCCGTATTGCTCCAGGTCGTAGAACACGCTGCGCAGCGCGCGCAGCTCCAGCTCGCAGCCATTGCAGCTTCCGGTGTTGACGTGGCGAATCGCCAGGCTGCGGCCCAGCCTGGTCTGCGAGGCTGCCTCCAGCCGTGCCGCCAGCGAGGCGGTGGTCGCCGCGTCCACGGCACCGGCAGCCTCGGCCAGGCGGGGCCTGCTCCAGCGCCCGATCACAGGTCCAACCCCGATACAGGCAGGCCGCATGACAGGCGTATCATCGCCGCGTCCTCCTCCGGGCCGCCGGCGATCGCCGCCTCCGCCAGGGGCCACAGCGCCCAGCCGGGATCGCACGGAAAGGCGGCGGCGATCTGGCCGTGGTCCAGGCGCAACCAGTGCCAGGCAGCGCCGCGCAGCGATTCAGCGCAGCCGATGCCCTCGCCGCTCTCCGCAGGGAGGGCGACCGACAGCGGCCCGTCCGGCAATGCCGGCAGCAGGGCACGCAGCATGCGCAGGCTGCCGGCGATCTCCGCCAGCCGCAGCCGGCAGCGCGCCGCCGCATCGCCCGCATGATCCATCGGCGGCACCAGCCCGAGCGCCCCGTAAGCCGGATCGAGCGATCGCGCGTCGAAGCCGCGTCCGCCGGCGCGTCCCACTATGCCTCCGGCATCGGCGCCACGGATCACGCCGGCCCGATCAAGCCGGGCCAGCAGCGGATCCATCCGCCGCCGCAACGCCGGCAACGCCGCCGCCACGCTGTCCAAGGCCTGTCCGATCGCCGCTGCGCCCTCCGGCGCGATGTCCGCCGCCACCCCGCCGGGCACCACCACGTCCATCATCAGCCGGTGGCCGAACGCGTGCTCTGCCGCCCGCAGCAGCCGTTCCCGTTCCCGGCCGGCGACGACGTGCAGCGGGGCCAGGCCGGCGGCGTCGGCCATCTGCCCGATCTCGTCCAGATGTCCGGCGATCCGTTCCTGTTCCGCCATCAGCGTGCGCAGGGCGGCGGCGCGGGGCGGGGCCTCGGCGCCCAGCGCCGCCTCGGTGGCGCGGGCGAAGGCCAGCGAGTGCGCGACGGTCGCCTCGGCCGCCAGCCGGGCCACGAACCGTGCCGCCGTCCGCGGTGACTTGCCGCGCATCAGCGCCAGCGTGCCCTTGTGCGCGTAGCCCAGCCGGGCCTCGGCGCGCAGCACTTGCTCTCCCCGCACGGTCAGCCGCAGATGCGCCGGCTCCCCGATCGCGCCGTGGATCGGGCCGAGCGGAAGCTGCATCGCCCCGGGTTCATCCACGGTGACGAACTCCGGTGGCTCGACGGCCCCGCCCGGCAGGCCGGGCCGCGGCGACAGCGGCTGGGCGAGCGGCCATCGGCCGTGGTCGAGCCAGCTTCGGTCGTCGCGGCCGCCCACCGCGGCGTGGCCCCACAGGTCGCGGATCATGCGCTCGAACAGCGCCGCGGCGGGGCGGGCAGGGGAGAGCGCCGGATAGCTGCCGCCCTCGACCGCAACGGAGGCCGCCAGGACGTCACTGCCGTCGCGGAACAGCGCATGGACCTGGATCGTGTCGGCCCACAGTCCGAGCAAGGTGGCCGTGTCGTCGGCCAGCGCGGCGGTCATGTCCTGCCAGGCAGGAAGCGGGAGGATGTGGCGCGGCCAGGGACGGCATGGCTCGGCGCCGGCGGCGCGGATGATGTCGAAGGCGGTCATCGCGCGGCGAGCCGGAACCAGGCGAGCATCGGGTCCGGCATGGCAAACCCGGCAATCAGCAACAGCGCGAGCGGCACCCAGGCGGGCGAGGCAAGCAGCCGGCGCTCGGCCGGCAGTTGCAGCAGCACCGCCCAGGCGATCGCGGCAAGCCCGGCTCCAAGCGGCAGCAGCAGCCAGGGTGTCCGGGCGGCGGTGGCGGCCAGGATCAGCGCCAGGCTGGGGAACAGGCCGAATGGCGGCACGCCCCCCAGCCCGGCCAGCGCGGCGAGCCGGTCCATTCCGTCGCGGCGTGCCAGCAGCAGCGTGCATTGCGTCAGGGCAAGGAAGCTGAGCTGCAACAGCCCGGCGAGATTGCCCGCCTCGGTGCCCAGGCCGAACGCGAACACCGCCGCACCGCCCTGCCCCAGGCCGAGCAATGGGAGCGTACGGCGCTGCCGGCCCTGCGTCAGCCCATACAACAGAAGCGTACCGCGTTGCCGGCCCTGCATGGCAAGCCCGAGCGCGGCGACCAGCAAAGCTGCCAGTCCGAGTGCCAGCAGCAGATCGCCGGTCGCCGCGCCACGCATCCGCACGATCAGGATCACCGAGGCAATGGTGAGTTCCGGCGCCAGCACAGCGAGCGCTCCATAGCCCAGCATGGCGCAGGCGGTTGCCGGCAGGGCGGGTTGGGCGCCGAGCAAGCCGACTGGGGCGCCGAGCAGGCCGATTGTGCCGAACAATGCCAGACCGAGGCCGGTGCAGCCGAGACATACCCGGCGCCATGCCTCGACCCGGGCCGGCAGCGCTGCGGCCACTGCGCCGGCGGTGGCGAGCGTCATCCCGAGCATGCTTTGCAGCGGGGCTGTGGACGCGACAGACAGCGTGGTTCCGGCCAGCACGGCGAGCCGGCTGCCCCAGACCGGGGCGGTGTCGCGGCGGGCCCAGCTCCCGGCGGCGGCCAGGGCGGTCAGCAACAGGATGGCGTGCGCGGCAAGCGCGTCGATCCGCCAGAAGGCGCCGCGTGCGCCAAGCTCCCAGGGGAGCGCGCAGGCGAGCAACAGGGCGAGGCTGCACAGGCCGGCGTCGAGCCAGGCGGCAGGGCGGGGCGCCCGGAGCAAGGCGGTCCGCGCGCGATCGCTCCCGAGCCAGAGGGCGCCGAGCGCCAGTGCCGGCAGAAACGGCAGTACGACCAGCGCCAGGCGCCCATGCGACAGGCCAGCGGAGACCGCTGCCAGCACCAGACCGTTCTGCATCGCGGCGACACCCAGCGCCTGCTGCGAGGCCAAGGTGCGCGAGGCGACCAGCAGCAGGCCCAGCAAGACGACGGCGAGTGCGAGACCGGCGCCGGGGATGGTCGCGGCCAGCGCGGCCAGCAGGGCGGCGAAGGCAAGCGATCCGTAGGCGATGCCTCCTCCCGTTGAGGGGTGTGCGGGGGAGGGCCCCCCTCTCATCGAGACGTGCCGGGCAGAGGTCCCCGAGAGGTGTGCGGGGGAGAGTTCGCCTCTCGTTGAGAGATCTGCGGGGGACGCGTCCATTCGCCACGGTCCACTTCCGCTTTCCTCAATCTCCTCCGCGTCCGAAGCCTTCAAGGGGAGGGGGAG
>DATHNI010000543.1:0-4861 GCA_035486135.1 Acetobacteraceae bacterium
CCGGCCAGAACTCTCAGGGCCCTCTGTTGCGCTTCGGTGGCCAAAAGCGGTGACTTCCCGGTCATGTCTGCACCTGCGAATCGGGTGCCGACACAGAATCAAACCCTCAACCGTTGGTCAACCAGCCGGAATCTGCTTAGCCTGGTTTTCCTATGCGCCAAGCTTCGCCCAGGTGCACGGTTGCAGGCTGACGTGCGCGCTGTCCGGCCTGCTGATCCCGCTGCTGCTCGACGCCTGTCCCGAGATCCGCTTCGTAACGCATCAGGAAGTCGCCGAGCGGAAGCTGGCCGCCACGATGCACCAGCTACGCGCTCGGCCTGTTCTTCGACGACGCCGAGAGCGTCCATCAGCCCACCGACTTCCGCCATGTCGGGCTGGATCGCACCGCCGGCTATATCCTCGGCGCCGATCCGGCCGAGGCAGCGCCGCGCCTGGGCTGCCCTGATGAAGGCCCGCCGATCGCCGAGCCGTATGTGTGCATCGCGGTGCAAAGCTCGACGCAAAGCAAATACTGGAACAATCCGAACGGCTGGCACGAGGTCATTCGGTTCCTGAAGGATAACGGCTATCGCGTGATCTGCATCGACCAGAAGCCGGTCCATGGCACCGGCCTGGTGTGGAACCACATCCCGCATGGCGCCGAGGACGAAACTGGCGACCGGCCCCTGGCCAGCGCGTGCGCTGGCCGCGCCACGCCAAGGCGTTCATCGGGCTGAGTAGCGGGCTATCCTGGCTGGGCTGCGCCGCGGGCACGCCAGTGGTGATGATCAGCGGCTTCACGCATCCAACCAATGAATTCACCACGCCATACCGCGTGATCAACTGGCACGTCTGCAATTCCTGCTGGAACGACGTGCGGGTACAGTGAGATCACAAGAATTTCCTGTGGTGCCCGCGCCATGCCGGCACGTCCCGGCCGTTCGAATGCACACGGCTGATCACCGCGACGCAGCTGATCACAGCACTGGAACCCAATCCCCAATTTGATCGCGCCGATCGTGACCACGCTGCCGCCAGCCCGCGAGCAGGTCAAGCGCGCGCCGTCGTAATCGTCTCAACTGTCATCGCGGCGAACCCAGCGACGCCGCAATCTCGATTCGGTGGCGCACGGACGATGCCGCCACGCGCGCACGAGATTGCTGCGTCGCTACGTTCCTGGCAATGACAGCGAGGCCCAGTCCGTCCTAATTCAGCAGCCCCACTTCGGTCATTGCCGCGCGCACCTTCTCGCGCGTCGGCACCATCAGCGGCGCCAGTGGCAGGCGGCACCGTTCGGAGGTCTTGCCCAGCAGGCTGGCGGCGTATTTCACCGGCCCAGGGCTGGTCTCAGCGAACATCGCATCATGCAGCGGCGTCAGCCGGTGCTGGATCACCATTGCGTCGCTGACACGCCCTTCCATCCATGCCGTCTGCATTTCGCTGCACAGCCGCGGCGCGACATTGGCCGACACGCTGATGCACCCCACGCCGCCCGCGGCATTGAATGCGATCGCGGTATGATCCTCGCCCGACAACTGGCAGAACTCCGGCCCACAGGCACGGCGCGTATGCAGCGGCCGGGTCAAATTCGCAGTCGCGTCCTTCACCCCGATGATGTTCTTGTGCTTCGCCAGCCGTGCCATGGTCTCCACGCTCATGTCGACCACGCTGCGCGGCGGAATGTTGTAGATGATCATCGGTATATCCACCGCATCGGCGATCGCGGTGAAGTGCAGGAACATGCCTTCCTGCGTCGGCTTGTTGTAGTACGGCGTCACCACCAGGATCGCATCGGCGCCCGCTTCCTTGGCATGCTTCGCCAGGTCGATGGCTTCCTCCGTGCTGTTCGATCCGGCGCCGGCGATCACCGGCACGCGGCCCTTGGCCACCCCGACGGCGATCTCCACCACCTTCTTGTGCTCGGCGTGGCTCAGAGTGGGGCTTTCGCCAGTGGTGCCCACCGGCACCACGCCATGGGTGCCTTCCTTGATCTGCCAGTCGACGAACGAGGCATAGGCCTTTTCGTCGACAGCGCCATCCTCACGCATGGGCGTGATCAGCGCGACGAGCGACCCTTTGAACATGGCACCCTCCCTCGGAGATTCGTGCAGCCTAGCCGAGGACGGACGGCGATAGAAGCGGCAACGGCCCGGGGCCGGCGGTCTCGCGGGACGCTGCGCGATTTCCTATCAGGACAGATGCGGCGCGGCGCGGCAACGGGCTAGAACAGCATATGCCTCCGATGATTCGCGCCACGTTCGCGCTTGGTCTGCTGCTCTGCCCAGCCCTGGCGGGCGCCGCTGACCCGCTACCGAATCCCATGATCGCGGTGCGGGCCGACCAATGGACCCAGGCGGCGGCTGACGCGGCGCAATACGCAGATCCGGTGGCGCAGAAACTGGTGACCTACTATCGCCTGCTTGCCCCCGGCGCGGCCACGGCGCAGGAGATCACCGACTTTGTCACCTCCAGCCCGGACTGGCCGGCCCAGGCGCTGCTGGAACGCCGGCGGCAGGAAGCCGTCGCCGCCGAGCCGGACGATGCAGCGGTGCTGGCCCAATGCGCCACCGGCACGCTGACCCTGCCCGCCGCGCGCCTGCGTTGCGCCGATGCCCTGGCCAATGCCGGCCACAACGCCGAGGCCCTGGCGGAGGCACGCGCGGCGTGGATCACCTTTTACCCCGACGCCGACGGCTTCCCGCAGCGGTGGCGGGCGATGATGACGCCGGACGACCAGTGGCAGCGCTACGAGGCGCTGGCGTGGACGGATGCCGCGGCGGCGGCGCGGCAGGTCCCGCTGCTCGATCCCGCGCATCGCGCGGCGGCAGAGGCCCGCATCGCGCTGCAACGCGACGATCCAGCCGCGGCGGCACGTCTGGCCGCCGTGCCGGCGGAGCTGACCGACGACCCCGCCTTGATGCTGGAGCAGGCGCGCTGGCTGCGCCGCGCCAACCGTCCGGCCGCTGCGGTCGCGCTGTGGCAGCAGCTCGGCACCCAAGCCGAGCAGGCCGCACCGCCGGCGCACCGCGGGGCGTTTTGGGTCGAGCGAGAGCGCCTCGCACGCGACCTGCTGCGAACGGGTGACGTGCATGATGCCTATACGCTGGTGGATCAGCCCGGACCTATCGCGCCGGGACAGCGTCTGGATGCCGAGTTCCTCGCCGGCTTCATCGCCCTGCGCCTGCTGCACGAGCCCGCCGCCGCGCTGCCGCACTTCCAGGCCTTGGCCGCCGCATCGCCAGCGGCGATCACCCAGGGCCGCGCCTGGTACTGGATCGCGCGCGCCACCGCGGCGGCCGGGCAGGATGCCAACGCTGCCTACGCCAAGGCTGCCGTCTGGCCGACGACGTTCTATGGCCAGTTGGCCGCGCTGGCGTTGGATGACAGCGCGGCGGCGCTGACGGCGCGCATCAACGCGCTGCACGACCCACCGGGCACGCGCCAGCAGGCCTTGGGCCTGACGCAGCGGGAAGTCGTGCGCGCCGCCGCCCTGCTGGTGGCCTGGGGCGAGCCGCGCCGCGCCGAGGCGTTCCTGCTGCGGATGGACGAACTGGCCCCCGACCTCGCGGACCGCAGCCTGACCGCGCAGCTCTCACTGGCGCTGCGTCAGCCGCAGACCGCGGTGGCGATCGCGCGGCGCATGGGCCGCGATGGCAGCGCGCTGCCGGATGCCGGTTGGCCGATGCCGGTCGATCCACCGCCGGACGCGGTGGATCGGGCCGTGGTGCTGGGCCTGATCCGACAGGAGAGCAGTTTCGACACCGCCACAGTCAGCCCCGCCGGTGCGCGCGGCCTGATGCAGTTGATGCCAGCCACCGCGGCGACCGTGGCACGGCAGATCGGCGCACATGTGACACTCGTCGCGTTGACCGATGATCCGGTACGCAACATGCAGCTCGGCACCGCCTATGTGCGGGAGCTGATGGATCATTACAATTCCAGCCTGCCGCTGGTGTTCGCGGCGTATAATGCAGGCCCGAAACGGGTCGATGAATGGTTGGCGGAGAACGGCGATCCGCGCGTCGGACCAATCGACATGATCGATTGGATCGAGCTGATCCCGTTCGCCGAGACGCGCAACTATGTGCAGCGCGTGTTGGAGAACGTGGCGATCTATCGCGCGCATCGTGGTGAGACCGTGCCGACGCTGTCAGCGCAATGGGCCCGATGACAGTCCACACCTGCTGTCATCTCCTCACACCCTTTCGTCCTGCCTGCGGAAGCAGGGATCCGGGAGCGCCGCAGTGTGCGGGAATTGTAGATCCCTGCTGTCGCAGGGATGACGATTGGCGGGCGGAATGACGCCGGATGCGCCGAAGCGGCTCGAGGCTGTCGTGCACCGTCTGTCGGCCTGGGACGGCTTGCCGTTGGCCGTGCGGGAATGGGACCAGGGAGATGAGCATCCGCCGATCCTGTGCCTGCCGGGCCTAGTGCGCACCGGCGAGGACTTCGCCGCCCTGGCGGCGACGCTGGGCGCTGGGCGTCGCGTGGTCGCCGTCGATTACCCGGGCCGTGGTGACTCCGGGCGCAGCCGCGACGTCGCACGCTACGCGCCCGAGGCCTGCCTGCGCGACCTGCTGGATGTCTGCGCCGCGCGGCATCTGGACCGTATCGTGGTCATCGGCACCAGCTTTGGTGGCCTGCTTGCGATGGGGATAGGCGCTGCGCGGCCGACACTGCTGCGCGCGGTGGTGTTGAACGATATCGGGCCAGACATCGGCACCTCTGGCGCCGATTTCGTGCGCCACTTCATCGCTGTCGATCCGGCTCTGCCCGATCTCGCCGCCGGCGCGGCATTCCTGCGCGCGCATCTGCCACCGATGTCGTTCACGACCGATGCGGACTGGGAACGGATGGCCGATCTGACCTATGTGCAAGGCCC
>DATHNI010000544.1:0-5071 GCA_035486135.1 Acetobacteraceae bacterium
CGTGCACAGCCTCGACACGCTGCTGACCAACCTGATGTTCTACGTAGCGACCGGCAACTTCGCCACCGCGACGTGGATCTATCGCGCCGCCCATACCGAAGGCGTGCGGCGGTTGCCGCCTGGCTCGCGCATCGAGGTCCCCACGGGCTTCGCCAGTTTCCCGTGCGAGCTTCGGCCGCGCCCGCCGCGCGGCCTGCTGGAGAAGAGCTACAATCTCGTGCGCTTCAGCGAATTCGACCGCGGCGGCCATTTCGCCGCGTTGGAACAGCCGGACGCGTTCGTGCAAGACGTGAGCGCATTCGTCCGGCAGGTCTGCTCGATGCCCGGCTGACCGCACGCAGCAACGGCGAAGCGAGGCGATCGCCGCCAGCGCGCTCTCGCGTCCGGGACCTTGGCGCTTATAGCAAGCGCCGCAATGAGTGACGCACGGACCGCGCCATCCCCGTCATGCCGACGGAGGTCGGCATCCACGACTTGCGGTGCGCGGCAAGGGAAAGTCATGCATGCCGACCTGCGTCGGCATGACGGGGATGGTGCCGTCCATGCGTCACTCGTCGCGGCGCTTGGTATTGCGGGCGGAAAATTAAGCAACGCGCAAGGACAATGCTATAAGGAATGCCCTGCCTCGGTTTGCTTGCCCTCGCAGTGGCCGCGGCGAACGCGAAGGATGTGACGCGCTATCGCAAGCTCAGCACGACCTGAATCGACAACGGGGCAGCCGGCGGATGTGGCGCGTCTCGACGACCTGCTCCGCCACGACGAGGACTGTGCGGCGCAGCTTCGCGTGCGCGGCCTGGTGCAGGGCGTCGGTCTGCGTCCCACGGTCTGGCGGCTGGCACGCCAGCATGGGCTACGCGGCTGGGTCGGCAATGACGGCGCTGGGGTGACGGCGATGCTGTGCGGTGCCCAGGAAGCAATCTCCAGCCTGGTCGAGGCGCTGCGGCGCGCGCCGCCGCCACTCGCCCGTATCGACGCGATCGAACTTGTTCCCATCGCCGTTCCGCCGGACTGCACTGGATTCCGCATCAACGAGAGCCACGCGGACGCAGTCCACACCGGCGTCGTGCCCGATGCGGCGGCGTGTCCGGCATGCCTTGCCGAGATCCTCGATCCCGCTTCGCGCCGCTATCGCTATCCATTCGCAAACTGCACCCATTGCGGGCCGCGGCTGTCGATCATCGAGGCGATCCCATACGACCGTGGCACCACCACGATGCGGGCGTTCGGTATGTGCGCGGCCTGTGCGGCCGAATACCGCGACCCGGCGGATCGCCGCTTTCACGCGCAACCGATCGCCTGCGCTGCCTGCGGGCCACAGGCCTGGCTGGAACCCGCGCGCGTGGACGCTGACGCCATCGATGCTGCCCGCACGCTGCTGCTGGCGGGCGGTATCGTCGCGGTTAAGGCGCTCGGCGGGTTTCACCTCGCCTGCGACGCCACCGACGCCGCAGCGGTCGCGCGGTTGCGCCAGGCGAAGCGGCGGGACGCCAAACCGTTCGCGCTGATGGCGCGCGACCTCGATGTGATCCGCCGCTACGCCGTGGTAACGGATGCCGACGCCGCGGCGCTGGGCAGCGTCGCCGCGCCGATCGTGGTGCTGGAGGCAAGGGGGCTCGGATGGAAAGATACTCCCCCTCCCCTTGAGGGAGGGGGACGGGGGGAGGGGTGCGTACAGCCGCTGGCCGGCGGTTGTATCGACCCCTCCCCCCAACCTTGGTCCGCTTCGCGGCCCAAGCCCCCAAGGGGAGGGGGAGTCTCTTCTCCTGCACCTTCACCCCGACCGCCACCTTCCGCCCCGCTCCCCGGCGTCGCGCCTGGCCTGAGTTCGCTCGGCTTCATGCTGCCGTCCACGCCGCTGCATCACCTGCTCCTGCACGGCATCGACCGCCCCCTGGTTATGACCAGTGGCAATCTCGCCGATGAGCCGCAATGCATCGGCAACGACGAGGCCCTCACGCGGCTGCGCGGCATCGCAGACCATGTCCTGCTGCATGACCGCGACATCGCACGCCGCGTCGATGACTCGATCGCACGCGTGATGGGCGGCGCTGCCCGTGTGCTGCGGCGGGCCCGCGGCTACGCACCCGCACCGCTGCCGTTACCCACGGGTTTCGCCACCGCCCCTCCCCTGCTCTCCATGGGCGGCGAACTGAAAAACACCTTCGCGCTGCTGCGCGACGGCGAGGCCCTGCTGTCGCACCACATGGGCGACCTGGAGAACGCGCCGACGTTCGCCGACTACCGCCGATCGATCGAGCAATACCGCGCGCTGTTCGCTCACACACCGCGCGCGGTCGCGGTCGATTGCCACCCCGACTACCTATCGACCAAACACGGCCAGGCGCTCGCCGCGCAGCAGGGCTTGCCGGTCATCGCGGTGCAGCACCATCACGCCCACCTGGCGGCCTGCCTGGCGGAAAATGCCGTGCCCCTCGGCAGCGCGCCGGTGCTGGGCATCGTGCTCGATGGGCTCGGCTGGGGCGATGACGGCACGATCTGGGGCGGCGAGTTCCTGCTTGGCGACTATCGCGGCTTCCGGCGCCTGGCCCGCCTCAAGCCGGTGGCGATGCCCGGCGGCGCGCAGGCAATCCGCGAGCCGTGGCGCAACGCGTATGCCCACATCGCCGCGGCGCTCGGGTGGCCGGCGTTCGTCGCCGAGTACGGCCATTCCGAACTCGCGGATTACCTGGGGGAAAAGCCGCTCGCGGTGCTGGGCGGAATGATTGCCCGAGGCGTCAACGCGCCGTTGTCCAGCTCCTGCGGCCGGCTGTTCGACGCGGTCGCCGCCGCTTCCGGACTCTGCCGCGACCGCACACTGTACGAAGGCCAGGCCGCCATGATGCTGGAAGCGGCCGCCGACAGCGAGGCAGCGGACGACGATCGCACCGCCTATCCATTCACGATCGCCGAGGCATCGCCCACCGCCCTGCTGCACCTGGACCCCGCGCCGATGTGGCGGCCCTTGCTTCAGGACGTCGCCGCCGGCACGCCCGTCCCGTTGATCGCCGGGCGCTTCCATGGCGGCCTGGCGATCGCCATATCGAGGATGGTCGCGGCGCTGCGCGTGACCGGCCGCGTCGCGCTGTCCGGCGGGGTGTTCCAGAACAAGCTGCTGCTGGAGCTTGTCATGCGGCGCCTGACAGCGCAGGGACTGGATGTGCTGACGCATCGGCAGGTGCCGGCCAATGACGGCGGGCTGGCCCTCGGCCAGGCCGTGGTCGCAGCGGCCCGCATGCTTGCCGGCGACGCAACGGGAGACTGAATCGCATGTGCCTGGGAATCCCTGGACGTATCGTCGCCGTCATCGAGGCGGCGGACGCCATGGCCATGGCCGAAGTCGGCGGCGTGCGGCGTCCGGTGAATGTCAGTTTCATCCTCGACGACCGTCCGGCGGAGGCCTGCATCGGCGAGTGGGTGCTCATCCATGTCGGTTTCGCAATGGCGAGGATCGACGAGGACGAGGCGATGCGCACCCTGGCGCTGTTGCAGGAACTGGGCGAGATGCAGGCGGAGTTGGACGCCATGCAGCCTGCTGCCGGCGACGCTGCCCGCACCGACGGGTCCTAGGCCGGTGACGATGCCACCGACAGGTGCCAGGCCAGCGATGATACCGGGGCATCCGTCGTCGCGGGAGACGGCGACAATTCCGCCTGGCCGGCGACGAAGGCGGCATGATCGGGCAGACTACTGATCTGGATCATTGCCCGATGATGCCAGGCGACAGCATTCACCGGATCCAGGAGACCAACATGGCAACCTGTCACATCCCGCGGGACCTGGTGCACACGCTGCCTGGCGACGATCGCAGCGGCGCGACGGACCCGCGGGCATGAAATACGTCGACGAATTCCGCGACCCCGACAAGGCGCGCGCGCTGGTGCAGGACATCGGCCGATTGCTCCTGCAAATTCCAGCGGCGCGCCGGCGGCCGTTGCAGATCATGGAAGTCTGCGGCGGCCACACCCATACGATCTTCCGCTACGGCATCCAGCAGATGCTGCCGGACGCCCTGGAATACGTGCACGGCCCCGGCTGCCCCATCTGCGTGCTGCCGATGGGCCGCGTCGATGATTGCGTGGCCCTGGCCGAGCGGCCGGAGGTGATCTTCACCACCTTCGGCGACGCCATACGCGTGCCCGGCTCGCGCAAGAGCCTGCTGAAGGCGAAGGCCGAGGGCGCCGATGTGCGCACGGTCTACTCGCCGCTGGACGCGCTGGCGCTGGCTCGCAAGAACCCGGACCGGGAGGTGATCTTCTTCGGCCTCGGCTTCGAAACCACGATGCCAAGCACGGCGATGACGCTGATCCAGGCACGTGCGCAGAGCGTGCGCAACTTCTCCTTGTTCTGCAACCACATCACGATCATTCCGACGATCAAGGCGATCCTGGATGCGCCCGACCTGCGGCTGGACGGGTTCGTCGGGCCCGGCCATGTGTCGATGGTGATCGGCACCCGGGTGTACGATTTCATTGCGCGGCACTACGGGAAACCAATCACGGTGGCCGGTTTCGAACCGCTGGACCTGCTGCAATCGACCTGGATGGTGCTGAAGCAACTCGCCGAGGGACGCTGCGAGGTGGAGAACCAGTACGGCCGCGTGGTGCCACCGGACGGCAACGCCCGCGCGCTTGCGGCGATCGCCGAGGTGTTCGAACCGCGCGAGTTCTTCGAGTGGCGCGGCCTGGGATCGATCGACCATTCCGGCGTGCGCATCCGCGCGGACTACGCCGCGTTCGACGCGGAACGAAAATTCGGCGTGCCCAATGTCAGCATCGCCGATCCGCAATCCTGCCAATGCGGCGAGGTGCTGAAGGGCGTCATCAAGCCACACCAGTGCAAGGTGTTCGGCACCGCCTGTACGCCGGAGATGCCGCTCGGGTCGCTGATGGTGTCCAGCGAAGGCGCCTGCGCCGCGTATTACAGTTACGGGCGCCGGGCCGGCTCGGAGCTGCCAGCATGACGCTGGGGGTTTGCCCCTCCTGTCCCTTGCTGCCACCCTTGCGTCATGGCCGGCGCAGGCCGGCCACCCACGACTTGGGCGCCCGCGGCATCGCAAGTCGTGGGTAGCCGG
>DATHNI010000545.1:0-10477 GCA_035486135.1 Acetobacteraceae bacterium
GACGCACTCGACGCAGCGGCGGCTCCGCAGAGCGCGGAGGAAGCCGCCTGATGCTGTACAACCTCGCCACACCGCTGGCCCAGCAGTTCATCCTGTTCAACCTGTTCCGCTACCTGACATTCCGCTCGGGCGCGGCCTGCCTGACCGCAATGGTGGTGAGCTTCTGGCTGGGCCCGAAGGTCATTCGCTGGCTCAAATCCGTGCAGAGCCAGGGCCAGCCGATCCGCGCCGACGGCCCGGAACGTCACCTCATCGAAAAGAAGGGCACGCCCACCATGGGCGGCCTGCTGATCCTCTTCGGCATGACGATCTCCACCTTGCTCTGGGTCGATCTCCGCAATGGCTATGTCTGGGCCGTGCTGTGCGTCACCTGGGGCTACGGCTTGCTCGGCTTCGCCGACGACTACCTGAAGGTCACCAAACGCAACCACAAGGGAGTCTCCGGCCGGATCAAGTTGGTGGTGCAGGCAGCGATCGGGTTCGCCGCCGCGATCTGGATCGTCATGCTGACCCGAGCCCCACTCGGCACCGAACTCGCCGTGCCGGTGTTCAAGGAAGTGCTGATCCCGCTTGGCTATGCCTTCCCGATCTTCGCCATGCTGGTGATGATGGGCGCGTCGAACGCGGTAAACCTGACCGACGGACTCGACGGCCTGGCGATCGTGCCCACCATGATCGCGGCCGGCGTGTTCGCGCTGATCGCCTACCTGGTTGGCAACCGAATCTTCGCCAACTACCTGCAACTCACCTACGTGCCGGAGGTCGGCGAACTCGCGGTGTTCTGTGCCGCGCTGATCGGCGCCGGCATGGGCTTCCTGTGGTTCAACGCGCCGCCTGCTGCGGTGTTCATGGGCGATATCGGCTCGCTGTCGCTGGGCGGCGCGCTGGGGGCCGTCGCCGTGGCAACCAAGCACGAGATCGTGCTGGTGATCGTCGGCGGTTTGTTCGTGGTCGAAACAGTATCCGTCATCGTGCAGGTGTTCTGGTTCAAGCGCACCGGCAGGCGCGTCTTCCTGATGGCGCCGCTGCACCATCACTTCGAGAAGAAGGGCTGGTCCGAGCCAACGATCGTCATTCGGTTCTGGATCATCTCGATGATCCTGGCCCTGGTCGGCCTGGCGACGTTGAAGATCCGATGAGCACGTTTCCCCCCGGCCTGTTCGCGGGCTCGCGCTTCGCCGTGTTGGGGCTGGGGCGCAATGGCCTCGCCGTTGCACGTGCCTTGCTGGCGATGGGTGCCGAGGTGACCGTCTGGGACGATGCGCCGGCAGCGCGCGCGGCGGCCGGCGACGTGCCATTGCGCGATCCGTGCGAGGGCGATTTCGCCGCCGATGCCCTGGTGCTGTCGCCCGGCATTCCGCATCTGCTGCCCAGGCCGCACCCCGCCGCCGCACGCGCACGCGCGGCCGGCGTGCCGATCCTGTCGGATGCGGAACTGCTGTTCCAGGCGGTGCGGCGCGCCGGTTCGCAGGCCCGCTTCGCCGGCATCACCGGCACCAACGGCAAGTCCACCACCACGGCGCTGTTGGCCCACATCCTGGATTGCGCCGGCGTGCCGGTCGCGGCGGGAGGCAATCTCGGCACGGCCGCGCTCGCCTTGCCACTACTGCCCGACAACGGGGTCTATGTGCTGGAGATGTCGTCCTACATGTTGGAGCGACTCGCCACGCTCCGCTTCGATGCGGCGGTGATGCTCAATCTCAGCCCGGACCACCTGGATCGCCACGGCGACATGGCAGGCTATATCGCCGCCAAGCGGGCGATCTTCGACCGGCAGGAGAGTGGCGACCTGGCGGTGGCAGGCGTGGACGATGCGGACTCGCGCGCGATGGCCGCGTGGTTGCGCGGCCGGCCGGCGCAGGTCGTTACAATATCGGGCGAAGCGAGCGGGAGGGAGACCAGCGAGGGGCAAAATTCTCCCCCTCCCCTTGAGGGAGGGGGCAGGGGGGAGGGGTCCGTACATCCTCCATCCCCACACGTCGATCTCTTGCCCTATGCCCGCCGCATGCGGCGAGATCCGACGCCAGCAGAGCGCAAGCTGTGGCAAGCACTTCGGAAGCGCCAAGCCGCAGGGCTGAAGTTTCGTCGGCAGATGCCGCTGGGACCATTTATTGCCGATTTCTATTGTCCGGCTGAGCGGCTAGTCGTGGAGCTTGATGGCATTTCACACATCGATTCTCAGGCCGACGCAGCACGGGATGCTTGGATGCAGCAGCGGGGCATCCGTGTCGTTCGGTTCACCAATCAAGAAGTGCTGACCAATGTTGAAGGAATTTGCCTGGCGATCGACAACATTGCGCGTGAGACCCCTCCCCCCGGCCCCCTCCCTCAAGGGGAGGGGGAGGATCCTCCTCCACTGACCTTTAACCCCGCCAACGCCCCCTCCCTCCCCGGCACGCACAATGCGCAGAACGCCGCGGCGGCTTACGCGATCGCCCGCTTCCTCGGCGTGCCGCGCGACACCATCGCGCACGCCATGACGACTTTCTCCGGACTCCCGCACCGCCAGCAACGGCTGCGCACGATCGACGGCGTCACCTTCATCAATGACAGCAAGGCAACCAATGCCGATGCCGCCGCGTGTGCGTTGTCCTGCTATGACCGGGTGGTGTGGATCGCTGGCGGCCTCGCCAAGGAAGGCGGGATCGAGCCGCTGGCGCCTTTCTTTCCCCGCATCGCGCGCGCGCTGCTGATCGGCCGCGACGCGTCCGTGCTCTCTGCCACGCTCGCGCAACACGACGTGCCGCACGAGATCGCCGGCACGCTGGAAGCAGCGACATCGCGTGCGTTCGCCGCCGCGCGCACGTCCGCAGCGCCCGTGGTGCTGCTGTCGCCCGCCTGCGCCAGCTTCGACCAGTTCAGCGGTTTCGATGCGCGCGGAGACCAATTCGCCGGCCTCGTGGCGTCGCTGGCACAGGAAAGGGCTGCCTGATGCCGGTTCTCTCGCGCGCCGACAACTCACTGCTGGGCCGTTGGTGGTGGACGGTCGATCGCTGGACACTCGGTGCGATCGGCGTGCTGATCGGTTTCGGCTACATCATGATGCTGGCCGCGTCGCCGTCGGTGGCCGAGCGCATCGGCTCCTCGCGCGACATGTTCATCTTCAAGCAGGTGTTCTTCCTGGCCGTCGCCGGCGCCATCGTCGTCGGCGTGTCGCTGATGTCGCCACGCAATATCAAGCGGCTTGCCATCGTCGGATGCATCATCGCGCTGGCGCTCACCGCGGCAACCCTGGTGGTGGGTGTCGAGATCAAGGGCGCGCGGCGCTGGATCGCTTTGCCCGGAATGGCGATCCAGCCGTCGGAGTTCCTCAAGCCGTGCTTCGCTGTGGTCGCGGCCTGGTTGATCAGCGAGAACCGGCGCTCGCCGCGTTTCCCCGGCCTGTGGATCGCCCTCGCGATATTCGGCGTGATCATCATGCTGCTGAAGTCGCAGCCCGATATCGGCATGCTGGCGGTGATCATCGCCGTCTTCCTGTGCCAGCTCTACGTCAGCGGCATGAACCTGTTCCTGGTCGCCGCCGGCGTCGGCATGATGGGCGGCGCAGGCTTCCTGGCGTTCGTGCTGTTTCCGCACGTGCAAAGCCGCGTCGAGCGATTCCTGCATCCCGGCACCGGCGACACCTACCAGGTGACCACCGCACTGGAGGCGTTCGGCAATGGCGGGTTGTTCGGCCGCGGACCGGGCGAGGGGCGGGTGAAGGACGTGCTGCCCGACGCGCATGCCGACTTCGTCTTCGCGGTCGCGGGGGAAGAATTCGGCATGCTGGTCTGTCTGATCATCCTGGGCGTGTTCGCCTTCATCGTGCTGCGCGGCTTGCTGAAACTGCTCAAGGAACAGGACCTGTTTGTCGTGCTGTCATGCACCGGGCTGGTGTCGGGGTTCGGGTTGCAGGCGTTCGTCAACATGGCATCGACGCTGAAGCTGATCCCGACCAAGGGCATGACGCTGCCGTTCATTTCATATGGCGGATCCTCGGTCGTCGCCATCGCGCTGGGCATGGGCATGCTGCTCGCGCTGACCCGGCGCCGGCACCACGGAGACGTGCAATGAGCGCGGTGTTGTCACTAACCTCTCCCGCTGCGCGGGAGAGGTCGAGACGCGAGAGCGGCGAGGGTGAGGGTGATCGGGTCGCCCCGAAGCATCCTGCCTCGTGCGTATCGCTGCACCCACACCCGGCGCTGCGCGCCGACCTCCCCGTCTCTTCAGGCGGGGTCATCGTCATCGCGGCTGGCGGCACGGGCGGCCACTTCTTCCCGGCCGAGGCCCTCGCCGCCGAATTGCTCGCCCGCGGCCGGTGCATTGCCCTGTTGACCGATGCGCGTTCGGGCGGCTTGCAAAGCGCGGTGTTCGCGGGCCAGGAACACCACGTCATCCGCGGTGCCGGCATCGCCGGACGCGGCGTCGTGCGGGCAGTGAAGGCAGTCGTCGCACTTGCCACTGGCACGGTGCAGGCCCGGGGCATCCTCGCGCGTCTCGGCGCGGCAGCGGTTATCGGCTTCGGCGGCTATCCGAGCGTCGCGCCGGTACTCGCCACGCGCCTGATGCGCCGGCGCCCTGCCGTGATCCTGCACGAACAGAATGCTGTGCTCGGCCGTGCCAACCGTTTCCTGGCACGTCGTGCAGACGCGCTTGCGTTGAGCTTCGCCGACACCACGCGCGTGCCGGAAGTCGCCGCGACGGTGTTGACCGGCAACCCGGTGCGTCCCGCAATTACTGCCCTGGCCGAGGCGGCCTACCTGCCGCCCACGGACACGGTGAACCTCCTGGTGCTGGGCGGCTCGCTCGGCGCGCGCGTGTTCAGCGACGTGGTGCCGCCGGCACTCGCCGCACTTCCGCACCATCTGCGCTCGCGCCTTGCGGTGGTGCAGCAGTGCCGGCCGGAGGACCTTGATCGCGTGCGCGCAGCCTATGCACAGGCCGGCATCGATGCCCAGCTTGCCACGTTCTTTCCCGACATCGCCGAGCGCCTGACGCGCGCGCATCTGGTCATTGCACGTGCGGGGGCCTCGACGGTCGCGGAGCTTGCGGTCGCCGGCCGTCCCTCGATCCTGGTGCCTCTGCCTGGCGCGATCGACGACCACCAATCCGCCAATGCACGAGCGTTGTCCGATGCACGCGGCGCCTCGGTCATTGCGCAACCGGACTTCACACCGGCCGCGCTGTCGGAACGGCTGACGTTGTTGCTCGATGCACCGGACATGCTCGCCCATGCCGCGCTTGCGGTGCGCCGCATCGCCCGGCCCGACGCCACCGCGCGGCTGGCCGACCTCGTCGAGGACCTCATGCGGCGGGAGGCCCGCACATGAGGGCACTGCCTCTCTCCATCGGCACCATCCATTTCGTCGGCATCGGCGGCATCGGCATGTCCGGCATCGCCGAGGTGCTGCACAATCTCGGCTATTCCGTGCAGGGCAGCGACATCGCCGATTCCGCCAACGTGAAGCGCCTGCGCGATGCCGGCATTCCGGTGGCGGTCGGTCATGACGCAGCCAATCTCGGCGCGGCGCAGGTGGTCGTGGTGTCCTCCGCAGTGAAGCGCGACAACCCCGAGATCGCCGCCGCGCGCGCCAAGCTGATCCCGGTGGTGCGGCGTGCCGAAATGCTCGCCGAACTAATGCGGCTGAGATGGTCCATCGCGGTCGGCGGAACGCATGGGAAAACCACCACCACCAGCCTGGTCGCCGCGGTGCTGGAAGCAGCGAAGCTTGATCCGACCGTGATCAATGGCGGCATCATCAACGCCTACGGCACCAACACGCGGCTCGGCGCCGGTGATTGGATGGTGGTGGAGGCTGACGAATCCGACGGCAGCTTCCTGCGGCTGCCGGCGGTGATCGCGGTCGTCACCAACATGGACCCGGAACATCTGGATCATTGGGGTTCGGCCGAGGCGATGATCGCCGGCTACGACCAGTTCGTCGCCAACGTGCCGTTCTACGGGTTTGCCGTGCTGTGCATCGATCATCCGTCGGTGCAGCAGATGATCCCGCGGCTGTCGGATCATCGCATCATCACCTACGGCTTCTCGCCGCAGGCCGATGTGCGGGCGGAACGCGTCGTGCCGGACAAGCTGGGTTCCACCTTCGAGGTCATCGTCACCGACCGCGCCCGCAATCGCCAGCGGCGCATGGGACCGTTCCGCTTGCCGATGCTGGGCAGCCACAACGTGCAGAACGCGCTGGCGGCGGTGGCGGTTGGCCTGGAGATGGAAATCGACGACGCCACGTTGCGCAGTGCGTTCCTCGGATTCAAGGGCGTGAAGCGGCGCTTTACCAAGACCGGCGAGGCCGGTGGCATCACCGTCATCGATGATTACGGCCACCATCCAGTGGAGATCGCCGCGGTGCTGAAGGCGGCGCGCCAGGCTGGCGCTCGCGACGTGATCGCGGTGGTGCAGCCGCATCGCTACTCGCGGCTTCAATCGCTGTTCGACGAGTTCTGCACCTGTATGAACGACGCCGGCCACGTGATCGTCGCGGACGTGTATCCGGCGGGCGAGGCGCCGATCGAGGGCATGAACCGCGACGCGTTGATCGAAGGGCTGCGCGCGCGCGGGCACCGTTCGGTGGTGCCGCTGCCGTCGCCGGCGCGGCTGTCCGAGATGGTGCATGTGATGGCTCGGCCGGGGGATTTCGTGGTGTGCCTCGGCGCCGGTTCGATCACGCAATGGGCCACCGCGTTGCCGGCGGAGCTGACCGCATTGCAAGCCGCCGCGGCACCCCGCCGTGCGGCGGGAGGCGAGCGATGAACGCGGCGAATATTACCGCTCCCACAAAGTGGGAGAGGTTTTCATGACGATGGCCGCACGCCACGCGACCTCGTTTGTGGACTCGCTGCCGCCACTGCGCGGACGCGTCCAGGCGAACGCGTCGCTCGCCCCGTTCACCTGGTTCCGCGTCGGCGGTCCCGCCGAGGCGCTGGTACGCCCCGCCGATGCCGCCGATCTCGCGGCATTCCTCGCCGCCCTGCCGCTCGACATCCCGGTGCACGTGATCGGCGCGTGTTCTAACCTGATTATCCGGGACGGCGGCCTGCCCGGCGTCACCATCAAGCTGGCACGCGGCTTCTCTGCGATCACGGTGGAAGCCGATGGCGTGATTGCCGGTGCCGCCGCGCTCGACGTCACGGTTGCGGAACATGCTGCCGCCGCGGGGCTGGCCGGGTTGGAGTTCTTCTCTGGCATTCCGGGAACAATCGGCGGCGCGATGACGATGAATGCCGGCGCCTATGGCGGCGAGGCCGCGCATGTCGTCGACTGGGTGGACGTCGTGACGCGGTCCGGCGAGCAACGCCGGATGGCGGCGGCGGATCTGGCATTTGCGTATCGGCACGCACGGCTGCCGCATGGCGCGGTGGTGACGCGCGCCCGGCTGCGCGCGTTTCCCGGCTCGCCGGTGGCGATCGCCGCCCGCATGAGCGAGATCCGCGCAAATCGCGAGGCGTCGCAGCCGATCCGTGCGCGCACCGGCGGTTCCACGTTCCGCAACCCGCCGGGCATGAAGGCGTGGGAATTGATCGATGCGGCCGGTTGTCGTGGGCTCACCCGGGGTGGCGCAATGGTCAGTGAGAAGCACTGCAACTTTCTGATCAACACCGGCAACGCGACGGCGGCGGATATCGAAGGTCTCGGCGAGGAAGTGCGCCGGCGCGTGTTCGCCGCGTCGGGGGTGAATTTGCATTGGGAGATCCATCGCATCGGCGTGCCCGCGCGCGGACCGGAGGTGGTGGGATGAGCGAGTTCAGAAAACCTCTCCCGCGGGAGCGGGAGAGGTCGATGGTGCGAAGCACCGAGGGTGAGGGTGATCGGGTCGGCACGCTGCGTCTTGCTTCGGGGCGACCCGATCACCCTCACCCGGCGCTGCGCGTCGGCCTCTCCCGCGCAGCGGGAGAGGTTTATAAGAGAGTCGCGGTCCTTTACGGCGGCGTTTCCGCCGAACGCGAGGTCAGCCTGTCCACCGGCGTGCAGGTGATCGCTGCCTTGCGCGACGCCGGGTTCGTTGTCACCCCGATCGAAGTCGGCGACGACCTCACCGCCGTCATCGCCGCGCTGACCCCGAAGCCCGATGCGGTGTTCAACGCGCTGCACGGCCGTCTCGGCGAGGACGGTGCGATCCAGGGCGTGCTCGACTGGCTCGGCATTCCGTACACCCATTCCGGCGTCCGCGCCTCGGCGCTGGCGATGGACAAGGCGGCAGCGAAAGCGGTGTTCGTCGCCAACGGCCTGCCCGTCGCGCGCGGCCGCGTGGTTCCGCTGCACGAACTTGAATCTGGCGACCCGATCCCGCTGCCCTATGTCGTCAAGCCGGTGAACGAGGGGTCGTCGGTCGGCGTGGAAATCATCCGCGCCGGCGACAACCGCCGCGCCGAAGTGGCACGCTCCTGGCGCTTCGGTGCCGTGGCCATGGTCGAGGAATACATCGCCGGCCGTGAACTCACCGTCGGCGTGATGGGCGACCGTGCCCTGGGCGTGACCGAAATCATCGCCGAAGCGGGCGTGTTTTATGACTACGAATCGAAATACGCCGATGGCGGTTCGCGCCACGTCATCCCGGCCGCGGTGCATCCGGACATCTACGCCCGTGCCCTGGACGTGGCATTCGCGGCGCATCAGGCACTCGGCTGCCGAGGCGCGTCACGCTGCGACTTTCGTTACGATGACACCGCCGGTGAACCGGGCCGCCTTGTGCTGCTGGAGATCAACACGCAGCCGGGCCTGACGCCGACCTCGCTGCTGCCGGAACAGGCGGCGCATGCCGGCATCAATTTCCCGCAGCTCTGCACATGGATGGTGGAGAACGCCGCATGCCGCGCGTAGGCCGTTCCCCCAGCAATTCCGTCTCCGATCGCCCGGCCCGCTTCAAACTGTGGTTGCGGCGGCAGAGGAAACTCCTGCGCCCCGCGGCATGGGCCTGTTTTTCCCTTTTGCTCGCGCTGTTGCTGATCGGCGCGCTGCGATCGGCCGCGCCTGGCGGCACGCTGGCGACGTTCCGCGAGCGAGTCGGCGACGCCACCGCCTTCGCCGGCTTGCGGGTGCGCGACATCGTCATCGAAGGCCGCGCCAATACGCCCGAGCCGCTGCTGCGCGCCGCGCTCGGCGTGAACAAGGGCGATCCGATGCTCGGCTTTTCATTGGAACAGGCGCGGCAGCGGATCGAGACGCTGTCCTGGATAGAACACGCGACGGTCGAGCGCCGGTTGCCCGACACCATCGTGGTGAACATCCAGGAACGCCGTCCGTTCGCGATCTGGCAGAATGACGGAAAATTCGTGCTGATCGATCGTTCTGGGCAGATCGTTGCGCACCAGGACGTGGCGAGTTTCCGTAACCTGCCACTGGTAGTGGGTGCCGGTGCACCGCCGTCCGCCGCGACATTGCTCGACGCACTCACCGCGCGGCCCGCCTTGCAGCAGCGTGTGGTTGCCGCGGTGCGGGTCGGCGAGCGGCGATGGAACCTGCGGCTGAACAACGGCGCCGACGTGATGCTGCCGGAGGGTCACGAGATCGCCGCGCTCGACCGGCTGATGCAGTTGCAGCAGGACCACGATCTGTTCGATCGCCCGCTGGTCGCGATCGACATGCGCCTGCCGGACCGGCTGGTGCTGCGTCCGCGCCCGTCCGATACGCCGATACCCCCGCCCAACCCGAAGAAAGCGACATGACGGAGCAATACGCATGAATGACATGTCGTACCAAAACCATGCTCCCCCTCCCCTTGAGGGAGGGGGCCGGGGGGAGGGGTGCGAACCACTCCGGCCAACGGCTGTACGCACCCCTCCCCCCGACCCCTCCCTCAAGGGGAGGGGGAGAATGGTGCGTCACACTCATGCAACGGAGTCCCGTGATGAATGAGATGTCGCATCGCGTGCTGACACCGCCGATGACCGGCTCTGACGAACAGGAGCGTCCGCGGCATCAGCGCGCGGGACCGTTCGGCGTGCTTGATATCGGCACCACCAAGATCGCCTGCCTGATCGGCCGTACCGAAAGCGATGGCACGTTGCGCGTGCTGGGCTTCGGCTGGCATCGCGGCCGCGGCGTGCGCGCCGGCGGCATCGTCGATCTGGAGGACGCGGAAAAATCGATCCGCGCCTGCGTCGGCCAGGCCGAGGACATGGCCGACACCAGGCTGCGCTCGGTGACCGTGAACCTGTCCTGCGGACAACCCGTCTCGCAATTGTTCAACGTGCAATGGCCGGTGAATGGCCGCGCGGTCGATGAGCATGACATTCGGCGCGTGGTCACCGAGGGCCGCGATCGGGCGAGGGCGGAGGGGCGCGACGTAATCCACGCGCTGCCGCTGACGTTCTCGACCGACCAGATGGAAGGCGTCGGCGATCCGCGCGGCCTGTTCTGCACCACGCTGACCGCGAAGCTGCATATCATCGATTCGGCAACGACCGCGCTGCGTTCGCTCGGCGCCTGCATCGCACGCTGCGATCTCGATATCGCCGAGGTGGTGTCGGCGCCGATGGC
>DATHNI010000546.1:0-2644 GCA_035486135.1 Acetobacteraceae bacterium
ATGCCTTTGTGAAATGTGGATTTTGTTTCAGCCAAAGCCGCAATCACGAATCGACTATCACCATAAACCGAGTCACTCTAGGGACGGTTGGCAAGTCGGCCGGCCCTGGCTAAGAGGCGGCAGCCGTTGGGACGGATCGCGCGCGAGGTACGTCTCCGTCGAGCGGCACGCTTCTCACCGGAAAATCTGGGTGTAAGCGAAACGGGGCGACGGTGCTGCAGGATCGCAGGTCGAAGCTGGTACAAAGCCAGAGCATGATGTCATCTACCGTGACGGAGGCTGGTGGGCCCATGGCGGCGCCTCGCGCCGGCGCAGACCTGCGGGCTGCGCGGGAACGGCTGGGCTGGCCGATCGAGGACGTGTCCGCCGCGCTGCGCATCCGCCTGCCGCATCTTGAAGCCCTCGAAGAGGGGCGCATCGACTTGCTTCCCGGCAACGCTTACGCGGTTGGTTTCTTGCGCACCTATGCCCGCGCCCTTGGCCTTGATCCGGACGAAATCGCCCGCCGGTTCAAGGCTGAGGCAAGCGAAGTGAACCGTCGCACCGAGCTGACCTTCCCCGCGCCGATGCCGCAACGCGGCGTGCCGGCCGGGGCGGTGATCCTGCTGGGTGTCGTGCTGGCGATCGGCGCCTATGCCGGCTGGTACCGGCTGTCCGGAGAAGGCCGCCTGCCACCGGAAACCGTGGCCCCGGTGCCGGAGCGCCTCGCCACCCTGGCCGAGCAAGCCGTTCCGCGGGCCACCCCCACCCCGCCAGCCGCGCCTGCGGTGGTTGCCGCCGCGTCGCCTCCGCCACAAGCGCCGGTTCCGGAGCAAGCCGCGCCGCCGGTTCCATCCATATCACCAAGCTCCGCAGCGGCAGCGGCGATGCCGCCGCCACCGGCGGTCACCGCACCGGCCGCGCCGCCGGATGCAGCGGCGCCTGATCAGCCCCGTATCGTCGTGCAGGCCACCGCGGACGCGTGGCTCCAGGTGCGCGACCGCAACGGCGGCGTGCTGCTGAATAAGATCCTGCATAGCGGCGAGAGCTGGCCAGTGCCGTCGCGGCCCAACCTTGTGTTGACCACCGGCAATGCCGGGGGCACCGAACTGCTGGTGGACGGTGTGGTGACGCCCGTCCCGGGCGGCTCCGGAGCAGTACGGCGCGACCTGCCGCTGGATGCGGATCTGATCAAGGACGGCAAGCTGGCGCTGACCTCGTTTGCCGCGGCCCAGCCCGCCGTCTCCGCGCAGGGAGGCGGCACGGCCCAGGCAAGCGGCTCAGCCCAGGCCGGCGGCAGCCAGGCCAGCGGCAGCAGGCAAACCGGCGGTGGCGCCCAGCCAGGCGGTGCCGGGCCGGCCGGCGGCCCCACCGCGCCAAACGGCGTCCGCTCCGGCACGCAGTAGCAGCGATCCGGTAGCAGCGAACCCGATGCGGCGACCCAGCAGCAACGAACCGGTAGCGGCACAGCATCGAACCCAGTAGCGGCGCGCGCCGGGAAACCCCATTCTACAGACGGCCGCCCGGTTCCCGCGGGACCAGCGGCCGCGTGCAACGGAGAGGAATCCGATGAGCTACCGCCCCTACCAGGAGATCATCCGGCGCAAGTCCCGCCGCGTGTATGTCGGTCGCGTGCCGGTGGGCGACGGCGCCCCGATCACCGTCCAGACCATGACCAATACGCTGACCACCGACGTCGAGGGCACCGTGGCGCAGATCCGCCGCGCCGAGCTGGCCGGCGTTGACATCGTCCGCGTCTCCTGCCCGGACCGCGAGAGTGCCCTGGCGCTGAAGGACATCGTGCACGAGGTCAACGTGCCGATCGTTGCCGACATCCATTTCCACTACAAGCGCGCCATCGAGGCGGCCGACAGCGGTGCCGCCTGCCTGCGCATCAACCCCGGCAACATCGGCAGCGACGAGCGGGTGAAGGAGGTCATCAAGGCCGCCCGCGACCACGGGTGCTCTATGCGCATCGGGGTGAACGCCGGGTCGCTGGAGAAGCACCTGCTGGAGAAGTATGGCGAGCCCAACCCGGAGGCGCTGGTCGAGAGCGCGCTCTATCACGCCAACATCCTGCAGCAGCACGACTTCCACGACTTCAAGATCAGCGTGAAGGCGTCCGACGTGTTCCTGGCGGTGCCGGCGTATCAGCAGCTCGCCGAGGTCTGCGACCACCCGCTGCATCTCGGCATCACCGAGGCCGGCGGCCGGCGCATGGGCACGGTCAAATCCTCCATCGGCCTCGGTTCCCTGCTCTGGGCCGGCATCGGCGACACGGTGCGGGTCTCGCTGTCCGACGAGCCGGAGGAGGAGGTGCGGGTCGGCTGGGACATGCTGAAGGCTCTGGGCATCCGCCATCGCGGGGTGAAGGTGATCTCCTGCCCGTCCTGCGCGCGCCAGGGCTTCGACGTGATCAAGACAGTGCAGACGCTGGAGGATCGGCTGTCGCATATCGAGACGCCGCTGACCCTGTCGATCATGGGCTGTGTGGTGAACGGCCCGGGCGAGGCGCTGATGACGGATATCGGCCTGACCGGCGGCGGCAACGGGCGGCACATGATCTACCGCGCCGGCAAGACGGATCACACGATCGCCGGGACCGACATGGTGGAGCATATTGTCGAGCTGGTGGAGGCGAAGGCGGCCGAGCTGAAGGCGGCGA
>DATHNI010000547.1:0-10336 GCA_035486135.1 Acetobacteraceae bacterium
CGGGAAGATAGGCGGCGAGCGCGGCGGGGCAGACATACATGTAGCCGGAGGCCATTGGTGTCGGCAGGCACACCTGGAAGCGCAGGCGGGCGGGAATGTCTCCCCCGTCGCGCAGCCGGCGGAACGTGGCGTAGGAGTCCAGCGCCGCCGCAGCATAGCCGGTATCGAACGTCACGGTCGCCGGATCGACGCCAGGCTTGAAACGCAACCACTCGGTGGTACGGATCAGCGCGCCGTCCCACTGGCGCAGTTCGAACGGTTGCGTATCAGGATCGAGTTCCATCGCCGGGTGCCGCAGCAGCATCTCCCGCTGCCACCAGATCCAGCGATGGCGGTTGCCGGTCTCGCCATCCGGAATGCGCGCGAGATACGGCCCCAGTTCATGCGCGACGGTACGGAACACCGTCTCTGCGTCCGGCAGCGGCACGCTGCCGATCAGGTGCACGCCGGTGATGGCGGTCATGGCATCTCTCCTCATGTCCACCGGTTCAAAAACCAACCGCACGCGCTTGCTCCGCATAGCCGGCGCGCCGCGACGGCGGCATCGGATGCCGTCCGGCGACGCGTTCCAGCAGCAGTCGCGCATCGTCCTGCAACCCCGCCCGCATCGCCGCATCGAGGAACACTTGCTCCAGCACGTCCTGCTGCGCGTGGCTTCCGCCAAGCCGATGCATCGTGCCCAGCACCGGCCGCATCGCCGCCACGGCATGTTCGTACTCGCCCCGCGCGTGCAGCAGCACCGCCTCGGTGACCGGCAGCGCGATGTCGCCGACCAGCGCCCGCAAGCGGCCCGGCCCCTGCGCGAAGTCCCGCATCGCCGCGAGCAATCGCTGCGCCGCATCGAACCGTCCGGCACCGGCCAGCGCCATCATCCAATGCGGCAGCGTGAATGCCGACAGGCAGTCGCCGATGCGCGCCTCCGCCTTGTCGGCGAGTTCAGTCCAGCGGTCGCCGGCATCGACGCCGTGCCGCGCCAGCCGCCACAGCATGGAGGCCGCGTTCTGCACGTCGATGTACAGATCGGGCAGCGCCTCCACCAGCGGCGAGGCCAGGTCGCGGAAGCGCTGGTCATACAGCGCCAGCACGGCCCGATGATCGCCGCGCTCGAGTTGGAACATCGCCGCATGCCACCACAGATGGTGGCGCAGGTTGTTGCTGCCCTCCCAATGCGGCGCGAGTTGCTCCAGCCAGAGCAAGCCCTCGCCGCGGCGGCCTTGCATTTCCAGGACGTGAGCGACGCCATGCGCCGACCACAGATCGCCAGGCTCGCGAGCGATGGCGGCGCGGCCGGCTTCCTCCGCCTCGGTATAGTGGCCGCATTCCTCATTGGCGAAGCACAGACAGCCGAGAATGGCGTTGTAGCCGGGCAGGTCGTCCCCCCAATGCGGCAGCACCGCCTGGACCGAGGCAAGCATCGCGCCCGGCCGCCCCAGCCAGAAATTGACGAAGTGCGCCAGCCGGAATGCCACGATGTCGCGCGGATGGTCTCGCAGGATATGCTCCCAGATCGCCGCGGCACCTTCCGCATCCTCGCCGATCCATGCCTGCAACGCCGCCAGGTGCGCTTGCTCGCGCGCCGTGGCGCCGGCGAGGTGCGGCGCGGCGTCGGCAGCTTCCTGCCGCGCCATCGGGACGGCGGCCTGCTTGTAGGCCAGCATGGCGAAGTAGCCCTTCAGCACATGCGCCAGGCCGAATTCGGGATCGGCCTGCAACAACGCACCAAGCCGCTGCATGCCGTCGGCGCGATAGGTCAGATAGCCGTCCACGGCATGGTCGAACGCTCGTGCCGCGTCGGCGGACTGCGTCGTCAGTGTCAGGCCGAGCGCGTCCTGGTACATGCGAGGCACCTCCGTGGTTGCCGCGGATGATGGCACGGTCTGTGGTTCGGACGGCAGCCCCTTGTCGTCCCCTCACCTCGCCCCCCCGCCATTGCGAGTTGACCACCGACCGGCGGCGGCCGACCCGTCCCGAATGAGAAGGATACTCCCCCTCCCCTTGAGGGAGGGGGTTGGGGGGAGGGGTTCGGACCCGGCACGGACCCCTCCCCCCAGCCCCCTCCCTCAAGGGGAGGGGGAGTCTGTTTCTTGCTAGGGACGTAGCGCCGAAGCAATGTCCTGCCTGACGAGCCCTGGGCGGTTCGCCAGGCGGGGATTGCCGCGTCGCTGCGCGCCTCGCAATGACGGGGCGCCGTCGCCACTTGCTATCTCAGGAGGACTATCCATTGATGCGCATGAAATTCGGTGCCTTCCTCGCGCCGCATCATCCGGTGGGCGAGCACCCGACCTTGCAGTTCCGCCGCGACATCAATTTCGTCGCGCATCTGGACCAGCTTGGCTTCGACGAATTCTGGTGCGGCGAACACCATTCCTCCGGTTGGGAGATGATCGGCTCGCCGGAATTGTTCCTTGCCGCGGCGGGAGAGCACACGCAGCGCATCAGGCTCGGCACCGGCGTGGTGTCGCTGCCCTATCACCATCCGTTCAACGTGGCGCAGCGCATCGTGCAGCTCGACCACCTGACCGGCGGGCGGGTGATCTTCGGCACCGGTCCCGGCGCTCTGCCATCCGACGCACGGACCTTTGGCGTCGACCAGTTGGTGCTGCGCGAGCGGCAGGACGAAGCGCTCGGCGTGATCATCCGATTGCTCGGTGGCGAGCGGTTCAGCCACCAGAGCGACTGGTTCGCGCTGAACGACACCCAGTTGCAGTTGCTGCCGTTGCAGGAACACCTACCGATGGCGGCAGCGTCGTCGATCAGCCCGTCCGGCATGCAGCTCGCCGGCAAGTACGGCATGGGCGTGCTGTCGATCGCGTCCACCTCCACCGAGGGTCTCCAGGCGCTGCCGATCCAATGGTCGTTCGCCGAGGAAGCCGCCCAGCGTCACGGCAAGACCGTGGATCGGCGCGACTGGCGCGTGCTGGTGTCGTTCCATCTCGCGGAGTCGAAGCAGCAGGCAGAGCAAGAAGCGGTGGACGGGCTGTGGTGGTGGCATAACGAATACAACGTGCGTGTGCTCGGCCGGCCAGGTGCGGTGCGCGTGGAGGACAAGCGGGCGCTGCTGGCGCAGGTAAACGGCGGCGGCAGCGGGGTCGGCTCGGCGGTGATCGGCACGCCGGACGAGCTGGTGGCCATGATCCGCAACCTGCAGCAGGTGACCGGCGGCTTCGGTGTCGTGCTCGGCTTCGCGCACGACTGGGCGAACCGCGAGGCGACCCTGCGTTCCTGGGAGCTGTTCGCACGCTACGTCATCCCCGAGCTGAACGGCTACACGCGCAACCAGAAGGCGTCGGCCGACTACCTGGCGGAACACCAGCAGGAGCTGATGACCGGCCGGGTGGCCTCGATCAAGGCCACCGTGGAGGGCAACGAGAAGGCCCAGGCGGCGCTCGCCGTCACGCTGCGGCAGTTGGCGAAGGCGCCGCAGGGGGGCGGCTTCCGGCCGGGCGCCATTCCCATGCCGGAGACGCCGGAGTCGCGGGATTGAGCCGCCCGGATGGCCGCATCGGGGGCGATGCAAGGCAGATATCCACGCGCAAGGCAGCGCGAGGGTTGTGTCAGGGAGGGGGTTCGGCTACACCCCCGCGCTCGCGGCGCCCGTAGCTCAATTGGATAGAGCACCAGACTACGGATCTGGGGGTTGGGAGTTCGAATCTTCCCGGGCGCGCCAATCACTTACCGGACATATCCACACGCTGAACACCACCGCGGGTAACGCCTTGGGTAACCTCGCTCCACAGTGGATGTTGGTGTGACGGTCGCCGGGTTGGGCACCGCGCTGTGCGGCATGCCGCGATGGCGGCGGGTGTGCCGCTGCGGCCTGGCTAACGGGGCCAGCAACGGCGCGAGGTCGGGGTAGCGTCAGTGGGGCCGGATGCGGTGGGGTGATGGTGGCGTGTTCGCGCGGCTGTGCGAACAGCGCCGCCCGGGTTCGTGTAACCTCGTGCAAGCGACAAAGCGGAGGGTGCCATGCTCGACGATGCCGACTCTTGGCCGGTGACCTGCGCCGCGTGCGGCAACGTGTTCCCTCGGGAAATCGGCACGCTGAAGCAGGCAACCAGCCTCACTTGCCCCCGGTGTCGCACGGACCTGACGTTCCACAGGTCCATCTTTGTAAGCGCGCTCAAAAGCGCCAAGGTCCAGGTGGATCCGGTCGCCCGAACGACCGTTTTGACGGAGAAGAAGACCTGACCGCGTAACAAAAGGGCCGCCCCTCGCGAGGTGCCCATGACACCGCCCAGCGCCGTCATACCCAGCGTCGTCACGCCCGGCGTCATCACACCCGGCAAGATCGCCGCGTGCCCGGCAGCAGCATGGCACGCACTCGTGAGTTGATAGACTCCGCCGCCAACGCGCACGCGGCAGTTGTTTCCTTCCAACTAGGGCGCGCTGCGGGCATGGGTGGCGCGCCTTTTTCTGCGGACGTGGAAAAGGCCGGCAAAGAACAGGGCCGCCCCTCGCAAGGCGGCTATGCCGCTACTCCTCGGTTGCAGCAGCATCTCGGAACGCCGGATCAGTGTGGGGTGACGCGGAAGATGGGGGTGGGGAATCGGACCCGGCGGGATCTGGCCGAGAGAGACGCTCCAACAGGCGAAAGGCCGCCGCAAGCCGTTTGTAGGTAGCCGAGGATGTCAGATCGGTAACCTCGCTCAACATCTCATATTCGCGAGCGCGCACGCGGTAGTCGTCAGTCATTGGGCAGCTTACCTCAGGCTCATGTGGACGAGAAGGTGGGGGCGAAAATCCTTACGCTCTTGTCAGCCCCTACTCTGAAGCCGGTGAAGGAATTGAACTGGACGCCGTTGCGGAACGTTGTCCGGGACCGACGTTAACCGCTCGCGAGTCGGGTCCGCTTCGCGCTGGATTAAAATCGGATTTATGACTACCCGAAGCGCGCCAACGTGGAAACGAAAAGGACCGCCCCGCCGGCGCCGGGCAGCCCAAGGTCCAGCCGGGCCGGATCGTTGGGCGCTCTCCAGCGCCGCGAAACCGGGGTCCATGCAGCCTGGGCCCCGCTTTCGCGGGGATGGCGGATGACACCGGCCTTTCCAGTCACCGTGAAAATGCTCTAGTCGCGGCGCGGACGCCGTAGCGTGAACGTTTCGAATGCCGCCAGTTGACCGCCCGGTCCCACCACATCGTAGTAAACCACCTTCATGCTGGTGAACCCGCCGCGCGCGGATCCCGGATCAACGGTGAAGGCCGCGAAGCCATAGGCGTGCGCCGCGTTGCGGACCGCCGACCACGGCGCATCCTCGTGCACATAGACCGGCAGCCGCTTGCCCGTCGCCGGATCGGGCGACGACCCGACCGAGACAATGACCCGGCACGCCGGCGGATTGAAAAACAGTTCGTTCGACGGAACAGACGTGCCGCCGCCGCCGATCACCATGTGTACCGTCCCCTTGGTCGTATCGATCACGTCGGTGGCGACCGACGCGGGCTTCGGCGTCAACGTCCGGTTCTCCTCCTGCCCGCGGATCGGGTGCGAGCGTTCGTAGTGGTGCTCGTGCCCGCATACCACGAGGTCCACATTGTATTTGTCGAACAGCGGCACCCATTCCTCGCGGATTCCCAGGTCCGCGCCATTGAACTTGTCAGCCGTCGAGACGGCGACCTGGTGCATGCACACCACGACCCAGTCGATATCGCGATTTTGCCGCGTGGCCGCCAATTCCTGTTCCAGCCAGGCCTTCTGCGCTCCGGACGAATAGCCTCGCACGTAGGAGTTGCCGCCGTCCTGATACGCGACGTCGTCGTTCGCGATGCTGATCACCCGCACCGAACCGGCGGTGAACGCGTACCAAAGCCCGCGTGTCACATCCGTTTGGCCAGCCGCGTCCGGCACCGAGAAGTAGGTCTGGTAGGCCTGGTAGCCGATCGGTCCGTTGCCCAACTCGTTCTCGTGGTTGCCGGGCGAGGGCATCCACGGGCGATTGCGCGCACTGCGGGTGTTGTTCGCCCAGAAGTCCCACCAGGTCCGCACCCGGTCCGCGGCCAGGTTCGCGTAACACAGATCGCCGTTGAACAAGTGGAACAGCGGCCGCAATTGCTCCACCCCGAGCGTCGTGTCTCCCGCGGCCGGCGAGCCGAGATTGTCATTGACGAACACCGGCGCAGGCAACGTGATCCCCGCGGGCGGGACGAACTTCTTGCCCGTGGTCGGTGTGCCCTGATCGCCGAAGCTGGTGAATGTGAACGATGCACGGCCACGCGGCGACGTCCGGAACGTACCGAACTCCGGCGCCGCGCCGTCGTGAATGGCGCCATACATGTAAACCGAGTCGGCCTGCAGCTCGCCGATCCCTGCATGGTAGGCATAGACGGCCTGGTTCGACTTGCCATCGGTATAACTGGCGGGTTTGGCGTCCACCGTTCGCTCGAACCTGCCATCGGGACGGCCGAGCACCACGCGCGGATTGCGCACCGGTTGCAGCGTGTGCCAGGACACTGTGACCTCGGACGATGCATCCGCGCCGAACTGCAGATGCAGCCCCGCCACTGTCGGCGCTCCCGTTGGAACCGGCGATGGCACCGGAAGGGCGGCGGCGGCCTGTGCGTCACCGCTGACGCTGAAGGTGGCCGCTGCCAGTGCCCCTGTTCCGATGCCCGCCGCTGCCAGCAGCTTGCGACGACTCAGCTCGAAGGTGAGGTCTGCGTCTTCCGCGGTCATCTGGTCCACCCTGCCATGTCGGAGCCAACCGGTGCCGCACGGAAGGCGCGGAAAACTAGCGCGATTCCATGACAGTTGGGAGGGAGGCGTCCCCAGGGCGATCGCATTTGCGGAAAGTGCCTCTCCCGGGACCAGCCAGAGGTCTGTGCGGATCGTTCTTCCGCAAGCATCTACACGGAGAACACGAAGAACCACGGAGAGGTTTTCCCAGCGAGGCACGCTGCGGCCAATACCCCGGGCATCATTCAATCATTGAATTCCGTGCCGAAGCACGCGGCTCCGAGCGGCAAGGCTCCGTGCTGCTCCGTGGATCTTCGTGTTCTCCGTGTTAGATGCTTGCAGCAGAGCGCGGCGCGCAGACCTTGCGGGCATCGCCGCTGGCCGTCCGTCATCCTCAGTTCCACCCAAATGCAATTGCCCTGGAGGCGTCGCAAAGCGCAGCATGCGTCCCTGGTCAACGGCCAGGTGACGGTTAGCGCTTCGGCGCCGAAGCCGATTGACCGAGCCCACGGTGCAGTGCCGCGACCCGCACCGCTCTGTTTAACGATGGCTGACATTGCAGGGCTAACCCGCCTCCTCCCGGCTTGACGCGTCCGATCCTGGTATTACATTATGAAAAATGTAATGGAGAACGGCATGGAATCCGCGATCACCACCAAGGGCCAGGCCACGATCCCGAAAGCGATCCGAGAGCACCTCGGGCTGAAGCCAGGCGACCGGGTGAAGTTCTTCGTTCACCCCGATGGCAGCGTCGTCTTGCTGCCGAAGGTTCCTGTTTCGGCATTACGCGGCATGCTGCAGCCGCGTGGTTCCCACGTGACCATCGAGGACATGGACGAAGCGATCGCGGCCGGACTATCGGCGGCCCGTACCGACGGCCGGAAGCGCAGGCGGAGATCGTCGTCTGCACCGCGATGATCGGCCTCGATACCAATGTGCTGGTGCGTTATCTCACCCAGGACGACTCTGTACAATCACCGCGCGCCACGGCGTTATTGGAACATCGCCTGTCGGCGGCCGATCCAGGTTTCATCAGCACCGTCGTCATGGCGGAGATCGCATGGGTCCTGGAGCGCGCCTACCGCTTCACCGCCACAGAGATCGCCGCGGCACTCGAACGGCTGCTGGCAGCCGACCGATTGCTGGTGGAACGAGAGCAACAGGTCTATGCGGCGATGATTTCGTTGCGGGAAGGCGCTGGCACGTTTGCCGATGCTCTGATCGGTGCCATCGGCATCAGCGAAGGCTGCGCCCACACCGCGACGTTCGATCGCAAGGCCCTGCGACTGCCTGGCTTCGCGCCGGCATAGCGGTGCCGGACGCGGGGCCTCGCCGAACGCAGGGCCTGGATCGAATGCTCAGGCCGCGGCCTTCTTCCGGTTCAACTCCAGCCGCGCATCGACCAGCGCGACCGTCTCGTCGAGCACCGGGTTCCGCATGCCCTTCTGTGCCGCGATGGCCTGCACCAGCCGGTCCACCCGCTCGATGTTCGGCGCGCCATTGAACAGTGCGCGAGCGGCCGAGGACGGCCGGATCAGCCCGTTCGCCGCGGCGGCGTATTTCTCGAATGGCACCAGATCATCCGGCGGCGCGCCCAGCATCATGCACAGCTCGCGCACCCAATCGTAGACGCGATGCGAGGCCTCGATATCGCTGTGCACGGCTTCCTTGATGGTGCGCGCGGCATCCTTCGTCACGCAGCGATAATTGCCGGTGACCAGCATCGCCCACTTGGCCAGCGGCACCCAGATCCCGTCATGCACCTTGAGCTTCACCGGCAGGTCGATCGGGCCGTCGCCGGCATCGTAGCGGATGGCTTCGATTTCCGCCTGCATCTGCCGCAGGATCGCGGTGTGCTTGTCGGAATCGAAACGCGCCGCCTTGAAGTTGGTCGGCAGCGTCACCGTCAGCACGTTGATCTTGTCCTCCGGCATGCGGATCGCCTGCGGGTCCGGGCTGCACAGCGTCAGCACGCCGGGCTCGAAATTCGCCCACACGCTGGCGTCGGTGAAGCAATGCGTCAGGCTGTCGGTGTTCAGCCCGGGAATGCGCTTCAAATAGGGCAGCGGCGGCATGTTCATGATCGACATGCACGGCACCCGGGACTTCGCCACCGCGTCCAGCAGTTCGCGCACGCCGGGCGAGCCATACTGTGGCTCCTGCATCGCCAGGGCGACGAGATCGTACTCGGCCGGATTGATCGCACCGGGGCCGGCGGCGGACAGCTTGCCCGGCAGCTTGCGCGAGTCGAGCTCGACCGGATCGCGCCGGCCCTTGATCGGCAGGCGCACGCGGATGCCGTCGCTGTTGATCGCCTCCACCTCGGCTGGCAGGCACACCAGCTTCACCGAATGGTCCGCGAACAGCAGCTTGCTCGCCAGCAGCGACCCGTAGGACGCGCCCATGATCAGCACATTGTATTTCGCCACGTTGTATCTCCTTTGTGCATGAACAGAGCGTCTGCCCGTCCCGCCTGCGCAGTGTGGCACATCTTGCGCGTTACGCTAACCGCTGTCGGTGACAGGGATTTTTGTGCAATGCAGCAAGACGGCGATGGTGTGTGCGTGTCCCGGGCGTCACACCCCTTTGCTTCTGGCGCGTGCCGGTTGCGCCGGACGACGGTTACATTGACATAAGAACTAACGCACTTATATCCGGACGTTTTCCACCATCTTGCGAGCCGGGAATTCGATGACGACACTTTCAGACAGTCCGCGCGGCGGCGTGCAATCATGTCACTACAGGCCGCAATCGGAGTTGCGCTTTGCCTGTCCCGAGCCACACCGATGACGACTGACGAACCGCGCTGGGTGTCGCGGTCGCAATGGGATCCAAAGCACACCAACGCCGGCGGGCGAGACTGCGACCCGGCATTGCCGGGAGTGCCGCGCGTCGGGCGCGCGCGGACAAGACCTCATGCACGAGAGGCGAGGCGCCGATTGCGCGGCTGGCGGGCGCGACAACCAGCAAGAGCCCATGCACCATGGGGCCGGCCGCGCAACGCCAGGGTTGCCGCGCCATGCGGTGCCTCTCCCGGGCGCGCCAGTGCGGCAGGCGGCGAAGCAAGAAAGACTCAACGCGGGATGCAGGCCGATGCACGCAAAACACGCGAATGGGCCAGAGCCCGGCACGGTCGTTCACGGCTGCGACTTGCAGCCCCACAGCCCGGCGAGCTGCGCCAGTACGGCAGCCCCTGTCCCATTCGCGTGTTTTGCGTGCATCTGCCTGCATCTGCGTTGCGTCTTTCTTGCTTCGACGCGCGCCGCACGCTGCTCCGCCGGACCCCGGACCGTGCGCGCAAGCCAGGACCCCATGCACCAATTCGCCCGCCTGCCACCGCTGGCCCTTCGAGCAGACCGGAAGCCGACATCATCGCGTGCTGCCAGAACCCCATGCACCAATTCGCGCCGGCTTTGCGGCAAGACAACAGCCAGGGCAGGGAAACACCCCACGCCCAGCGGGCAGTTGCCCGATCCGTGCTGCTCACCGTCTCGCCCCGGAGTGCACATGAGACGATGGCGAGACTCGTCCGGGATCGGTCGGGCCGTTATTTCATTTGACAAATTCCCCTAACAATCCTATAATCGCCGTATGCAGCGCGCCACCGCCACTCCCTGTCCTGCCCCGACCCACGATCCCCAACCGGATCCGCCCGCCCGGACCATG
>DATHNI010000548.1:0-2514 GCA_035486135.1 Acetobacteraceae bacterium
CACCAGGGACAAGCCGCCGGTCACCCGTGGAGGGCCTTATACCAAGCGCCCTTGAGCCTGACGCTCGGCCCCACGCTACACCGTCATGCCAACGCAGAGCCTGCCCCGAGCGGAGGCCGGGGTCCGCATCCACGACTTTGCCGCTATCACAAAGGGAAGTCGCGGATGCCGGCCTCCGCCGGCGTGAGGAGGGGTGGGAGTCCGTTTGAAACAGACCGGGGGTTGTTGCGGGGCTCACCCCAGCAACAACCCGCACTTCTGTTACCGGAAGCCGCCCATCTCCTGCACCGCCGCGGCGGTGAGTCCCTGGCCACCGATGCCCCAGTCGCCGCTCTTCACCTCGTCGACAACGACCCACGTGACCGGCCGCAGCTTCTCGCCTTCGATGGCGACCATGGTGTCGGTCACCTTCTGAATCATCTCGCGCTTCTGGGCAGGCGTGAACACACCCTCGATCAGGCTGATACGGACTAGCGGCATGAGACTCTCCCTTGGTTCGTAACACCGGCTGCTGCCGGATTGTGATGTCGCTGCGGCTGGCCTGCTGGCTGTCCGCCGACGCCCGTGACAATGCCAAGGTTCTGTTGCGTCAGCATCGCGCCGGCGGCCGATTTATGTCGCGTCTGTCGCGTCACGCGGCGCTCGCGCAACAGCACCCGATCGGGGACTTGCCGCAATCCGGGACAGTCGCGCGCGACAGACGCGACAAAACCGGGGGCAATTCGCGATGCAAATGCGATCATGCTGTGGCATGACGGAGGCCGTCAGCGGGCCAAGCGCCATCCGCCTGCGCCGAGATCACGGGACGCACCAACAGTGACGGATATTCGCAGTTTCGCCGGCAATCACGACACGCCGTCTGCGTCAGTGGACGCGGCAACCCTCTTGCGTGAACTTCAGGAGGCGCGCGACTACCAGACGGCAACAAGCGATATCCTGCGCGTCATCAGCCGCTCGGCCTACGACCTGAGCAGCGTGCTGTTGACCGTGGTGACCAGCGCGGTCGCATTGTGCCGGGCGGAGATGGCGGTGCTCTACCGCTACCACGATGGCGCCTATCACTTCGCAGTGGGCTACGGCCTGTCGCCCGAATACGAACAACTTGAACGGCAGCAGGCGATTCCGCCCGGCCCAGGCACGGTGGTTGGCCGCGCCGCGCGCGACAAGCGGACGGTGCAGATCGTCGATGCCTGGAACGACCCGGATTACACCGTCAAGGACGATGCGCGGCTCGGCAAGGTGCGTTGCATGCTCGGCGTGCCCCTGCTGCGCGAAGGCGTGCCGATCGGCGTCATCGGCCTCGCACGCGCCCGCGTCGAACCTTACACCGAACGGCAGATCGAGCTGGTTTCGACGTTCGCCGACCAGGCGGTCATCGCCATCGAGAACGCGCGGCTGTTCGAGGAACTGCAAGCCGCGCGCGATGCCGCCGAACGCGAGCGCGACGTGGCCGAAGCGGCACGTGCGGAAGCGGAATCCGCCAACCGGGCGAAATCCACCTTCCTGGCCGCGATGAGTCACGAAATTCGCACCCCGATGAACGGCGTGCTCGGCATGATGGAAGTGCTGGAACGCTCGCGCCTGGACCCGGCGCAGGCGCGCAATGTCGCGGTCATGCGCGACAGCGCGCAGGCCCTGCTGCGAATCATCGACGACGTTCTGGACTTCTCCAAGATCGACGCCGGCCGCATGGACATCGAAGCGTTGCCGTTCAGCCTCGGCGGCCTGGTGGCCGGCACGGTCGAGACGATGCTGCCGCAGGCACAGCAGAAGCGCCTTGCGCTGTTCGCCGATCCGCCGGGCGACGGACCCGACTGGGTTACCGGCGACCCCACACGGGTGCGGCAGATCCTGTTCAACCTGGTCGGCAACGCCATCAAGTTCACCGATCGCGGCTTCGTCCGTATCAGTGCGGACACACGTGCGGACGCGGACGAAACCGTGCTGGTGACCATGGTCGTGACCGACAGCGGCATCGGTATGGACCAGGCGACTCTGGCGCGGTTGTTCGAACCGTTCACCCAGGCGGACAGTTCGACCACACGGCGTTTCGGCGGCACCGGCCTCGGTCTTTCCATCGTACGGCGGCTGGCATTGCTCATGGGCGGCGACGTTGCGGTACAGAGCACGCCCGGCGAGGGCAGCCGCGTCACGGTGTCGCTGCGCCTGACCAAGGCCAGCGCGGTTCCCTCGCCGGCGACAGCACCCACGCGGCACCTGACCATGCACCCTGCACCGCGGCCATACGCCGCACGCCTGCTGGTGGCTGACGACCACCCGGTCAACCTCGAAGTGATTCTCCGGCAACTCGAATTGCTTGGCCTATCGGCCGATGTCGCAGAGGACGGTGCGTCCGCCCTCGCCCTGTGGCAGCAAACACACCACGCAATCGTTTTGCTCGACCTGCACATGCCCGTGCTGGACGGCTTTGGCCTGGCCGAGGCGATAAGGCATGAGGAAGCGCGGCACTGCCTGCCGCGCACCGGCTTGATCGCCGTTACCGCCGATGCGTTG
>DATHNI010000549.1:0-24917 GCA_035486135.1 Acetobacteraceae bacterium
CCCTCGAAAAGCGACGAGGCTTTGGTCGACGCGATGCTGGAGCACCCGATCCTGATCGAACGCCCGATCGTGAAAGGGCCGCGCGGTGTCCGGCTGTGTCGTCCCGTCGAGCGCGTCTACGAAGTATTGCCCGCGCGCTGAAGGGCGTCATCCGGGCAAGTCAAAGCCCGCGACAGTCAGGGCGACTGCATCCGGTCGGCGACGCTGAGCGACGCCAGTGGGGCCAGTGCCGCTGCAAGGCAGGAAATGTCTCACAAAGTTGAAGGAAGGACCAGGCAAGCGTCACAAAGCTTTCCTGGCATCCCCGCTTCGTGCCATACGCCGCGGCAACAAATATTCTTCTTGGTGAATCCTTCCTGCCCCTCCCTGAACTTTGTGAGACATTTCCTGCCTCGCGAGTGGCATCGGCCCGTCCCAACAAGCGGCCCACCGAAGGTCCATACCCCCGGGTCGACCCGATCGTTCCTCCCCGATACTGGCGTCCCCCACCATCCTGCGCGATGATCCCGGCAACCCCATGGAGGAAACCCAAATGCCCAAGGGAATATTGCTCGTCGGCTTCGACTTCGCCAACGCGCATGAAGACGAGTTCCACGACTGGTACGACCTGGAGCATGTCCCGGAGCGTCAGCGTGTCCCCGGCTTCGGCGCGTGCGACCGCTGGATCAGCGTCAACAATCCGAAACAGGCCGTCGCCAGCTACGAACTCGACAGCCTCGACGTCCTGCAAAGCGCGCCCTACCGCGCCATCGGCTACGAAAACCTGTCGGTCTGGTCGAAACGCGTGACCGCGATGTGCACCAGGCTGATCCGGTTCGATGGCGCGCAAATCCTGCCCGGCAACCAGGATGCGCCGCCGAACGCCGGCGGGTTGCTGGTCAACGCCATGAACGTCGATCCGGCGCACGAGGCAGAATTCAACGAGTGGTATGACCACGAGCACATCCCCGCGCTGTCGGCCGTGCCGGGAACGCTGTGCGCGCGGCGGTTCCGCGACACCAAGGGCTCGCACCGCTATCTCGCGCTGTACCACCTTGCCTCGCCCGACGTGGTGCTGACACCGGAATGGAAGCAGGCGGCGGCCTCGCCCTGGACCGACCGGCTGCGGCCGCATTTCCGCGACCATCTGCGCATCGTCAGCAGCCACTACGTGCGTGCCCGATAAGCGCGCGCAACAGCACACCGGAGGCAACGTCATGGCAAGACTCCCTCACATCACCAGCAAGGACCAGGTGGCCGCGAAGGATCACGCGGCATTCGATTCGATCGTGGCCAGCCGTGGCTCGGTGCACGGCCCGTTCACGGCGTTTCTGAATTCGCCGGAACTGGCGGGGCGCGTGGCGCATGTGGGCGCGTATGTGCGCTTCGAAGGCTCGCTCGACATGCGCGTGCGCGTGCTGGCGGCGATGACCGTCGCCCGCGAGTTCGAGGCGCTTTACGTGTGGGGTGCACAGACCGGCGGCGCCCGCCGGCTCGGCGTGCCGGACACCACGATCGCCGCGATCCGCGAGAACCGGTCCGACGGCATTCCGCCGGACGATGCGCAGGTCGTCGAATTCACCCGGCAACTGCTGCGCAGGCACCGCGTCGACGACGCCACGGCGAAGGCGATGCTGGCACGGTTCGGCAACGACGAGTTCATCCAGCTCACCGGTGCCATCGGCTATTATAGTTTGCTCTGCATGACGGTGAATGCGTGTGAACTTGAAGCCGCGGAAGGTGCGGAGGTGCTGCGCACATAAAACCTCTCCCGCGGGAGCGCGCGGGAGCGGGAGAGGTCGATGGTGCGAAGCACCGAGGGTGAGGGTGATCGGGCCGGCACGTAAGCAGGTGGAGCGAGGCGACCCGATTACCCTCACCCTCGCCGCTGATGCGTCTCGACCTCTCCCGCGAAGCGGGAGAGGTTTCTTCACATCGTCACTCCGAATCGTTCCGCGAATCCTGCTCGGCCTGCTTCGGTGATCGCCACCGCGCGGCTGTCGCGCTGCCGCTCGATCCAGCCAAGCTCGAAGCACCGGCAGGCCAGAGCAGCGCCGAGCCGGCCCGCGATGTGCGGGCGCCGTTCGCTCCAGTCCAGGCAGGGGCGGCAGAACACCCGCCGGCCTGGCTCGGGTTCCGCGCCGAACTCGCGCAGGAAGCGGTGACCGGTGTCGGTCACCTCGCCGCCGTCTGCGGTCAGCGCAACGTGCCCGCGTTCGCACAGCGAATCGGCCAGCCCGACGCCCAGCCGGCCCGCGAGGTGGTCGTAGCAGCTTCGCGCCGTGCGCAGCGCCTCGCCGCCTCGCCATGTGCTGCGCCGTTGCGGCATTGCCGCGTCCAGTTCGCCGGCCACCGCCATGATGCCCTCCAGCATCTGGCCGACCAGCGGCGAGGCCAGCCGGTAGTAGCGATGCCGTCCCTGCTTGTGTGGCGTCAGCAGCCCGGCCTCGGTCAGCTTGCCGAGATGACCGCTGGTGGTCTGCGGCGAGACATGCGCCGCATAGGCCAGTTCCTTTGCGGTCAGCGCCCGGCCGTCCATCAGCGCCGCCAGCATGTTGGCGCGCGCCGGATCCCCGAGCAATGCGGCGGTGGTGGCAATGCGCATGGTGTCACTCATGGCCGAGGCTTTCCTGCATGGACGCCGGACCCTTCTTGCTCCGACGCCAGGCCTTTCTTGCTCAGGCGCGGATCGTTCCTAACTGGACGCTGGATCGTTCTTGCATGGAACGCAACATAGGGTGCCGCGGATGCCGCCGCAGCCGTGCATGCTTCGGCCGCCACCGAAGTATCATCAGCGCCCGTGGAGTGTCATCAGCGCCCGTGGGCGCCCTGCTCAGTTGCAACTCGGCTGCTGGTCGCACCGGTCGCGCTCGCCGGGGGCGGCGCCGCGGGCGGCGAGGCGCTGGCGCAGCAGCACGAGCGACGCGGTGAGCGTGCCGAGATGCCGCTCCGGCGGGACGCGCGTGATCAGGGTCTGGGTCATGCCTTCCAACAGCACGCCGAGCATCACGTAAGGGTCGGCCTCGCTTTGCAACGCGGCCTTGATGGCAACCGACAGTTCCGCCAGCGTGTCGGGAGCCTCGGCTGCGGCTTGCTCGGCCTGGGTGGACAGCTTCCGGACCGTGCGGGCGTTGGGCCGGTTTCGGGTTGGTTTCATGGGCAACGTCCGATGCTGGCCCGGCGCGCGAGAGTCCAGGCGGGTTTGGTCTGATACACGATAGTGTCGCGGTAAGGTGTGCGATTCGGCACACTAAACGCCAATTTGCCGTGTGACTGGCGAACCTGCGCGGGCGGCGGTGCCGTGATCCGCATTGCAGTCCGCGCGGCCCGGACAGAATTCGCCCGGACAGAATTCACCACGACAGTATTTGCCAGGTCAAAACGTGCCAGGACAGAACTTGGTTGCATCTGCTTGCGTTGACGTCCAGAATCGCCAGGATCGAGATGTCCTGAATAGCGAAATAGCCATCCAGGAGTCAAGCTATTTTGCTATTTTCGTCAAAAATTGGACGCGGCATGGCCGACCCGACCTTCCCCTCCCCCCGTCGCATCAGGAATGCGCAGGCTCACCCAGAGCAACCTGGGGCGGGCCGCGCCGGGAACCGGAACGTTGCCGCCCGGCTGCATGAGGCTGTCCGCGCCGCCGGCGGCAACCTTGTTGTGGCCCGCCGCGCCGGCGTGCCGCTCGCCACCGTCAACAATTACGTCCGGGGCCGCAACGGCATGAAGATCGAGCCGCTGGTGGCCCTCGCCGCGGCATGCAACGTCAAGCTGGATTGGCTGGTCTCGGGCGCCGAGGCGCCGGTGACCGGACCGCCGGCGGAACCCGATTTTCCGATCGCGGCCGCGCCGTCGGCTGGCCTGGCCGAGGCTCCGGCAGCGGCCTCGCCGGCCGGCATGAACGGTGGCGTGGACGTGCGGATGCTGGCCAAGGCGATCGAGATCGTCACCGCGATCGCCGAGGCAGCGGACTTCCTGGACGACCCGAAGGGGCTGGCGCGCCGCATCGCCACCGCCTACGCCGTGCTGAACGCGTCGGAAGCCTCGCGCAACTGATGCCAACCCGCCACGACCGCTGGGGCAACGTGACGCTCCAGGCAACAGGAGGCCAGGCAACAGGAGGCCAGGCAACAGGAGGATCGTGCAATGTTCGTCGTGCTGTTCGAGGTCGATCCGCGGCCGGAGCGCTGGGACGACTACCTGCGCTATGCCGGCATGCTGCGTCCGGAACTGGAGAAGATCGACGGCTTCCTGGACAATCGGCGGTTCCGCAGCCGGCGGCATGACGGGCGCCTGCTGTCGCTGTCATTCTGGCGCGACGAAAAATCCGTGGTGCGCTGGCGCTCGCAGGCCATGCACCACGGGGTGCAGGCGAAAGGCCGGTCGGAGGTGTTCCGCGACTACCATCTGCGGGTCGGCGAGGTGGTGCGCGACAACGGCGCAACGCAGCCTCAGGCGCGGTTCGACGAGACCGAAACCGGCCAGGCGCGGGCCGTGAGCATTGTCGACGCGCCGGGCGCCGGCATGCCGCCGGACGCGGCAGGGCTGGTGGAGTGGGACATGTTCGACGGCATCATCGACCCACAGGACCACCTGGTACTGCTGTTTTGGCGCGACGCCGACGCGATGCAGGCCTGGACACCGCAAGCCGGTAGCCGGCGCCGTGACGTGCGGATCGTGCGCGACTACGGGCTGCGCGACCGCGCGGAGGCACCGCAGTTCCACCCGTGACGCGGTCGCCGCGCGAAGGATACTCCCCCTCCCCTTGAGGGAGGGGGTTGGGGGAGGGGTTCTGTGCGGTGCGGACCCCTCCCCCCAACCCCCTCCCTCAAGGGGAGGGGGGGGATGCTCCTGTCCCGCAATGACGACGGTGGCTGCATGACGGCGGGCTGCGGCCGGAACCGCCAGCAACGCTGGCCTCAGAACGGAATTTCGTCGTCCAGGTCGCCGCCCTTCGGCGCTTCCCACGACGGCGCGCCACCACTGCGCGGGGCACCACCGGCCGCCGCCGGCCGCTGCGCCGGCACGCGCTGCTGGTAGCCGCCACCACCGCCCTCGGCCATGCCGCCCTCCTCGCCGCGCTGGCTGTCGATCAGCACCAGTTCGCCGCGGAACTGCCCCAACACGACCTCGGTGGTGTAGCGCTCCTGGCCGCTCTGATCGGTCCATTTACGCGTTTGCAGCGCGCCCTCGATATAGACTTTCCGCCCCTTGCGCAGGTAGCGCTCGGCCACCTCGCCGATCCGGTCGTTGAAGATCACCACCCGGTGCCACTCGGTGCGTTCCTTGCGCTCCCCGGACGCGCGATCGGTCCAATTCTCGCTGGTCGCGAGGGTCAGGTTGACGATCTTCGCCCCAGCCTGCGTCGTTCGCACCTCCGGGTCCTTGCCGAGGTTGCCCACCAGGATCACCTTGTTGACGCTACCGGCCATGACCGAGTCCCCATTTGCAAGGGAGTGAAATTACCCCCTCCATCCCTAAATCGCTATCGGTTAACCAAGTCTTCCCAAGCCCCCCGGAAATATCGTATACCCCGGGAACATCCCGAGAACAACCAGGACAATCATGGCCGGCTCCATCCATGTGCGCGGCGCGCGCGAGCATAATCTCAAAAACGTGGATGTGGTCATTCCGCGCGACAGCCTAACCGTGCTCACCGGCCTGTCCGGCTCGGGCAAATCCTCGCTCGCCTTCGATACGATCTATGCCGAGGGCCAGCGCCGCTACGTCGAATCGCTCTCCGCCTACGCGCGGCAGTTCCTCGAACTGATGGGCAAGCCGGACGTGGACAGCATCGAGGGCCTGTCGCCGGCGATCTCCATCGAACAGAAGACCACGTCGCGCAACCCGCGCTCGACTGTCGGCACGGTGACGGAAATCCACGACTACATGCGCTTGCTGTGGGCGCGCGTCGGCGTGCCGTATTCGCCCGCAACCGGCCTGCCGATCGAGGCGCAGACCGTTTCCCAAATGGTCGATCGCGTCGTCGCCATGCCGGAAGGCACCCGCCTGCTGCTGCTGGCCCCGGTAGTGCGCGACCGCAAGGGTGAATACCGCAAGGAACTCGCCGAGCTGCAACGCAAGGGTTTTACTCGTGTCAAGGTGGACGGCAAACTCTACGAAATCGGCGAGGTGCCGACGCTGAACCGCAAGATCAAGCACGAGATCGAGGCGGTGGTGGACCGGATCGTCGTGCGTGACGGCATCGCCCCGCGGCTGGCCGACAGTTTCGAAACCGCGCTGGCACTGTCCGACGGCGTTGCCTACGCGGAAAACGTCGAAACCGCCGAACGCACGGTGTTTTCCTCGCGCTTCGCCTGTCCCGTCTCCGGCTTCACCATCGAGGAAATCGAGCCGCGATTGTTCTCCTTCAACTCGCCGCACGGCGCGTGTCCGGCGTGCGACGGTCTCGGCACGGAAACGTTCTTCGATCCCGCGATGGTGGTGCCGGACGAACGTCTGTCGCTCGCCGATGGTGCGATCGCGCCGTGGACCGGGTCGCAGAGCCCATACTACGACCAGACGCTGCAAAGCCTGGCGAAGCACTTCAAGGTCACTACGAAAACCCCCTGGCAGGATCTGACGCAACGCGTGCGCGATGCGATCCTCAACGGCACCGGCGACGAACCCGTCGCATTCACCTACAAGGACGGCGTGCGCGCCTACACGGTGACCAAGCCGTTCGAGGGCGTGCTGCACAATCTGCAACGGCGCTTCCAGGAGACCGACAGCGTCTGGGTGCGCGAGGAACTCACCCGCTATCAGGCGGAAAAGCCCTGCGCGGCCTGCAACGGCGCCCGTTTGAAACCCGAGGCCCTGGCGGTGCGCGTCGCCGGCAGCAACATCGCCGAGGCCTCCGCTTTGTCGATCCGTCGCGCGCTGGATTGGTTCGACGGTGTGATGCCGACCCTGACGCCGCAACGCGCCGAAATCGCCCGCCGCATCCTGCGGGAAATTCTCGATCGCTTGCAGTTCCTGGTCGATGTCGGGCTGGATTATCTCACCTTGGCGCGCGGGTCGGCGACGTTGTCGGGCGGCGAGTCGCAACGCATTCGCCTGGCCAGCCAGATCGGTTCCGGCCTCACCGGCGTGCTGTATGTGCTGGACGAGCCGTCGATCGGCCTGCACCAGCGCGACAACGAACGTTTGCTGACCACGCTGCGGCGGCTGCGCGACCTGGGCAACACCGTGTTGGTTGTGGAACACGACGAGGACGCGATCCGCGCCGCCGACCACGTGATCGACATGGGGCCGGCCGCGGGGGTGAACGGCGGCCACGTCATCGCCGAAGGCACGCCGGCGGAGGTCTCCGCCAATCCGAAGTCGCTGACCGGCGACTACCTGTCCGGCCGCCGCCGCATCGAGGTGCCGCTGCTGCGCCGCCCCATGCAGGCCGATCGCGTGGTGCGTGTCGTCGGCGCGCGCGGCAATAACCTGAAGCACCTGACGGCGGAATTCCCGCTTGGTACTTTCACCTGCGTCACCGGCGTGTCCGGCGGCGGCAAATCGACCCTGGTGGTGGATACGCTCTACAAGGCGGCGGCGCGCCGGCTGATGGGATCGGGCGAGGTGCCCGCGCCGCACGACCGCATCGAAAACCTGGAATTGCTCGACAAGATCATCGACATCGACCAGTCGCCGATCGGCCGCACGCCGCGATCGAACCCCGCCACCTACACCGATCTGTTCGCGCCGATCCGGGACTGGTTCGCCGAGCTGCCGGACTCCCGCGCGCGCGGCTACAAGCCGGGGCGGTTCAGCTTCAACGTCAAGGGCGGCCGCTGCGAGGCCTGCCAGGGCGACGGCGTGCTGAAAATAGAAATGCACTTCCTGCCCGACGTCTACGTCACCTGCGACGTCTGCAAGGGCAAGCGCTACAATCGCGAAACGCTGGAAATCAAGTTCCGCGACAAGTCGATCGCCGAAGTGCTGGCGATGACGGTGGACGAGGCGGTGCCATATTTCAGCGCCCAGCAGCGCATCCACGACCGTTTGAAAATCCTGCAGCAGGTCGGGCTGGGCTATATCCAGCTCGGCCAGCAGGCCACCACGCTGTCTGGTGGCGAGGCGCAACGCATCAAGTTGTCGAAGGAACTGGCGCGGCGGGCGACCGGGCGCACGTTGTATATCCTCGACGAGCCGACGACCGGCCTGCATTTCGAGGACGTGCGCAAGCTGCTGGAGGTGCTGCACACGCTGGTGGACCAGGGCAATACCGTCGTGGTGATCGAGCATAATCTCGAGGTGATCAAGACGGCGGACTGGCTTCTCGACCTGGGTCCAGAGGGCGGCGACGGCGGCGGCCGCATCGTCGCCGAGGGCACACCGGAGGACGTCGCGGCAAATCCCGAGAGCCACACGGGAAGGTTCCTCGCCCCTATGCTGCTGCCCCCGGCGAAGAAGGTGCGGCGGCGGGCTTGATAACCTCTCCCGCTTCGCGGGAGAGGTTATGAATTTCCTCCACCACCTTCCGCCGCGTCGCCGCACTCGTCCCCGGAACAAAATCGATCGACACCGTGTCCACAAGCCCGCCGAACCGCCGTTCGATCGCCTCCGCAATCCCCTCGTACGGCGCTCGCGCCACGAACAGATCGAGCACCTCGTCGGAGACTTGCGCCGCCATGTCCTTCCATGCGCCCCTCTTCGACATCTCGGTCAGCTTCACGCCGAGATCGGACAGGCCGTGAATGTCGAACACCCCGCGATACGCCGGCGTGGATCCATAGAACGCCACCCGATAACGCACCTTCTCCGCCGCTTCGCGCACCGCCGCCTCGTCCGGACCGGTGGCGACGAACCCGCCGCCGGTGATCTCGAACGTTTCGAACGACTTTCCTGCTGCGGCCAGTTCCGCCGCCAGCATCGGCCGCACCACCTCCTCCAGGTACTTCCGTGTGGCGAAGCTGTGCAGCCGCACGCTGTCGGCAACCCGCGCCGCGGTCTTCGACATCAGCGGCCCCACCGCCGCCAACGCGATCGGCACCATCGGCAATCCCAGCTTCCCCGGCGAGAACTCCGGCGTCATCAGCGTGAAGTTGTAGTATTTGCCACGAAAATCGAGTTTCTCGCCGGTTTCCCAGCAGCGGAAGATCGCCCGCAGCGCCTGCACGTATTCGCCCATGCGCGCGGCCGGCGCCACCCAGGGCACGGAAAACCGCCGCTCGTTATGCGCCTTCACCTGGCTGCCCAGCCCCAGAACGAAGCGTCCCCCGGAATGTCGCTGCAAATCCCACGCGTGATTGGCAACGATCATCGGACTGCGCGGAAATGCGATCGCCACTGAGGTCGCCAACTGCACGCGCTGCGTCGCCACCGCGGCGAAGGCCAGCGGGGTGAACGGCTCGTGCCGCAATTCGTTGGAAGTGACGCAGTCGAACCCGTCTTCCTCCGCCTGACGCGCGGCCGGCCCGCACGCCGCCCAGTCCGCCACCGGCAGTCCTATCGAAACGCGCATCATCGTCCTCCCTTGGCTCGGTGCCAATCTGCGGTCCAGGGGCTGGCAGGGCAACGGGTGGATGCAGCAAGACGTGGGCTCGGCGGAAGCTCGGCAAGTCACGCCATCCCGATGCCACCCGTCTCGTAGCCAGAATCATTGATCCGCGCTGCACAGATAGTGGGTACGGGTGATCACGGCTGATTGCGGCGGCAGCTATGACCCGTAACTGAAGCTATGGAAACGTCAGCGGCAACGCTTTGCCAACGAGACCGGCCCCTCAAGGTCTGCTGCGAGATCGACAGCAATCTCTAGCCGAAAGGTGTCAACGTCACCGATGCAGAGAGGCAGGCAATCCGCATTGCGCGATACGGCTTCCATGCCGAGTGGAACGACACCATATCGACCAATCAATGATCACCCTGACGCAATCATCAAGATTGCGGAAATAATTGTCATGGATCCATCGCTGTCACATACCATCGAAACGACCCATCAACGCACGGTCGGCGCGGTTGGTGGTAAGGTAAGTTTTTGAAACACAGATTTCACAGATTTCACAGATTAAGGCACAGAAATGTTAATTCCATCTGTGCCTTAATCTGTGAAATCTGTGTTTCAGAACCTTACTTTTGTCGGCCTCGGCCGGCAGAAACAGTGTGAGGTTTTTGAATCAACCAGTTCGTCCAATTCCATCCCGCAATCTATGAGTTTTGTGTTTTGAAAATCTCCTTCATCCCGCTACGGGTCACTCAAAGCGCAATTTGCGCATCGCTTTGAAAGCAACTATTATGGGAAGGTTAATATCTCTCGGCAGACGCTCAGTCGGGTTCCAAGGCCAAAACCCTGGCCTTCCTCAGGCCGCCACCGACACCGGCTCGGCGTCCACCGTCCGCCACGCCGACACGTCCGCGAACAGCGCACGCAGCAGGCGATTATTCAGCGCGTGGCCCGAGCGATGAGCAATGAACCGCCCGCAAAGCGGGGCGCCGGCCAGCGCCAGGTCGCCAACCGCGTCGAGTAACTTGTGACGGGCGAACTCGTCGCGCATGCGCAAGCCGCCCGGGTTGAGAATGCGCGCCTGATCCACCACCACGGCGTTGTCCAGGCTGCCGCCCTGCGCCAGCCCGGCTGCGCGCAGTTGCGTCACCTCCTCCGCCATCGTGAAGGTGCGGGCGCGAGCCAACTCGCTGCGGAACGTCTCCGGGGTCAGCCGCAGCGACAGCGCCTGCCGCCCGATCGCCGCGGCAGCAAAATCGATCGACAGCGCCATCTCCAGCCCGGGCCTGCCGGAAACCGACGGACGCAGTTCCGCGAACGCGTCGCCATCGGAAACCCTCACCGGACGACGGATTTCGATCTGCGCGCGCGGCACCGATTGCTCCATGACCCCGGCGCAATCCAGCAGGAACACGAACGGCGCGGCGGAGCCATCCAGCGCGGGGACCTCCGGGCCATCCAACTCGACCAGCACATTGTCGATGCCGAGCGCCGCCAGTGCCGCCAGGAGATGCTCTACCGTGCCGACCCTGGCCGAGGCCCAGCGCTGGTCGCCAAGGACCGTGGCAAGCCTTGTGTCCACTACGCGGTCGAAGCGAGCCTGGATGTCACGCCCCAGATCGGTGCGGCGGAAGACGATCCCATGGCCAGGATCCGCCGGGCGCAGGTTCAGGCTGACCCGCCGGCCGGTGTGCAGCCCGACGCCGACACAGCCGATCGGCGCCTTGAGCGTCTGCTGCCAGGCGGGAGAAATTGCGACCATGATCTGCGGCGTGCCGTCCATCGCGTTGATTTATTCCACGCAGGTGGCGCTGCGGCAGGTTTGCCCGCGTCCGAGTGTGAAACTACGCGCCTGCCAGGATGGTTGCGAGTCACTGATTGTTGCCGAGTGTTACCGCGTAAGCGTCTGATTTTATTGTTTTCGCTGCATCGCATGATGGCGCAATTCCGGCATATTCGTGACTAAGTGTGAAGCCGATCGGCGGCGGCCGAACCAGGCCGCCGTGGCCGCCTCGGTGGCGATCCTGCGGCCGGCATGGCATCGGGGACAGCCGGGGTGGCGGGGCAGCGAGCAGGCCGATGCCATCGCCTGCGGGTCGTGCTGCGCATTTCCACCGCAGCCGAGAGGGTCGCCAAGCGTCTCTTAACCATCCGTTCATAGCTGGCGCCTAAGTTATTCCACCGGCATGTGCCGGCATGGAGTTGCCAAGGATGCAGCCGCTGGCCGTGCAGCGAGGGGTGATCGTCGCCGACGACAGCATCATCATCCGCGACAACGTGCGTGCTGCTCTGGGCGAGCCCTGGCGGATCTTCCTGGCAGCGGATGGCGTGGAGGCCGTCGAATACGCGCGTGGCATGAACGCGGAGCTTGTCCTGCTCGATTTCCACATGCCACGGCTCGATGGCGTCGCCACCTGCGCGTTGATTCGAAAGCTGCCGAACTATCAATCGGTGCCGATCGTGCTGTTGACGGCGTACGACAGCGTCGATCTGCGGCGGCGCGCCGCGCTCGCCGGCGCGACGGCGGTGTTTGCCAAGCCGTTCAGCGCCAATGCGCTGCGGGCGGGCGTCCTGCCGCTGATCGCACTCGGTCGCGACGCCGCCCGGGCGCGCGGAGCCGCGGGGCTTCCGGCCCTCCCGCCCACGTCAGCGCCGCAGCCCCGGGCGTCAGCGCCGCAGATGGACGACGACCTGGCAGCCGGCCGCGATGTCCTTGCGGTCTATCGCAAGGTCGAGGCGGCCGCCGACCCGCAAAACTATGTCAGCTTTGCCGAACTCATGGCGGCGCGGCGCATGAAGTCCCGGCGCTGACCCAGCGCTTGCAGGGCGTTCTCCGCCGACTCGCGAAGTGCGGCGGTGGCCTGGGGGAGTAGCGCGGCGTCCCGATGCCAGGCGGTTTCATAGCGCCGGGCCGCATCGGACAAGGCCAAGAATCCCAACTGCCCGCCGTCGCCGGCGATCCGATGCGCCAACTCCACCTGCGCTGGGCGCGGATTTGGCGCAGCAGACTGCACCGGCAACGATCGGTCAGGGCAATCAGGCGCGGCATCGGAGGGCGAACCGGTCATCCCGGTCACGGACGGGGCCGGCGAGCCTGCGGTAACGCAATCCGGCGACGACGCCTTGGTTGTGATGTCCAGCAGCTCCAGCAGGCTGACGAGCAATGTCGCGAACATCTCCAGATGACCATCGACCGTGGCGGCGGCGAGGCCTTCCAGCAGCCGCGCGGTCATGTCCGGAAGCGGCGGGGCGACCGGAAGCGGCGCTGCGACCGGAAGGGGCGGGGCTGTCATGGACGGCATCGGCGCGTCCGGGAAGCTCGTGTACGGGGTGGGCGTCAGCAGTCCGGGCATCGTGGGGGCGGCCCAGGGCGTCATGGCCGCTGCATGGCCGCAAGCTGCCGATGGTTGCGCGCCCATGACGGACGGCCGGTTGGCGGCGGCCAACGCGACTGCCGCCAGCAGCGACACCTGGTCGATCGGCTTCAGCAGGCAGGCCTGGAAGCCGGCGGCCCATAATTCGGCGCCGTCATCTTCCTGCACCTCCGCGGTGACCGCGATGACCGGCGTCTGGCCGAGCCGGCCGGGCAGGGCGCGGATGTGCCGTGTTGCCTCGATGCCGTCGAGCACTGGCATGCGCAGGTCCATCAGGACGGCATCGAACGCTTCGGCGACGACAAGGCGCAGGGCGGCCTCGCCGTCCGCCGCCTGCATCACCGTGTGCCCAGCCGTCTGCAGGAAGGAAGCTGCCACGTCGCGGTTCAATGCCGAATCGTCGGCGACCAGAATCCGCAGCGGGCGGGTTGGCGGGGCAGCCTCCGCGCGTGCGGCCGGCGGCGGGCCGGGCGCGGCGCGCAGCGGAAGCTCGACCCAGAATATGCTGCCGCCGACCGGGTTGTCCTCGTGGCCGAGCCGCCCGCCCATCCGCGTCACCGTGCGCGCCGCGATGGCCAGGCCGAGACCCGTGCCGGGCACGCCGATCCGGTCGGCATCCAGCCGCTCATACGGCTGGAACAACCTGTTGCGTTGGTCCGGAGTGACGCCGATCCCGGTATCGGCGACGACGAACCGCGTCGCCGTTTTACCCTGTGCGACCGGTTTACCCTGTGTGACCAGCAGCCTGACCTCGCCTCGTTCGGTGAACTTCACCGCATTGGCCAGCAGATTGAGCAAGACCTGGCGGATCGAGCCGGCGTCGGCCATGACGTAGGGCGGCACGTCCGGCGCGATGTTGCAAATCAGCCGCAACCCCTGGGCGGCAGCCATCGGCTCGGCGAACGTACGGCATTGCGCTATCAGCGCGGCGAGATCGGTTCGCACCTCTGGGGCGGCCGTGTCGTCCGCCTCGACCCGGCTGAAGTCGAGCACCCGGTTGACCACCTCGCGGATATGATTCCCCGCGCTGCGCATCGCCGCGATCCGGGCCGCCTGCACAGGTTGCAGGTTGCCATCCTGGGCCAGCAATTCGGCATAGCCGAGGATGCTGTTCAGCGGGGTTCGCAACTCATGGCTCATGGTTGCCAGGAAGCGCGTTTTCGCGGCGGCCGTGCGCGCCGCCACGGCCACCGCACTCTCCCGCTGTGCCGCGAGGGTCGCCCGCTCCGCATCGCCAATGCGCAGTGCTGCCAGGCCTGCCTCCCGGCGGACCAGCGCATAGCGCACGATCAGCAGCAACAGGAGGTCGATTGCGGCGAGGGCTGCGACGACGCCCCCAAGGGCCGCGGCCTTGCCGTACCAGGCCGCGTAGATGTCCGCGTCGGCCAGACCGACGCCGACCACCAGCGGCCACGTGCCGATCCGCTGGAACAGGAAGTGGCGGCGCTGGTGGTCGGCCGGGTCCTCGGCGTCAACCTGACCGCCGCTCCGGGCCGCAAAGAAGGGCGCATTCGCCGGCAGCGTGCGGCCGATGTCGTCAGCGGCGAACGGTAGCCGCATCAGGATCATGCCGTCATCGCGCAGCAGCTCGATCGTGGCGTGCGGCGCCAGGGTCAGTCGGCTGAACAAGTCGCGGAAATAGGCCAGCCGCAGGGAGCCGACCACGACGCCGGCGAAGCTGCCGTCCGGGTGGGACATGCGGCGGCTGATCGGGATGGTGGGCTGTTTCCCTGGCTGGTTCGAAAACGGCGCCCCGATGAACAGCATGTCGCGGGCGTCGTTGCGCTGCGCCGTAAAGTAGTCGCGGCCCGCGAAGTTGCCGCCACGCAGCGTGAGCGATTCGGAGTCGGCGGTGACGGTGCCGTGTTCGTCCACCACGTTGATGAAGCTGAAATAGGAAGCCTTGGCCGCGCGCTGGAACAGGAGCATCTGGCGCAATTCGGGGGCGAGGTTGTTCAGGCCGGGATACTGCAAGCCTTGCACCACTGCCTGGAGCGACAGGTCGTAGATGTCCAGGTTGCGCGCCACTTCCTCCACCAGGCTGGAGGCGATGTTGCGGGTCTTCGTTGCCGCCTGTTCGGTGGCGTCGCGCCGGGCATCGAGCAATATCGCGAAACAGACAAGGATGAAGCCAAGCGTGACGGCGCCGATGCAGGCGAGGCCGCCGCGGGCGGTCAGGTACGAGCGTAGGCGGTCGAGTGCGCCGGCCAGCGTCATGTCGCGGTCCTTCGGGTGCGACCGGACGCTACGGGGAAAAAGCTAGGAAAGGGTTGACGGGGCGAAAGCGCTGACGGGGTGGCGGCCGGCAGGCGAGCGCCCGCTATGCCGGGACAGCGCGGCTAGCCCCGCGCAGGCGACGCGATAGCGGGGACCCCATGCACCTTGGGTCCCCGCTTTCGCCGGGATGACGAGTTGAACGGAATCCGGTCACAGTGAAATTGCTCTACACGAAGCCGACAACCTCGTGCGGAACATAGGGTTCCTCGAGTGCGGCAATCTCATCAGCGGACAGCCTCACGCCCACCGATGCGATAGCGTCGTCGAGATGATGCAGCTTGGTCGCACCTACGATCGGCGCGGTGATGGCCGGCTTCGACAGGACCCACGCCAGCGCCACCTGCGCGCGGGGGATGCCGCGTGCCTTCGCAACCTCGGCGACGCGATCGACGACCCTCTTGTCGGCTTCTTGCGTCTTTGCGAACAGGCGGGTCATCGCCTCGTCGGTTTCGGTGCGGACACTGGTGTAGTCCCAGTCGCGGCTCAGCTTTCCGCGTGCCTGCGGGCTCCACGGGATGACACCGATGCCTTCTGCCGCGCATAGCGGCAGCATCTCGCGCTCCTCCTCGCGATAGAGCAGGTTGACGAGGTTCTGCATACTGACGAAGCGGGTCCAGCCGCGCTTCTCTGCGATGCCGAGCGCGCGGGCGAACTCCCAGGCACGCATCGACGAGGCGCCGATGTAGCGGACCTTGCCCGCCTTCACGAGGTCGTGCAGCGCTTCGAGCGTCTCCTCGATCGGCGTCGCATGGTCGAAGCGGTGGATCTGGTAGAGGTCCACGTAGTCCATGCCGAGCCGGCGCAGGCTGTTGTCGATCTCGGCGAAGATCGCCTTGCGTGACAGTCCGGCGCCGTTCGGGCCGGGGCGCATCCGGCCGTAGACTTTGGTCGCGATCACCACTTCGTCGCGGCGGGCGAAGTCCTTGATTGCCCGGCCGAGGATCTCCTCGCTGTTGCCGAGCGAATAGCGGTTGGCGGTATCGAAGAAATTGATCCCGCTTTCCAGCGCCTTCCTGATGAACGGGCGGCTTTCTTTCTCGCCCAGGCTCCATGCGTGGTTGCCCTGGTTGCCGCCGCCGTAGCTCATGCAGCCAAGGCAGATGCGCGACACGTCGAGGCCGGTGCGGCCGAGCTTGCTGTATTCCATGTCTGTCCCTCCTGCAAAAGATGGGCAGCTTGCGACCGCTTCGCTGCTCGCGCCGCCGATGATGATCGCGACCTTTCAGGCGTTCAATGCGGGATGCGGCATCGTATTCCTGTTCCGTCGGCCAGGCCGACCAATAGCGTGCGGCTTCTCGACCAAGGTTCCGCCGACGGCTATATATCGAAGGATACAGCGTTTGGCTTGGGGAGCGCCTTCATAATCCGCTCAGCTCTGTTGCGCACCCGTCACGCGCCAGATCACATCGCCCACGTCGTCCGCCATCAGCACGGAACCGTCCGGACCGATCGTGACGCCAACCGGCCGGCCATAGGACACACGTTCGTCCGGCGCGAGGAACCCCGACAGAATGTCACGCGGCGGGCCGGACGGCCGCCCGTCCGCGAACGGCACAAACACCAGCTTGTAGCCGCTCAGCGTGCTGCGGTTCCATGAACCGTGCTGTCCGATGGCCATGCCGTCCGGAAATCCGGGAAGGGTGCCAGAGGGCAGCCAGCACAAGCCCAGAGACGCGGTGTGCCCACCTAGCGCGTAGTCAGGTGTTATGGCCTTCGCGACCGCGGCCGCATCCTGCGGCACCCGGTCGTCCACGATCTGCCCCCAGTAGCAATAGGGCCACCCATAGAAGCCGCCATCTTGCACCGAGGTGAGATAGTCCGGAGGCGTCTCGTCGCCCAGGCCATCGCGTTCATTGACCACCGTCCAGAGCGCGCCGGTCCGAGGCTCCCATGCCATCCCCACCGCGTTGCGCAGACCGCCGGCGAAGCTACGGCCCGTACTGCTCGCGAGGTCAAACTCGTAGATCAGCGCCCGTCCTTCTTCGTCTTCCATTCCATTCTCGGCGATGTTGCTGGACGAACCGACCCCGACGTAGAGCTTCCGCCCGTCCGGACTCGGCAGCAGACTTCGTGTCCAATGCCCGCCGGGTTTGAACGTAGCCAGCGTCCTCCCTGGCGCGGTGATGCGGCGTGCACCGGTTGTATAGGGAAACGCGACAACACCATCGGTGTTGCCGACGTAGAACGTATCTCCCAGCATCGCCATGCCGAACGGCTGGTTCAGCCCGTCGAGGAACACCTCCTGAATTTCGGCAACGCCGTCGCCATCCGCGTCGCGCAACAGCGTGATGCGATTTGCGCTGACCCCTACGGCGCCGGCGCGTCTCATCGTGCTGACCATGGCGTAGTCAAAGACATTTCGCATGACTGTTCTGGGCACATTCGAGGATTCGGCGACGAGCACGTCGCCGTTGGGCAGCACGTGGATCCAACGGGGATGCTTGAGACCGGTCGCGAACGCATTGACCTTGAGCCCGGGCGCTGCAACCGGCGTCTGTCCCTTGGCCCAACCCTGGGCCGTCGGCATCTTGAGGGTCGGAATGTTGCCCTGCGGCTTTGCCGCCGGTATCGCCGGAGCGCTGCCCCACGCTGGCTCGTGCGAGCCCTGGGTCAGTTGCCGGGACACTCGCGCCGCACCGCCGACCAGCGCGACAACGCGCGCGAATACGTCCGAAAAGCTCAATGCGCTATTCCTTTTTGTCCATGACGTACCCTATCCAAACCCTGCTTGTGATGGAACCGGCGTATGCATTGTGCGTCCGATACGGCGGCGTGAAGACCGGTGGCCATGGCCGCTTCGGTCGTCGCCGAGGAACCGACGCTTCACACGGAGTCATACTAACGGGCCAAAATTCTGACGTACGGACACGATGGCACGCGCGTTCTGTGTCATGGCCGGCGAAGGCCGGTCACCCACGGCTTTCCTTCGTTGCACACGGCGAAGCCGTGACGCGAACCCGGCGTACTATCCGCGGCCAATGATGTGCACCATGCGTTGCGTTGCGGTTGCCGCGCCACACTCAGTTCCGGCGCGGTACAGCCAAATTGACCGTCACGTTCTTGCGCTGGGTGAAACTGTCGAGCATGCCTTCCAGGGAGAACTCCCTCCCGATGCCGCTCTGCTTGTAGCCACCGTAGGAGTGTCCCGGCTGCTGGCCGAGGCCCTGGTTCACCTGGACCCACCCCGACTCGATCGCATGCGCGGTACGCAGCGCGCTGCCGATATCATGCGTCCACACATAGGCGGCGAGGCCGTAATGGCTGTCATTCGCCATGCGGATCGCGTCGGCCTCGTCGCGCCAGGGGATCGCCACCAGCACCGGGCCAAAGATTTCCTCGCGCGCGAGCCGCCAGTCGTTGGAAGTGTCGGCAAACACGGTGGGAATGGCGAAGTATCCCTGGCTGAGCGGCCCTTCCGTGGGCGGCAGGCCACCGAACACCAGGCGCGCGTCCTTCCGCTTCAAGCCGTCATCGACATAGCCGCACACCTTGCGGAACTGCTTGTCGTTGATGATGGCGCCGATATCGGTTGCTTCGTCCAGCGGGTCGCCAAGTTTCAGCGCCTGCGTCTTCGTGCGCAGCTTGTCGAGGAAGCTGTCGAAAATGTCGGCGTGCAGGAACAAGCGCGATCCCGCCGTGCAGGATTGGCTCTGGCGTGTGAAGCGCATGCCGGCGATCACGCCATCCACCACCCAATCCTCATCGGCGTCGGGATACACGATGGACGGACTTTTGCCGCCGAGTTCCAGCGACACCGGCACGATGCGTTCGGCCGCGGCGCGCATGACGATCTTGCCGACTTCGGTGGAGCCGGTGAACGACAATTTACGAATTGCCGGATGCTGCGCCAACGGTCCGCCGCATTCGTCGCCCAGTCCGGTCAGCACATTCAACACGCCCGGGGGCAGGAAGTCCTGGCAGACTTCCGCCATCAGCAGCACGCCGAGGGGTGCGTCCTCTGCCGCCTTCAGCACCAGCGTGTTGCCGGCACACAGCGCCGGGGCGATCTTCAACGCGCCCAGCAGCACCGGCGCGTTCCACGGAATGATCGCGCCGACGACACCCAGCGGCTCGCGTCGCGTGTAGCTGAGGACATGCTCGCCCAGCGGGATCGTTTCGCCCTTCAGCTCGCCGGCGAGGCCGCCGAAATAGCGGAAGATGTCGGCGGACAGCCGCGCCTCGGCGCGCGCCTGGGTGCGCAAGGCGTTGCCGGTTTCCAGCGCGATCAGGCGGGCGAGTTCCTCGATGCGCGCATCCATCGCTTCGGCGATCCGCAGCAGCATCCGGCCGCGCTCGCGCGGGGGCACCTTGCTCCATGATGGAAACGCCCGCGAGGCCGCCTGCACCGCACGATCGACGTCGGCCGCGCCGCCGCGTGGAATCTCGGCGATCTTCTGACGGTTCGCAGGATTTTCCACGGCAAGCGTCAGCGACGAGGGGCAACTCAGGCGTCTTTGCCTGGCCCCGTCAGCGCCTGCATCCGTTCGGTGCGCGATTGCTCCAGGAGGTCGGCGGCGGAAGGCGAGCCCCGCCCGGCCGTGCGGCGGCGGAATTCAGCCAGGCGATCGGCTGCCCGCTGACGATCTGCCGCTTGCTGGGGGCCGAGCAGGGCCGATCGGAGGATTTCGCGGTGTTCTGCCTCGGCCGAGCGTCCGTGCTCCGCGGCCCGGATGCGCAGGCGGCGGACGACGTCCTCCTCGAGGTTCCGGACCGTCAGGGTTGGCATGGCAGTAGGCCTCCTGTGCTGGCATCCGCAGCAATGACAACATCTAGCATGCGGCGTGGTGGCATTGAAAGTGGTTGCCGCTGCTTGCATCCGCATGGAGATTGGGACCCTGACAGCCAGGGCGGTATGGCGTGACATCGGACTCAATCCGCAAACACCGCGTGTCCCTCGTTCTGATCAAACCGGCATTGGCCACAAGGTCATTGCAGCGCGCGTGTGTTCCAGCGGACGGTTAGCGGATGTTCATAACGGAAAGCAACGCTGCAACCAAGGGGCTTGATCAGTCGCCCGGTACGGCTGGCCGTCGGACGATTCTCCGACAGATGAAGTTTTCATGATAGAATCGTGATCCACCGTTTGCGAGTGACGCAACTCGCAACCACGGCAGATGCCAACGTCACGCATCTCTGCTACGTTCGCCATTGCTCGCCGCGCAACGAACCTGCCGCACATGTTTGGGACAAACCGCACACTTGGGTCGAGGTGACAACGGCATGGAATACGAGCGCTATTTCAAGTTCCTGTTCTGCACGTCGGCACTTGCCGATGTAACCCTCGAAGGCGCGCGGTTGCAGCAGATCGCCGGTGCAGTGGAGAAGCTCGGGTTCGAGGTGTTGCGGGCACGCCGGACGGAGGAAGCCGAGCTTGCCATCCGCGCCGACGCCGCGGTCGGCTGCATGGTGATCGATTGGGGCAAGCGCGGCGTGCAGAGCAAGAGCGCTGCGCTGATCGCGCTGGTGCGCTCGCGCGGACTGGAGTTGCCGGTCTTCGTGCTGGTGCGCCGCCAACGCCTCGAGGAGGTGGCGGTCGAGATCATGAACCAGGTCACCGGCTATATCTTCCTGGCGGAAGAGACCCCCGACTTCATCGCCCGGAACCTGGTAAGCCATTTGCGTCACTACGCCGCATCCTTGAAGACGCCATTCTTCGGCCGCATGGTGGATTACGCCGAGGAGGGCAACCAGCTTTGGACCTGTCCGGGTCATAACGGCGGCGCCTTCTATGCGCGGAGCCCGATCGGCCGCATCTTCGTTGCCCATCTCGGCGAAGCGATCTTTCGCGACGATCTCGACAACTCTGTTCTCGAACTGGGCGATCTCCTGACCCACGAGGGTCCTGCTCTCGAGGCGCAGAAATCAGCAGCACAGATTTTCGGCGCCGAGAAGACCTACTTTGTACTCAACGGAACATCGAGCTCGAACAAGATCGTGCTGTCGGCCACGCTCGCCAGGGGCGATCTGGTACTGTTCGACCGCAACAACCATAAGGCAGCACACCACGGCGCGCTCTTCATGGGCGGCGCCATACCGATCTTCCTGCCGGCCCAGCGCAATTGCCTCGGCCTGATCGGTCCGATCGACCATGACGCACTCGACGAGACGGCGATCCGCGCTGCAATTCGCGACAATCCGCTCGTGACGGACCCGGAAGCCTGGCAGCGCGAACGACCCTTCCGTATCGCGGTGATACAGCAGTGTACCTATGACGGGACGATCTATGATGTCGGCATGCTGCTGCGGCGGATCGGCCATCTCTGCGATTATATCCTGTTCGACGAGGCGTGGGCCGGATTCCTGAAGTTTCATCCGCTGTTTGCCGGCCGCTTCGCAATGAGCCTGACGGACCTCGATGCGAACCAGCCGGGCATCGTCGCCACGCAATCGACACACAAGCAACTTGCAAGCTTCTCGCAGGCTTCGCAGATCCATGTGAAGGACCGCCATCTCAAAGGTCAGAATCGAAGAGTGGGGCATCGGCGGTTCAACGAGATGTTCCTGCTGCACGCTTCGACGTCGCCGTTTTATCCGCTGTTCGCCTCGCTCGATGTCGGCGCGCAGATGATGAAGGGGAAGTCGGGCGAAGTGCTGTGGGATGACACCATCCGGCTCGGCATCGAGCTGCGCAAGAAGCTGCGTGCGGTGGCGCGGGAATATGCCCAGAAGTACAGCGATCCCGCACACAACTGGTTCTTCGACCCATTCGTTCCTGATGTTGTGACGCTGCACGGCGAGGATGGGGAGGCGGTGCCAACCCGGTGGGAGGACGTCCCGACCGAGCGTCTGGCGATCGACCCGGCCATGTGGGAATTGGCACCCGGCGCGGCCTGGCACGGGTTCGAGCATCTGGTGCCCGGCTACGCGATCACCGACCCGAACAAATTGACCCTGATCACCCCGGGTTTCGACCGCGAGACCGGCACTTACGCCGAGCACGGCGTGCCGGCTCCTGTTCTTGCCGAGTTCTTGCGCGACAACTGGATCGTCTGTGAGAAGAACGACCTGAACAGTATTTTGTTCTTGCTCACCCCGGGTGTCGAGGCCAGCAAGGCCGGCACGTTGCTCAGCGCTCTGGTGCGCTTCAAAGAACTGCACGAGGCGAATGCGCCGGTTGCGGAAGTCCTGACCGAGTTCACTGCCAAGCATGCGTCACGCTATGGCGGCATGCGGCTGCGCGATCTGTGCGCCGAGATGCATGCGTTTTTCCGCGATCATGACACGAGCAGACTGCAGCGCTGCCAGTTCCGGCCAGAACATCTGCCCGAGATGGTGATGCCGCCGCAAGAGGCGATCCAGCGGATGATACGCAACGAGGTTGAGTTGCTGCCGATCGATCGTATTGCCGGCCGCGTCGCCGCGAACCTGATGCTGGTCTATCCGCCGGGCATCGCGACGGTGGTGCCGGGCGAACGTCTTGGTGGGCGGGCGCAGCCGATGCTCGATTACCTGACGGTTTTCGAACGTGCGGCAAACCGGTTTCCTGGCTTCGAGAGCGAGGTCCAAGGGGTCTATCGGCACACCGAGCCCGATGGTTCGATCAGGTTGTATACCCTCGTATTGAAGGATCTTTGATCGCGAGACCACGTCTCGTGCGAGAGCCGGTGCCGGTGCTTTAGAGCGATTCCAGTCGGAGTGAAATCGCTCCAAGCTCAGCTTCTTCGCTGAACCACCATCGCAGGGTGACTCACGGGGCGAACATGCATCTTAGGGCTTGAACCACCATAACTGATGGTTCATACCTCACCCCGCCACCCACCACCCAGCCCGTCCCCCGGATGATCACCGCCGCGCAGATGCGTGCCGCCCGAGCCCTGCTCCAGATCGACCAGCGCCAACTGGCCGAGCTATCCGGCCTGTCCCTGCCGACCATCCAGCGCATGGAGGCCAGCGACGGCCTGGTGCGCGGCAACGTCGATTCGCTCATGAAGCTAATCGAGGCCCTGCAACTCGCCGGCATCGAACTGATCAGCGACAACGCCTCCAGCCAAACCGGTGGCCGAGGCGTCCGCCTCACCACCCAGACCCCGCCCGCCGCAACCGCCACCCGCCGCCGGGGGCCGGAATGATCGCGCTGATCCTGGCCTGCATCGCCGCGTTCCTGGCGCTTGCCGTCCTTGGCGGCGTCACCGCGCGCATGCCGATCGGTGGTCCGCTGGTCTATGGCGGTTGCCTGGTGCTGTCCCTGACGACCATGCTCGCCGGGCTCACGTCCGTCGCCGCGACCCCCACCGAACTGACCCTGCCCATCGGCCTGGCTTTCACCGGCGGCCATGTCCGGCTGGACGCGCTGTCGGCGTTCTTCCTGGTGGTCGTCGGGCTGGGCAGTGCCTCCGCCAGCCTGTTCGCGCTCGGCTACGGGCGGCACGAAGAGCAGCCGCAGCGCGTGCTGCCGTTCTATGCGGCCTTCATCGCCGGGCTGCACATGGTGGTGCTGGCCGACGACGCCTTCCTGTTCCTGTTCGCGTGGGAGCTGATGTCGCTCGCCTCCTGGGCGCTGGTGCTGGCGCATCACCGGGAAGCAGGCAACGCCCGCGCCGCCACGATCTACCTGTTGATGGCGGCGTTCTCCGGCTTCGCACTGCTGCTGGGCTTCGGCCTGCTGGCCGGCGCCGACGGCGGCTACACGTTCGAGGCGATGCGCCACGCCCATCCCACGGCGTGGGTCGCCGCGCTGGTGCTGATCCTGGCGCTGATCGGCGCCGGTTCGAAAGCCGGCCTGGTGCCGCTGCATGTCTGGCTGCCGCTGGCGCATCCCGCCGCGCCCAGCCACGTCTCCGCGCTGATGAGCGGGGTGATGACCAAGGTCGCCATTTACGGCTTCATCCGCATCGTGTTCGACCTGCTGGGCGCGCCCACCTGGTGGTCGGCGGTCGTCGTGCTGGTGCTGGGCGGCATCACCGCCGTGATGGGCGTGCTCTACGCGCTGATGGAGCACGACCTGAAGCGCCTGCTGGCCTACCACACGGTGGAAAACATCGGCATCATCTTCATCGGTCTCGGCCTGGCGCTGGCGTTCTCCGCCAACGGACTGGACACCGCCGCCGCGCTGGCGCTGACCGCGGCGCTGTTCCACGTGTTCAACCACTCGGTGTTCAAGAGCCTGCTGTTCTTCGGCGCCGGTGCCGTGCTGACCGCCACCGGGGAGCGCGACATGGAACATCTCGGCGGCCTGATCCACCGCATGCCGAAGACCGCGTTCTGCTTCCTGGTCGGCTGCGCGGCGATCTCTGCCCTGCCGCCGCTGAACGGTTTCGTGTCGGAGTGGCTGACCTTCCAGGCCATCCTGCTGCATCCCAACCTACCGCAATGGGGGTTGAAGATCGCCATCCCGGCCGATGGAGCGCTGCTGGCGCTGTCCGCCGCGCTGGCCGCGGCGTGCTTCGTGAAAGCGTTCGGCATCAGCTTCCTCGGCCGTGCGCGCAGCAACGTGGCAGCGCAGGCGCGCGAGGTGGACGGGTTCTCCGTCACCGCGATGGGCATCCTGGCGGCGCTGTGCCTGCTCGCGGGCGTGCTGCCGGGCCTGGTGATCGACGGTCTGGCCCCGGTGGCGCAGGCGCTGACCGGCGCGAGGATGCCGACGCAGATCGGGCTGGACTGGCTGACCATCGTGCCGGTCGCGCAGAGTCGCAGCTCGTATAACGGGCTGCTGGTGTTCGTGTTCATCGCGGGATCGGCGTGGTTGACGGCGGTGGCGGTGCACCGGTTCGCCTCGCACGCGCTGCGCCGGGGTCCGGCATGGGATTGCGGCTTCCCGGACCCCAGCACCGCGACGCAATACACCGCCGGCAGCTTTGCCCAGCCGATCCGTCGCGTGTTTGGCACGCTGGTATTTCGTGCCCGGGAGACGGTGA
>DATHNI010000550.1:0-5038 GCA_035486135.1 Acetobacteraceae bacterium
GTGCCGACACAGAATCAAACCCTCAACCGTTGGTCAACCAGCCGGAATCTGCTTAGGACAGATGGGAGCGGTGGCAAATGCCGCCCTCCTGGTGACCGGGATGCCGACCAGTGCTTCCCCTCTCGCGGCCGTCTCACTCACGGTGGTTACCGGGGCGATCTTCGCGTGGTCCGCGAGCCACATCGGGATGCCGACCAGCGGCCTGCTCGCGGCTCGCGCGGACGCTCAGGCCAACAGCCGGAGGCAATGGTTCAACACACCGGCGACCGTCGGCAGCTATTGCCTCTGGCCGCTGGCGCATTGCCACTCGCTGCGGGCGCAGGGCCCGGCAGCACCACAACCGGCGCTCTGGTGGCGTTGGCGATCACGGTGCCGTCGCGCGGCCCTACATCCCCAGCGCGCGGCGATACACGTCGAGCAGCGTCTCCTGCTCCTCCACATCCGCCGCCTCCTGCTTGCGGATGCGGATCAGCTGGCGCAGCACCTTCACGTCGAATCCGGCGGATTTGGCCTCGGCGTAGATATCCTTGATGTCACTGCCCAGTGCCTTGCGCTCTTCCTCCAGTCGCTCGATGCGTTCGACCAGGCTGCGCAGGCGATCCGCGGCAATGCCGCCGGTCTTCGCCTCGGACTTTTCCACAACCTGCAAGGCCATCGGGCGAACTCCAGTTTTGATGCGGGCGGCGGGGATAGCCTTGTGGTGCAGGTGGCGTCAACGCTTCATACGAACATCTCGCCCAGGCGGCGGATTGACGCCAGTACTTTGTCTTGTGGCAGGCCGGGCCATTGCACCCGCATCACGAAATGGTTGGTGCCCAGGCGTTCCTGCCAGCGGGCGATTTCTTCTTTCACGGAGACTTTGTCGCCGATGATGAAGCGGTCGCGTGCGACCTCTTCGAAGCTCATATGTGTGGTCGGGTTTTCCATGCCCCACGCCGCATAAGAGTTGTATTTGTATTCCAGCGGCCCGCGGCATTCCTCCATTGCGGTCGCGTGCCGATCGCCGACATAACATTCGCGTGCAATCGGAAATTCGCTAACGGTCTTCCCCAGCTCGGTTAGCGTGTCGCGATACACGTTCATCAGGGGCCCGGTCGCGCCCAGCGTGGTGGCATTGGCGATCAGCCAGGCATCACCAATCCGCGCCGCGCGCTTCACCGCTGCTTCCACCAGGCCGGCAACCCACACCGGCGGTCCGCCCGCGCGATGCGGCTTCAAGCTGATGCCGTGGTCCTTCACGGAATAGAACTTGCCCTGGAAGGTGACGCGATCTTCGATCCACAGCTTGCGCATCAGTGCGATGGATTCGCTGAACCGCGCGGCACGTTCCCTCAGCGAAACGTTGAATGCATCGAACTCCCCTTCGCGATAGCCCAATCCGACACCCAGGATGAAATTGCCGCGGCTCAGCACGTCCAGCGTGGCAGCTTCCTCGGCGACATGTACTGGGTTCAATAGCGGCAGCAGCAGGATGTTCCCGCCGACGATCATATTGCCGCACTCGGGCAGCAGGTAGGCCATCAGCGGCGTGATCTGCAGCATCTGCAGCGGCGCGGTCAGGTAGTGGTGCGGGAACAGCACCGAGGCGAATCCGGAGTCGCGCGCGACGCGCACCTGTTCGACAAGCTCGGGGATTCGCGCGGCGACGGGGTCGCCCTCGGGGAACTGAGTGTTGATGAAAAGGCCGACTTTCATAGGGCGCTCCGTTGGTTCGACGAACCGTAATGGTGCAGAGGTCTGGTGTCACGAGCGAGGCGGCTGCGAAGCGGGTTATGTCGATCCGCCCCGGGTCGTGCGGGCCGGTCCTTGGGCGGAACAGTCAGCGTCGCGGCTGGCCAATGTTCTGGTTGACACGCTATCTTGCAGGAATATCGCCGGCTGGCGGGGTTGCGCCCCGGACTTTCAGGCGAACCGCTCCACAGTCGCGGGACAGCGCATGCGCAGGATCTTCTACGGTCTGGGAATCGCATTTGTTGTCCTGCTCGTCGCGGCGGCCGGTGGGATCGGCTACATCGCGTATGTTGGCGGCAAGCTGGACAAACAGGCCCAGGCCTATGTGGATGATGCGGTGCCGAGGATCGTCGCCGAGTGGTCCGCGGACGAACTGCAACGCCGTGCAAGTCCGGAATTTCTGCACGCCACCAAACCGGACGATTTGCGATCGCTATTCGTGCTGTTCGCCAAGCTTGGTCCGCTGATCCAGTACGGTGGCGCAAAAGGACAGGCCACGATCTACGCCTCTGCGGGCGGTGGCAAAAGAGTCACGGCCAGCTATGTCGCGCAGGCAACATTCAAGAACGGTGCGGTGACGATCGAGATCACGCTCAGGCAGATCGATGGCGTTTGGAGAGTGGACGCCTTTCGCGTCAACTCACCCGCATTGATCGAAGCGGCGGTTGGTCGGCCAATCTGACCTGCGGCAGTGCGCCGATGATCTCCCGCCGCGTATTCTGTCCCGGTCGCGTCGCCACCGAAGCCGGCGCAAGGCGCGCTCTCCGCTATTTCTCCTTCGCGGCCAGCTGCGCCCGCAACATCTCCAGTTCCGCGCGCAGCTCCGCGATCTCGCGCGCGGCGGACTCAGCGCCGGACGGGGTCCCTGGGGTGGTGGACCGATAGAACGGCGTGAAGAAGCTCATCGCGCGCTCCATCATCGCCATGTTCTGCCGACTTACCTCCTCCATGTTGCTGAATGGGAACAGATTGCCCATGGTCTTTTGCATGGTCTCCCGCACCTGCGCCTGCTGTTGGGAAAACACGCTCATTGCCTGTTCCAGGTATTTCGGCACCAGCCCCTGCATCTGATCGCCATAGAAGCCGATCAACTGGCGCAGGAACGCGGTGGGCAGCAGGTTCTGGCCCTGCTTGCCTTCCTCCTCGACGATGATCTGGGTCAGCACGCTGCGGGTGATGTCCTCGCCGGTCTTGGCGTCATAGACCACGAAATCGCGCCCCTGGCGGACCATGTCGGCCAGAGTATCGAGCGTGATGTAGCTGGAGCTTTCGGTGTTGTAGAGGCGGCGATTGGCGTATTTCTTCACCACCACGACCTGGGTGGTGTCGGCCGGCCTGGTCGCGGCTTCAGGGCGAACGGTTTGCGACATCAGAGTCTCCCGCACGTTTCCGGCATCCAGCATGCGGCTTATGCCGCACCCGCGAAAGCCCCCCTGGACGCTCCCTGAATGATTTGGCCTCAATCGCCCGTTCCGGCGCGGCGCGGGCGGGCTTATGCTGCGGCCTGCGCCGGAACAGGGAACCAATGAGGCATGGACGAGACCGCAGCGCCCTCGGCCGCCGCGCCCGATCTCGAGGTGCTGGCGCGCGACTGGATCACGTTGTGGCAGAGCGAATTGGCGGCGATCGCCACCGACCGGGAGGCGCAGGAGAGCTGGCAGGCGATCCTGGCGCTGTGGGCCGGGGCGGCCGGCGCGCTGTTCATGGCGACGCCGCGGGCCAAGCCCGCGCCGTCCCGGGGACAGGACCATGAGCGGGCGGACGGACGCGCCAGCGCCACTGCGCCGCCGGGGGCCGCGCCCGCTGCTGCTGCACCTGACCCTCGCGATGCTGAGATCGACCGTCTCGCGCGCCACGTCGCCGAACTCGAAGCCCGGCTGGGCGAACTCGAGCACGGCGTTCGCCGAGGCGGCGGCGGCCATCGCCGCGGCGTTGCAGGATCCGAGCCGCGCCGACAGCGCCGCTAAGGCCGCGTTTCCGCGAGAGATCCTTGAGGAGACGCTGCGCCAGGACGCGGCGCTGATATCCGGTATCGCGGCCTACCGCCGGCACCCCTATCTGCGGGAGTTGGCAGATCCGCCTGCGGTGTGGGCCGAGGGTGACACCCGGCTGCTGGACTATGGCGGTGATGGCGTGCCAGTGGTGTTCGTCCCGAGCTTGGTGAACCGCGCCTATGTGCTGGACTTGGCGCCGGGCCACTCCATGCTGCGCTGGTTGGCGGGGCAGGGGGTGCGGCCGCTGCTACTGGATTGGGGCTGGCCGGGTGAGGTGGAGCGGCGTTTCACTCTGACCGACTATGTCGCCGGCCGGATGGAGCGCGCGATCGCCGCGGCCGTGGTGCTCGCCCAGGCCCCGGTCGTACTGAGCGGCTACTGCATGGGAGGCACATTGGCCGTCGCGGCCGCCGAACGGCGGCCCGATCTGTTGCGGGGCCTGGTGCTGCTGGCGGCGCCGTGGGATTTCCATGCCGACGACAAGGCGCGGGCGGAGACCCTGGCCCGCGCGCTGCCGCTGTTCGAGCCCGCCCTGGCATTCAACGGGACGCTACCCGTGGATCTGCTGCAGGTGCTGTTCGCATTGCTCGATCCCTGGGGCGTCGCGGACAAGTATCGCGGCTTTGCCCGCGTCAACCCCGAAGGCGCACGCGCCCAGCTTTTCGTCGCTCTGGAGGATTGGCTGAACGACGGCGTGCCGCTGGTCGCACCAGTGGCGCGCGAGTGCCTGTCCGGCTGGTACGGTGAAAACACCCCCGCCCGCGGCGCCTGGCGGATTGCTGGCATCCAAGTGGTGCCAGAGGCGATACGATTGCCGAGTTTCGTTGCGGCGCCGGCCCGCGACCGGATTGTGCCACCCGAAAGCGCCCGGCCGCTGGCAAGCCTGATTCCGGACGCGGTGCTGCACGAACCAGCCGCGGGCCACATCGGCATGGCCGCCGGTGGCACTGCCGAGCGCGTGTTGTGGCAGCCGTTGCGCGACTGGCTGCGGACCTTGCCGCCGATTACGCCGCCACGGCACCCGCCGGGGTTGCCATAGTGGTGGCGGTGGCCGGTCGTCGGGCGACCCGCGCCAGCCAGCGCCGCAACGTTGGAAATTGCCCAGCGACTGGTCGTAGGCACGCTGGCGCGCGGCGAGGTCGTTGATGAGCGCGGCAGGCACCACCTGGCCGGCCGATCGAGCCATCGACCTCGGCGCCAGTCAGTCCGATCGCCGGCTGTAGGATCATGGCGGATTGGCCTGTCCCGGCATTCACCCCGTGGTCAAAGACCGTCAGATCGACACCGGCCGGCAGCCGTCACAGCGCATGCGG
>DATHNI010000551.1:0-11366 GCA_035486135.1 Acetobacteraceae bacterium
ACAGAATAGCAGGCGTGCCGCGGGATGACGATAACCGGCCGGCATCGACACGATGTGACATCGGTATTTCCGCGAGGGGGCGCCAACCGATACCTCCTCGCCGTCCGCAACGTCCTTAGCAGGAGGAACTCATGAGGAAGCTTTCCACGATCGTCGCTGCCACCGCCATGGCATTTGCTTTCGCCGCGCCGGTGCCCGGTTTCGCGCAAAACATGTCCTATGCCGGCCCCATCGTCGTGATGCCCTATCACAGCATGTCGGCGAAGAGCATGCTTGGCGCGCCGATCTACAATGACCGGCACGAGAAGATCGGTACCCTGACGAACGTGATGGTAAAAGCATCCGCTACCGAGCCGACCGCGATCCTGTCCGTCGGCGACTATCTTGGTTCCGGGCCAAAAATGATCGAAGTGCCGTTGAGCCATCTGGAGCTTCAGGGCAAGGACGCCATGATGATGGCAGGTGCCACCAAGAAAATGCTGAGCGACTTCCCGACCTATTCGAACGGCGGCTGAACGCTGTTGGCAAGCGAACCGGCCGGGCCTCCCCATCCGGCCGGACGCGTCGCTTCATGACGAACTTGTCACGTTATGCCTGGCGCTCTGCCGAGTCAGAGCGTCAGAAGCCGACGGGGGAAGTCATGGAGCTGCACGAGATACGCTATTTCCTGGCTGTCAGGCGCACGCTGAACTTCACGCGCGCGGCGGAGCATTGCCATGTCAGCCAGCCGGCACTCACCCGGGCCATTCAGAAAATGGAAGGCGAACTCGGCGGTTTGCTGTTTTGCCGGGAGCGCAACAACGTCCATTTGACCGAATTGGGCCGCATGCTGGAGCCGCATCTGTCGGAAATGATCCTGCGTGCCGAGGCCGCGAAGGACACCGCGAAGCGCTTCCTGCGTCTGGACAATGCGCCGCTTCGAGTAGGCGTGATGTGCAGCATAGGGCCGGCGCGGTTCGTGGATTTTCTCGCGCGGTTTCGTGCGACCCATCCCGGCGTGGACATCACGCTCACGGAAGCGGTGCCGGACCGGCTGTGCGAACTGCTTGAACGCGGCGCGCTGGACCTGACCCTGATGGCGAGGCCCGATGGGTTCGCGGAATCCTTGCAGCCGCAGCTGTTGTACCGAGAGCGCTTCGTTATCGCCTGTGCGGCGGGCCATCCGATCGCCCGCCGCAACGTCGTGCGCGTTGCCGAGTTGGACGGCCAATCCTGGCTGTCGCGCATCGACTGCGAATACCGCGACATGCTGGGCGAGACGTGCGCGGCAAACGGTGCGCGCCTCGTGCGCGGGTTCCGCAGCGACCGCGAGGATTGGATTCTGACGATGGTCGCCGCCGGCATGGGGATCTGCTTCCTGCCGGAATATTCGAACACCATCCCCGGCGTGGTGAGCCGCCCGGTCATCGATCCGCCGATCGAGCGCGAGGTATGCCTGCTGACCGCGGCCGGGCGCCGTTGGTCCTCGCCGCTATCGGCCTTCGTGCAAGCGGTGCGCCAGTATAGCTGGCCCGAGCGGCAGGTACACCTCTCCCGCTACGCGGGAGAGGTCGAGGGCGCGACAGCGCACGAGGGTGAGGGGCCAACCGCAAGGACTTCCTTAACCTCGTTCCCCCCAACCTTCCACCCATGCAAACCATCCGCGCTCGCCAACTCCGCCACGAGATGACCGACGCCGAGCGTCTGCTCTGGTTCCTGCTCCGAGGTCGCCGGCTGGCCGGCTGCAAATTCCGCCGGCAGCATCCGATCGGCCCGTACATTGCGGACTTCGTATGCCTGCATCATCGGCTGATCGTCGAAGCCGATGGCGGACAGCATGCGGATGCGCGCCTGGCCGCCGATGACCTGCGGACGAAGTGGCTGACCGACCAAGGCTGGCGGGTGGTTCGGTTCTGGAATGGGGACATCCTGCATCGACAGAACGACGTGCTGGAGGCGATCGTGCGGGCACTTGAGGAGCCGGTGGCGTGGGTCCCTCACCCTCGGCGCTTCGCGCCTTGACCTCTCCCGCGTAGCGGGAGAGGTGTACGGCCCGTTACCACTTCAGCCAGTCGCGGACGCCCTGGCCCATCACCAGTTCCAGATCGCGGCCTTTCAGCCACGGCAGCTCCTCAGTGAACATCGTCACGCATTGGCGGTATGAACACGGCATGCGGGTGATGTCGGTGCCCCAGAAAAACCGCTGCGGACCGTACGCGTCGAAGATGCGATGCAGCCCGTCGTGGATGTTGCGGAACGGATACGCGGCGGAGGAATAGCCGGGCGCGCCGGTCGCCTTGATCGCCACGTTCGGCAGCTTCGCCAGCGGCAGCAACTCGTCCAGATTGCCAAACGCCGCCGCGTCTTTTTCCGCCCGCACCAGCCCGAGATGATCGATCAGCAAACGCAGGTTCGGATGTTGTTCCGCGATGCGTTTGAATGTCGGCAGAAACCGCCCCGCGAGCGTCGCCACCGGGACGTCGGCGCGTTCCGCCGCCGGCCACAGCCAATCCATCGTGCCATCTGCGTGCCACGTCTGCTGTTCCGGCCGGGTCAGCGACCAGCGCAGGCCGACCATGCCCGGCCGCTGCTTCCACGTGTCCACCAGCGCGCGGCTCTCCGGCTTATCGAGCGGGAACCAGCCGAGGCTACGAAACTTGTCGGGATATTTCCGAGCCGCCTCGACCGCGACCTCGTTCGAACCGGGGTCCCAGCTTGGCGGATGCAGCACCGCGCCGTCCACGCCAGCCTCGTCCATCTCCCGGATCAACTCCTCGGCGGTGTACACCGAGGTCTGCCGGTGATGCCCACTGGGCGCGCCGCTGCTCCAGATATGCACCTGCGCGTCGATGATCTGCATGACTGATGTCCTCCCGTCGGTTGGCGTCATGCTGGCCGGGTGAGCCGGGTCGCGCAACCGCCTCTGGACGTGGCCGGTGCGAGCAGCCAAACAGGGTTTCGCGATTGAGCGGGAGCATGATTGTGCTGGACCGAATCCTGTTGACCAACGACGACGGCATCGATGCGCCCGGCCTCGCGGTGCTGGAACAAATCGCCGCCGAACTGGCGCACGAGGTCTGGGTGGTGGCGCCGGAGCACGACCAGAGCGGTGTGTCGCACGCGATCAGCCTGCATCATCCGCTGCGCGTCAGCCGGCAGGGACCGCGCCGGTTCGGCATCAACGGCACGCCGGGCGACTGTGCCGTGATGGGCGTGTGCCACCTGATGGCCGATGCGCCGCCGCAACTGATTCTCTCGGGCGTCAATCGCGGGCTGAACCTGGGTATGGAGACGGTGTTCTCCGGCACCGTCGGCGGCGCGATGACCGGCATGATGCTGGGCATCCCCTCGATCGGATTGAGCCAGGCCTTCAAGGATCGCAACAACGTGCCGTGGGACACCGCGCGCTCGCTGGGTGCGAAGGTGGTGCGCGAATTGCTGTTGATCGGCTGGGGCAAGGACGCGTGCCTGAACGTCAATTTTCCGCCGCTGCCGGTGGATGAGGTCGGGCCGCTGACGCTGGCGCGACAGGGTGTCGGCATGGTTGCCGGCATGGCTGTCGAAACGCGCACCGATCCGCGCGGCATCACCTATCATTGGCTGAACTTCCGGCGCGGCGACCGCGAGCAAGGTCCGGAGAGCGACTATGACGCGATGCGCGCGGGGAAGATCGTAGTGACGCCGCTGCGCTACGACCGGACCGACGAGGATGCGTATCGCGCGCTGGCCGAAAAGCTGCCGAGGTTCACCGGAGCCTAAGCGACCCGTATACCTCTCCCGCTGCGCGGGAGAGGTCGAGACGCGTTAGCGGCGAGGGTGAGGGGCGTAACGCACGGCCGGTTCGTGCGTTGCGCCCCTCACCGTGCGTTACGCCCCTCACCCTCGGTGCTTCGCACCATCGACCTCTCCCGCGCAGCGGGAGAGGTATACGGGTCGCTACAGCCGCCGCACATACGCGGCCGTGTCGTCCAGCGCGCGGCCGAGCCGCGCCAGCAGGTCGTCGATCTCCGCCTCGGTGATGATCAGCGGCGGGCTCAACACCAGTTGTTCTCCGCGCCCGCGCATCAGCAGGCCCTGCGCATGTGCGCACTCCTCGTAGAACGCTCCAACGCCGGCCTTCGCATCGAACGGCTGCTTCGTCGCCTTGTCGCGCACCAGTTCGACACCCGCCATCAGTCCGACGCCGCGCACGTCGCCCACCAGCGGATGATCCAGCAACCGCCGCAGCCCGGCCTGGAACCGCGGCGCGATCGTCCGCACGTGGCCGATGAGGTCGCGTTCTTCGTAGATCTTCAACGTCTCCAACGCCACCGCGGCACAGACCGGATGGCCGGAATACGTGAAGCCGTGGGTGAAGCTGGCCAGCTTCTCGCTGTTCGACGCCAGGCCTTGATACAGCGTCTCGTTGATGATCGTGGCCGATATCGGCAGGTAGGCCGACGACAGCGACTTCGCCACGGTCATGATATCCGGCGCGATGCCGTACGTCTCGCAACCGAACATGTTGCCAGTGCGGCCGAAACCGCAGATCACCTCGTCGGCGATGAACAACACGTCGTGCTTGCGGAGCACCTCCTGGATTTTCGCGAAATAACCGCGCGGCGGCACCACCACGCCGCCCGATCCCTGCACCGGTTCGGCGATGAAGGCGGCCACCGTGTCGGGACCCTCGCGCTCGATCAGCGCATCGAGGTTTTCCGCCATGCGCGCGGAAAAATCTTCCTCGCTCTCGCCCGGCTTGGCGCCGCGGTAGAACGCCGGGCAGTCGGTATGGCGGATGCCGGCGATCGGCAGGTCGAAGTCCATGTGCATGAACGGCAGCCCGGCCAGGCTGGCGGAGCCGATGGTCGAGCCGTGATAGCCCTTCATGCGCGCGATGATCTTCTTCTTGCGCGGGCGGCCGATGGCATTGTTGTAGTACCAGACCAGCTTGACCGCGGTATCGTTCGCTTCCGAACCGGAGTTGTTGAAGAACACCTTCGACATTGGCACCGGCATCAGCGCGATCAGCTTTTCCGCGAGCGCAATCGCCGTCGGGTGCGAGCGTTGCCCGAACGTGGACGCGTACGGCAATTCCAGCATCTGCCGATACGCCGCCTCGGCCAGGCGCTTTTCGCTGAAGCCCAGGCTGACGCACCACAAGCCGCCCATGGCATCGATGTATTCGCGCCCCGCTTCGTCGGACACGTGGATGCCACGGCCGCTGGTGATGACCAACGGACCGTCGCTTTCGAGCCGGCGCATGTTGGTGAACGGGTGCAGGTGATAGGCGATGTCGCGCGCCGCGTTGGTCGCGTTGTCGCCGTGTTCGGGATGATCGGGCATCGGGCTGCCTTCCGGATGATCAGGCAGAAGCTAAGCAGGGTTTGCCACCCGGCGCCACCGCGGTGCCGCTACACCTCAGGGCGAAGCAAGGCCAGGGGCTTTGCCCCATGGGCGTCAGGATAAGGCGGCGCGGCGTCAAAGAGCTCCCCCTCCCCTTGTGGGAGGGGGTTGGGGGGAGGGGTCATGCACGCAACATCTGCGCGGCGTGACCCCTCTCCCCTGCCCCCTCCCACAAGGGGAGGGGAGTATTCTTCTCCCGCGCCGTCTTATCCTGACGCCTAAGGGGCAGAGCCCCTGGCCTTGCTTCGCCAGCGCCATCAGCGGGAGGTCTCCTCCGCATTGGGGGGCGGCACATTCCGCCCGCCCGGCTGCTGCTTCATCGCCGCCAGAACGCGGTCGCAGCGATGATCGTCCGCGGTACCAAGCTGGATCATCGGCAGCAGCGCGAGCGGCGGAAACACAACGCCAAGACCCACCGCCGCGGCGCCGCGCACCGCCAGTTCGGCGCCAGGCCGGATGCTCGGCTGCTTGAACGTTCCGCCGATGTTGATCGGCGCCGGCAGCGAGCCGATCGAGATGTGCGTCGGCTCGGTACGAAGCTGCAAGGCCAGGCTTTCATCTTTCAGGTCGATGTTGCCTTTGCCGTTGACGATGCCCTCGCCGGTGTCCAGCACTAGCGCCCGGATGGTCAACTGGCCGCGTTGCAGCGTCATGTCATCGGCCAGGCATTCCACCTGCGTGCGTTGTGGAAGTCCCAACGCCGATAGCAGCGCGTTGCCGAACTCCAGCCCGGACAGATCGACCAGCAGCGAACTCAGGTCGCCGCCCGCCATCCCCAGCCGCACGCCGCCATTGCCATTGCCCAGCATCGCGGCAAGCGAGTTGCCGGTCGTGTCGATCTGGCCTGTGCCGCTGATCGTTCCGGCACCGCCAAACACGTGGGTCGCCGCCATCATCCGCCCGACATCGGCGCGCTGGACCTCGATATCGGCCTTGGCATGGATCTGCTTGCGGGCCTGTGGCGTCAGCGCGATGTTGCCTTTGATGCTACCCGTCCCGATACCGAAACTTAGCGGGTGCAGGGTCACGGCGCCGTCGTTTATGTCCAACGCGACAATCACGTTGTCGAGCGGCATCGACTCGCCGCGGATATGCTCGCCGCGATAACGCAATGCGACGTCGGCGAAGTGCAGTTCCGGCAGGTTGATCGGCGTCTCCGGCAGCAGGTTGGGCTTCGCTTCCGCCTGCGCGACTTCCGCGCGTTTCGCCGCGGTCTGGCCGGGCGTGTTCACGCGTCCCGGTTCGGTGCCGATGAAGCCGCCGAGATCGGCGAGATCGACCTGGCGTGACCGCAACTCGGCGTGCACCAAGGGCCGTTCCTTTGCCAGATCGACATCGATCGTGCCCGCCAGGTCGCTGTTGCCGACGCGGCCGGCGAAATCGCGAAAATGCACGGCCCCGTTGAGGAAATCGAGCAAACCGCTCAGCCGGTAGGGCGGCGTCCTGGCGATCGGAATGCCGGTCAGCGGGGTCAACTGGGACATGTCCTGGCCGACGAGTTGCAGCTTCAGGTCGGCGCCGCGCAGGTGCAATGGGTCCTGCAACGTCCCGGTCAGCGCCACCTGGGTCTCCCCGTTGGTGACGTGCAGATCGATCGGCCACGGATGCGCGGCATCCCGCAACGACAGCAATGCGCCGCCGACGATGTGGCCGGTGATCGGCGCGGCGTTATAGGTGCCGTGTGCGGCCACCACGATCTGCGGCTGGCTCCCGTTATCGCGGGTTTCTACATCCAGGTTGAAGTTGGCCTTGAGCTTCATCAGCACGGCATGCACGTGGCCGTCGCTGATGCGCAGGTCGCCGATATTCGTTTCGCCGCCGGATGAAGCGCCGGCAAGCTGCAACTGGTAGTTCGCCTTGCCGTCCGGCGCCTGTGCGAGGTTCACCTGCGGCTGTTGCAGCGCGACCAGCGGAATGATCAACTGGTGGTGAAAGATGTCGTCCCAGACATCGACATCGGTGACAAGCTGCTTCACCGTGACAAACGGCGGACCTTGCCAATCCGGCGGATTGCTGATCGTGACGCCGTCCGCGACGACCCGCGTCGTGCGGCCGAGTTGCAGATGCAGATGCTCGATCGTGACGGGGCGGCCCAGTTCGGCCGAGGCACGCGACTCCACCAGCGGAATGAACCAGTCCCAGTCCCATAACACGATTACGGCCGCGATCAGAATGAGCGGAATCCCTGTCCACAACGCCCATTTCGTCGCCCGGCCTCGTGCCATGACACGGCTCCCGACTGCGCACGGCAAATGGAACGTCGCGGCGCCGAAGAGAGTTGCAAGTCTCCGTCTTCACCGCCTGTTGCTCAGTGAAGCTACTGCCGGACGTTGAAGCCGCTCCGGTTCCCGTGCCCGTGCCCGTGGGTGGCCGGCGCAGGCCGGCCACCCACGGCTTTTCTCAGTTGCATGCAGGAAAGTCGTGGGTGGGCGGCCTGCGCCGGCCATGACACGGGCACGGCACGGGCACGGGAACCGGAACGGACGTGGAAGCGGGACCGGAACGAGCGTGGGTGCGTCGCCCAAAGGCAACGCACCCACTTCTCCGTTTATAGAAAAGCCACTTCTTCGCTTATCGAAAACCGTGCGGGATCAACGTCGATACCTGGCCCGGCATCGCTCCTGATCAGTGGCCGCTGGCACCGCCGCCACCCGCGCCACCGACCGCGCCAGCGGTGCCCGTGGAGCCGGCAGTCGTGCCAGTCGTCATCGCCCCTGAAGACGTCGCGGGATTCGCACCGGACGGCGCCGAGGACGGACTGTTGTTAGAGCCCAGGGTGGTGTTGTAGCCGCTAGACCCGTTAGTGCCGCCCGTGCTGTTGGTGCTGCCGCCGCTGTAGCTCTTCGAGCCCACGCCGCCGGCGCTGCCGCTGCCGGTACCGGTTGCATCGGTGCTGGCCATGCCGGTGCCAGTGGTGCCGGGCGTGCCGGTAGAACCGGTGCCCATCACACCGTTCGCCGTGCCGCTGCCACCGCCCGCGCCACCAATCCCGCTGCCGCTCGCGCTCGAACCGCCGGCACCCGCGCCGCCTGCACCCGCACCGCCGCCGCCACCGCCGCCCGCAGCCATGGCACCCATCATCGGGGCGGCGATCAGCGCTGCCGCCAAAGCAATCGCTTTCGTCTTGTTCAGCATGAACTGTTCCTTCCGCTGCGCCGCGCAACCAGCCGCGCGACGACACGGACTGCAACGCGCGGCACTGCGTGCGGCGCTATCGGATCACAGGGATTCAACCGTGCAATGCAGTGCAACGGGACAATCGCAGAGTATCGGCCCGACCGGCAGACTCGCTGGAAATTTCAAATCCGCACCACCGCAGAGCACGTCGTGGAGGTGCCGGCCCACCAGATCGGGCGGACAGCGCAGCGCCGTGTCCTGCCACGCGTCCGGCGGAATCGTGATGCCGTCGCGGGCCGCCAGCAGCCGGTGCGGCAAGCGAGGCACCACTGTCAGGCTTGCCTGTCCCTCATGCACTCGCATGAACGAAACCACATGCCGGGCGAGCGCTCCCGTCACCTCCAGCGGGCGATACGCGCCGCGGGCAAACAGCGCCGGCGTGGCACGGCGCAGCGCAAGGGTGCGGGCGATCACCGCCTGCTTCACTCGCCCGTCGCGCCAGGCGCCTGTCAGCGCCGCCGGCGAGGCCGCCTTGCGCAACGAGCAAACACGGGCCGCGAAATCCACCGGCCGGCGGTTATCGGGGTCCACCAGGCTGAAATCCCAGAACTCGGTGCCCTGGAAGAAGTCGGGCACTCCGGGCGCGGTCAGCTTCAGCAGCGTCTGCGCCAGCCCGTTCACCGCCCCGGCCGGAGCGATCCGCCGCACGAACTGCGCCACCTCCGCCGCGAACGCGCTGTCCGGCGCCAGCAGGGAGAACAGGAAGTCGCGCGCCGCTGCTTCGTAGGCCTCGTCCGGTCCGGTCCAGTCGCCTTGCAGCTTCGCCTCGCGGATCGCCTTCTGCTGCCAGCCCGCCAGCCGCTCGGCGAAGGCCTTGCAGCCCTCGGCGTCATCGGGCGCCAGTGTCACCGGCCAGGCGCCGACGATCATCTGGTAAAGCTGCGCCTCGTCGCCGGTTGAGGGGGCTCCGGTCGCGGGGGCGCCGGCAGAAGCGGTGCCGGGCGAGGCGGCTCCGGCACGGGAGGCGGCGGAGCGGCGATGCCCGGCATTGGCCTCCATCCAGCGCCGCACGGCCGCCTGCCAGTCGTCGGGGATTTCGGACAGCACCGCCAGCCGGGCGCGGACATCCTCGCCGCGCTTGTGGTCGTGTGTCGCCGTCGCCAGCAGCGCGTCCGGGAAGTCTGTCCCCCGCGCCAGGCTGGCGGCATGGAACTCGGCCGGTTCAGTGCCGAGCAACCGGGCGTCGAACCCCACGTCGTTGCGCGACAGCAGACGGGCGTAGCGATAGAAGGCGGTGTCCTCGACGGCCTTGGCGGCGACGGGCGCGCTGAGTTGCTGGAAGTACCTGGTCGCGGTCTGACGCCACGCGGCGCCCGGACGCGCCGGGTCCTCGCCGCCGAGCCAGCGGTCGATCCGGTCCAGCACCGGATGCAGCGAGATCGGCGCGTCGGCCTTGGCGGCCTCCAGCGCATGGGCGAACGCCACCTGGTCAGCGGCCGAGCGTGGGACGCCGGCGTTGTAGGTGCGATACACCGGGAGATGCGCCAGCAGTGCGACCAGCGCGCGGCGGATCGCCGGCTGGGTGGTGTCGCGCGTCAGCGGGTCCAGCCGGGCGAGGCGGTGCAGCGTGGTGGCGGTCACCTCGAGCTGCGCGTCGAACCCGCGCTCCAGGATCTGCCGCCGCGCCAGCACCTCCTCCGTGGCGAAATCCGCCGGGCGACCACTAACGGCGGACCAGAAGAAGGCCAGCGGTTGCGCGGCCTCCCGGTCGTGCTGCACGGCGCTGACCTGGTCCATGAAGTCGTAGCCGCTGGTGCCGTCCATGCCCCAGCCGGCCGGCAGGCTCTCCCCGGCGCCGAGGATCTTTTCCACCACGATATAGGGCCGCGCGGCAGGGGCGGAGGTGGGGCGTTCGGTGGTCAGCGCCTCCAGCCGGGCGCGCAGGCGCCGGCAATAGCCGGGCGGGTCGGTCAGCCCGTCCACGTGATCGACCCGCATGCCGTCGATCAGCCCCTCGGCATAGAGGCGGAACAGGGTGGCGTGGGTCGCCTCGAATACCTCCTCCCGATCGATGCGCAGGGCGGCGAGGCCGTTGATGTCGAAGAAGCGGCGCCAGTTGATCTCGTCGCCCGCGGTGCCCCACCAGGCGAGGCGGTAATGCTGCCGCTCCAGCAGGCGGTGCAGCCGGGCACGGCCGTCGTCGTTGGCCGGGTCGTAGGCGGCGGCGCCGTGGGCAGCGGTCGCCGCGGCGACCTCCGCATGGTCGCGCGGGGCGATTGGGTAGGTGTCGTCGTAGTAACGGATGACCGGCGCGCCGGCGGCATCGTCGTGGCTGAGTTTAAGCTCTCCCGACCGCAATGCCTCGCCGTAGGGCCGGCCGAGGAACGGCGCCAGCAGCTTGTTGCACAATGCGGGATCGGTCGGATCCCAGTGGATGTCGAAATAGCCGGCGTAGCGGCTGGCGGGACCGTGCCGCAGCACGTCCTGCCACCACGCATTGTCGCTGCCGCCGACCGCCATGTGGTTGGGCACGATGTCCACGATCAGCCCGAGCCCGGCCGCACGCAGCGTCGCGACCAGCTCGCGCAACCCGGCCTCGCCGCCGAGCTCCGGATTGACCCGGGTGGGATCCACCACGTCGTAGCCGTGCATCGAGCCGGCGCGGGCGGTGAGGATCGGCGAGGCGTACAAATGGCTGATGCCGAGATCGGCGAGGTAGGGCACCAGGCGCGCGGCGTCGGCAAAGGTGAAGCCGGCATAGAGCTGCAGCCGCATGGTGGCGCGGGGTGGTGCGGAGGGTAGGGCGCTCATCGACGCCGCCACCCACCGTCATGGCGGGCGCAGGCCCGCCATCCACGACTGTGCCACGAATGCGAAGGCAAGTC
>DATHNI010000552.1:0-2876 GCA_035486135.1 Acetobacteraceae bacterium
CCGGGCGTTGCGGCGGGCCGGCGCGTGGAGACACCGGTGTCGCTGGTCGACGGCTATCCGACCATCATCGAAACGGTCGGCGAGACGCTGTCGGCGGAAGACGGCGCCCTGCCCGGCCTGTCATTGCTGCGCGTCGCCGAGGGCGCCGGCGAGGACCGCACGGTGTTGAGCGAATACCACGCGCTCGGCTCGTTGACGGGGATGTTCATGCTGCGGTTCGGCCGCTGGAAATACGTGCACTACGAAGGCTACCGTCCGCAATTGTTCGACCTGCAGGCCGATCCCGGCGAGACGCGCGACCTGGCCCCGGACCCGGCGCACGCCGCGACGCTGGCGGAAGGCGAGCGCCGGCTGCACGCGATCTGCGATCCGGCCGCGGTGAATGCCCGCGCTTTCGCGGACCAGGCGGCGCGGATCGCGTCGCTTGGCGGGGCAGAGGCGGTGCTGAAGACCGGCACGTATCCGTACACGCCGGCCCCGGGCGAGAAGCCGCGGATATCCGTGTAGGTCGAAAAAAACCTCTCCCGCTGGGCGGGAGAGGTCAAGACGCGAAGCGTCGAGGGTGAGGGTCACGCGTGCCGCACGTAGCACCCTCACCTAACCTCTCCCGCTTCGCGGGAGAGGGACTCTCTGTCAGTGTTTCTTCGCCCACGCCTCGTAGCGCGCCTTGTTCTCCGCGTTCGGCGGATACAGGCCGGGCAGCGCGGCGCCCTTGTTCACCTCGGTCATGATCCACTCTTCCAGCCGCTCCTGGTCCGCCGCCGTCGCCGCGACGTCCTCCAGCAGCTTCTGCGGGATCACCACCGCGCCGTCGTCGTCCACCATGATCACGTCGTCCGGGAACACCGCCACGCCGCCGCAGCCGATCGGCTCCTGCCAATTCACGAAGGTCAGCCCCGCCACCGAGGCCGGCGCCGCCCAGCCCTGGCACCACACCGGCAGCCCGGTGCCGTGCACGCCCGCCACGTCGCGCACCACCCCGTCGGTCACCAGCGCCGCCACGCCACGCTTCGCCATGCGCGCGCACAGGATGTCGCCGAACACGCCCGCATCGGTGACGCCCATCGCGTCGATCACCGTGATGACGCCGGCCGGCATGTCCTCGATCGCGGCGCGGGTGGACCGCGGCGAGGCCCAGGATTCCGGCGTCGCCAGGTCCTCGCGCGCCGGGACGAACCGCATGGTGAAGGCGCGTCCGATCAGCCGGGGCAAACCGGCCCGCAGCGGCTTCGGCCCGCGCATCCACACGTTGCGCAGGCCCTTCTTCAGCAGCACCGTGGTGATGGTGCCGGTGGAAACGCCGGCCAGCGCGGCGGTGATCTTCGGATCGATCGGTGTCATCGGTGGGCTCCAGTTGGGGTCTCGCCGGCGCCGGTATCCTGGCTTGCGCGCTGGGGATCGGCCGGGGCAGCGTTGCGGCACGGTGCCGCCATGCTCGCCCTGGTTCAACCCCTGGAACACCATCCGGAACAAACCGGAGCAATCCCGACATCCGCCATGGGCGCCAGGCGAATGCCGTTGTGACGTGCTCGCGTGTCCCCTGTGACGTGCCCGCGTGTCCCCGCCACGCGACACCTGTAACCTGCCTCGCATGCCCCCACCGCGCGACGCCGATCATCCGCTGACCGAAATTCCGGTCGTCGATGCGCCGGACGGCCCGCTGCACCTCGCCCGGATGCAGGCCCACCTGCTCCCGCGCATCGTCGCCCTCACCCGCCAGATCATCCCGGCCCCCTTGCTTCGCATCGGCGACGCGTATGCCGCGCGGTGTCTGCGCGCCGCACGCAATCCCTATCTGCACGAAATCGACGAGGTTGCGCGCTTGCTCGGCCAACCCGGTGCATACGCGCTGAATTTCAGCTTCGAGATGGGCTGCACCACGGCCTGCCGATCACTCGGCAACGAGTGCGCTGTACAGCTCTATCGCACGCTCGACTGGCCGTTTCGATTGGGCCGGGACGTTGTTGTCGCGCGCCACTCGCCGCCGGCCGGGCCATACGACAACATCACCTGGCCCGGCTATCTCGGCGTGCTCACGGCGGTGGCGCCGGGGCGTTTCGCGGCCGCCATCAACCAGCCGCCAATGACCTACAGCTTCCGCTCGATCAGCCTGGGTCTGCCGATCGACTGGGTAGTCAATCGCTGGCGCGTCCGCAAGGCCACCGCTCTGCCGCCGGCGCATCTGCTGCGCCAGGCCTTCGAGCAATGCCCAACCTACGAAGCCGCGAAATCAATGCTGGCATCAACACCTGTTTGCATCCCGGTGATCTACACGCTGACCGGCGTGACACCAGACTCCGGCTGCGTGATCGAACGACGAGAGCACGAGGCTATCGTGCACGAAGCGCCCGCCTGCGTCACGAACCATTGGCTCACCGACCGGTTCAAAGGCCGTCCGCGTGCGCGCAACAGCGAGCGCCGTCTCGCCGCCATGCGGACGTCCTTGCCGTCGCTGGGCGGGGAAACTTTCAATTGGCTGCAGCCGCCGGTGCTGAACCGCCTCACCCGGCTGGCCGCGGAGCTGAACGCGGGGACCGGCACGCTGGCGGTACAGGGCTGGCACGGGGACGCACCGCAGACGCGAGTTCTCGAACGGTATAGCGGAGTTACGGGATCGATTGATGGGCCATAGCCCTGCGAGGGGCGCGGCACCGGCACCACGGACATCCTCGAAAGTCGGTGTTGGGCTATGGGTTACATAAGAACTTGGAACACAGATAAGCAGGGATGCATGCAGATATTAGCCTTCCCATAATAGTTGCCTCCAAGGTGGTGCTTGCGCTTTGCGTCACCCTCTGCGGTGTGATGGAGATTTCCGAAACGCAGATCTCAAAGATGATCGCGTGGAATTAGACGCACCCAATGAATCGAGATCT
>DATHNI010000553.1:0-10137 GCA_035486135.1 Acetobacteraceae bacterium
GGCTGGCGCGGCACCGTCAGCCGTGAAGACGGCGGGCGACGCCAAACCATCGACGGCCGCCGTTCCGCCGAACGCCCAATCGGAGACGCCGGTGGCGGTCGAGGCAGCGCTTGCTCCGCCGGCGCGAGCGCCACCTGCAACTCGCCAGGTCGTGCTGCGGGCGACCGCTGATACCTGGGTGCAGGTGCGCCAGAACGGCGGGCCGTTGCTGCTGAGCAGGACCATGAATGCTGGCGAAACCTGGCCGGTGCCCGCCGAGCCCGGGCTGCTGCTGGACACCGGCAATGCCAAGGGCCTCGTCCTGGAGGTGGAGGGCGTGGCGACCAGGCTGACCGGGGCGAAAGGCATCGTCATCCACAATGTATTGCTGGACACCGATTTGCTTGGGTCAGGGGCGGTGGTGCGGCTGGGACAATGAGCCGGACGGCGCGGCTGTATCCGGCGGGGCCAGGGGTCAAGCGGGACCGTCCGAGGTTGTGCCGGGACCGGAGCCGACGTGCTGCCGCACCGGGTCCTGCCTCGCATCGCCGTGCAGCCAGGGTTGCGCGCAGTCTTGCGCCGGTCCGCCGCGGCCCGGCTGCGGACCGAGCCCCTCGGCACTCCGTACCGCCGCCAGCAGCATTGCCGTCAGGCGCCGCACCGTCACCGCCACCTCGTACCGCGCGGCCGGATCGACCCACAGCAGCGCGTCGCTGACCGAGCCCACCGCCGTCAGCGCCAACTCCGCCGCCAGCGTGTCCCCCACGGATGGCGCGAGCAACACCAGCGGCTGGGCCAGCAGGTCCAGCAGCATGCGGTAGCGCCGCCGCACCGCCTCACGCGACGCTGCGGGCAACACGCACAAGGCGTTGTGCAGCAGCATATGCGCGTGCGGGGACGCGGCGATGCCGTCCAGGTAGGCGGTCAGCATGGCCTCCAGCCGCTGCGGCGGGGATGCCTCCGACGTTTGCCGGGCCGCCGCGCGGACCTGCTGGCTCAGCGTGATGACATGCTCGAGCATGATCTCGGCCAGGACGTCGTCGCGGGCGCCGACGAGGTTGAAGACCATCGTGTGCGGCACCCCGGCGCCGAGCGCGATGCCGCGGACAGTGCACGCGGTCATGCCTTGCTCCGCCCAGAGCACGCTCGCCGAGTCGCGGAGGCGGCGACGCTTGTCCTCGGCCGTGCGGCGGGTCGCCCGGCGTGACCGGGTTGGCGCGGCGCGGGCGCTGCGCAGGCCTTGCGGGTTGGTGCGACGCAGATGCTCTGTCTCGGAGTCGGTCAGGAGCAGGTCCTCCAACGCCTGGATGGGGTCGGAGTCTTCAATGTCGGTGATGGTGTCGGTGACGTATGGGGTGCCGTGCATACGGCGGATGATAATATTAATAACTAACTAAATACAACTGTTGGTTTTGCCGGGTGGCGCTATTTCTGTCCGGTGAGAGGGGGAGGGGGCACCGAGCGGCCCGATCACCCTCACCCTCGGCGCAAGGGCGCCTCGACCTCTCCCGCGTAGCGGGAGAGGTTGTTTTACTGGCCGGCGGATTGGAGCCAGGGCTCGGTCGCCCAGAGCGATGCCAGCCTGGCGCGCTCCTCGTCCACCATCGCCGTCCATGCGGGGCCGTCGATCCATGCAACCTGGAAACCGCTGGCCTCCGCTTGTTCGCGGAACCCGGGATCGGCGACCACCGCTTGCAGCGCCGCCGCCAGCCGATCCGCCACGTCGTTCGCCATGCCGGCTGGCGCGGCCAGGCCTCGGGTGATGTGGGCGGCGAGGTTGAGGCCGGCCTCGTTCAGCGCCGGCATGTCGGGCAGGGCGCCGGCACGGTCCTCCGCCGCGATGCCCAGCCCAGCCAGCCGCCCCTCGCGCAGGTCGTCGATGACATCCGCCATGCCGAGTGCGGCCGCGGCGAGGTTGCCCCCGACCGCCGCCTGCCGCGCCGCCGCCGCCGAGGGGAAGGTCACGATATTCAACCGCGTCCCGGCGAGCATTTGCAGCCGCAACGCGGCGAGGTGCGGCGGGCTGCCGGGGGGCGGCGTGCCCAGCGGTACCGCGTCGGCGTCCTCGCTGGAGCGGCTGACGATGTCCCGCACGGTCTCCAGCGGCGTGGCGGTCGGCGAGACGAACACGATGGGCTCCCGCTGCACCGCGCCCAGCAGCCGCAGCCGGGGCAGCAGCGCTCCGGCGTCGCGGTCCACCAGGCGGGCCGGCAGCACGGGGGTGGCGACCCAGCCGACGATGTCGCCGTTGGGGGCGGCGTCCGCCAGCGCGCGGAAGCCGGTCAGTCCGGCCTCGCCGGGCAGGTTGCGTAGCGCGATGCCGGTGGCGGGAAGCTGCCGTGCCAGGAAGGGCGCGAACGACCGGGCCACCCGGTCGGCGGCGGTCTCCCGCGAGGCGCCGATCAGCAGGGTCAGGCGACGATCGGCGCGGGCGGGGGGAAACGGGGGAGCCAGCAAAGCCAGGGCGAACGAGGCCAGTGTTAGTGCGGTTGCGCCGGTTCCTGCCAGCAGGCCGCGCCGGGCGATCACCTTGATGCCCGGCCCGGACTCGATCTGGCGGTGGGTCTGGGCTTGGTGGGCGCCGGCGCGTCCTTGGCCTGCGCGGGGGCCTTCGCGGGAGGCGCGGGCGGTGCGTCCTTGGGTTTCGCGGGCGGCGCGGTGGGCCCGCCGCCCTCCCTGGCGATGGCCGTGGGGGCTGGCGCCGCCTCGCGCCGAAGGCGGCGTTCCCCCAGGAACAACAGGATAGGGGCGGCAATGAAGATCGAGGATGATGTGCCGACCACGATGCCGAACAGCATCACCCAGGCGAACCCGGAGATCGACTCGCCGCCGAACAGCGCCAGCGGCAGCGAGGCGATGAACACCGTCATCGACGTGCCGAGGGTTCGGTTCAGCGTCTCGTTGATCGACAGGTCGATCAGCTCACGCAGCGGCATCGTCTTGTATTTGCGCAGGTTCTCGCGCACCCGGTCATACACCACCACCTTGTCGTTGGTAGAGTAGCCGAGGATGGTCAGGATGGCGGCGACCATCACCAGGTCGAACTCGATCCGGGTCAGCGCCAGGAAGCCGATCGCCTTGGTGACGTCCAGGATCAGGGTCACCACGGCGCCGACCGCGAACTGCCATTCGAAGCGGAACCATATGTAGACCAGGATCATCAGCAGGCTGATGCCCAGCGCGAGCAATCCGTTGCGGAACAGCTCGGCGCTGACCGAGGCGCCCACCGCGTCGGTCCGCATGATCTTTGCGCCGGGCACCGCGTGCGCCAGGGCGGCGGTCACTTTCTCGACGGTCTGCTGGGTGCGTTGCTCGGACGCCTGGTTGCCGAGCCGGACCAGCACCTCGGAAGGATCGCCGAACCGCTGCACGCCCTGGGCCGGAATGCCGGCGCTGGAGAGCGCCTCGCGGATCTGGGTGAAGTTGGCTGGGCCGTCGGTGCGCAGCTCCATGACGATGCCGCCGGAGAAATCGATGCCCAGGTTCAGGCCGGGGTAGAAGAACAGGATCACCGAGGCGGTGGACAGGATCGCCGACACGATCAGCCCCATGAAGCGACCCTTCATGAACTGAATCCGGGTGCCGTCGGGGACGATGCGGAAGCGGGGGCGGATGAACATGGGACTCAGTCCGTCAGCGGGCAGGGGGACGGGGACGGGCAGGTGGACGGGCAGCGGTGCGTTGTTGGCCGGAGGCTGGTCAACGTTGGTGGCCGAAGGCTGGTCAACGTTGGTGGGTCGAGGCTGGTCAACGTTGTTGGCCGCAGGCTGGTCAACATGGCGCTCAGACCGGCAGCAGGCGAGGGCGGGTGGCGGTGTACCAGCGCGACACCAGCAGGCGGGTCAGCATCCAGGCGGTGAACAGCGAGGTGGCGATGCCAACGGTGATCGTCACCGCGAACCCCTTCACCGGGCCGGAGCCGAACACGAACAACATGACGTGCGCCAGGAAGGCCGTCGCGTTGCTGTCAAAGATCGTGCTGTAAGCCCTTGAGAACCCGTGTTCCAGGGCCGACAGGGGCGGTCGCCCGTTGCGCTGTTCCTCGCGGATCCGTTCGTTGATCAGGATGTTGGCGTCCACCGCCATGCCCAGTGTCAGCAGGATGCCAGCCATGCCCGGCAGTGTCAGGGTTGCCTGCAGCAGCGACATCACGCCGAGCATCAGCACCAGATTCACCAGCAGGCAGACGTTCGCGAACCACCCGAACAAGCCGTAGAACACCGCCATGAAGGCGATCACCAGGACGAACCCGACGACCAGCGAGATCGCCCCGGCGCGGATGCTGTCCGCGCCCAATTCCGGCCCTACCGACCGTTGCTCGACCACCGTCAGCGGTGCCGGCAACGCGCCGGCGCGCAGCAGCACGGCAAGGTCGGTGGCGGAGGCGGCGGTGAAATTGCCGCTGATCTGGCCGCGGCCGCCGGTGATCGGTTCGCGGATGACGGGCGCGCTGATCACCTTGCCGTCGAGCACGATGGCAAACCGGTGGTTGACGTTCGCCCGGGTGATATCGGCGAAACGCCTGGCTCCGACCGTGTTGAAGGTAAAGTCCACAACCCATTCGCCGGTTTGGGGATTTGTCGCGGCGCGTGCGTCGGTCAGGTCGCCGCCATCCACGTCCACGCGCTTGCGCACGGCGATCTTCTCGTTCGCATTGTCCTGCATCGCCAGGTAGTCGTCGCCGATCGGCGGTGGTCCGCTGGCGGTGGGGTTGGCGGTTTCGTCCACCAACTGGAACGTCATGTGCGCGGTCTTGCCGAGCAACTGCTTGATCCGCTCCGGGTCGCCGATGCCGGGCAGCTGCACGACGATGCGGTCGTTGCCCTGCTGGGTGATCTGCGGATCGACCACGCCGGTTTCGTCGATGCGCCGGCGCACGATCTCGATCGACTGCTGCACCGCGCCTTGTGCCCGGGCGTTCAGTGCCACCGGCGACAGGGTGAGGGTGATCGAGCCGTCCGGCTGGCTGGCGATGTCGAGATCGGGGGCGCCGGTCGGGCCCTCGGCGGAGATCAGCGGTTTCAGCGCCGCCGTCGCGGCGTCGATTTTGCTGGGGTCACGCAGACGGAGCAGGATGCGGTGCTGGTCCGGCTCGGCTTGGAGGGTGGAATAGAAGATCTGGCCGGGGCGCAGGGCCTGGCGCACGCCGTCGAGCAAGTTGTTCAGCCGCTCCTTGATCACGGCGTCCATGTCCACCTGGAGAAGCAGGTAGGAGCCGCCGCGGAGGTCGAGGCCGAGATGCACGGTTCGCCAGGGCAGCCAGGGGGCGGGGGCGGGAAGCAGGTTGGGGATGCAGAAGATGCCTCCCAGCAGGCAGGCGCCCAGGATCAGGACGGTCTTCAAGCGGCTGAAATACATCATGGGCGGTCGGCCGGTCTCCGGGGCGGGCTGGGCGGCGGGACGCTATGCGCTGCCGGTCGGGGGGCTGTCCAGGGGGACGCGGCAAGGACGCATCACGCGGGACCCATTCGATCTCCTTGAAGACCCGGGAAAGCAATCAAGCATCTGGCACAGATTTTACAGATAGAAGGTTCAGTCACAGATTTTGCTGAATAAGAAGCTTGCTTTTTTCTGTAGAATCCGTGGCTGAACCTTCTATCCGTAAAATCTGTGCCAGATGCTTGATTGCGGTCTTGCTATCCTGCCTGCTGCTTCATTGCCGCCCGCGGGCGAACCACAGGGAATGCTACAGCACCCGTCGCTTAATCCCGTCGGTCAACGAAACCGTGTTGAAGTTGATCAGCAGGCCGACGCGGCATTGCGCCAGGCGAAGATAGGTCAGCAACTGAACCTCGTGGAGCCAAAGCATTCGCTCGACCGACTTGAGCTCAAGGATCACCTTCCGGTCCACGATGATATCCGCGAGGTAGCCGCAGTCCAGCAGGGCATCGCCGTAGTGGATCGGCAGCGGCACCTGACGTTCAAACGGCACACCCTCTTGGGCAAGTTCGTAGCACAGGCACTTCTCATAGGCCGACTCGAACAAGCCCGGGCCGAGACGCCGGTGCACGCGCATCGCCAGCCCGATGATCCGGTAAGTAAGCTCACCGCTGGGGGCGTGGTCCGGTTCCATGAATCCGAATTTGCCCACCGATGGATTGATGAAGTGTTAATCCACCGGTGTCGGGGTAAGCCTTTCCCGCCTACTCCGCCGCCATCGCGCGTCCGGTCCCCATCTGGAACCCCTGCCGGATATGCGCCTCCAGCGCGTCGGTCAGCGGCTGGCGCGGCAGCTTCGCCTTCAGCATCAGAATCCCGAACTCGGCCAACTGCGGCAGTCCCTCGTCGGCCCGCACCGCGCGCGCCCCCTCCGGCAGCCAGGACAGGGTCGAGACCGTCACCGCCAGCCCGGCCACCACCGGAGCGTGCGTGCCGATCTGCGACGCCGAGGTATACGCGATCCGGTAACGCCGCCCGGTTTGCTCCAACGCATGCACGGCGGCGTCCGCCCAGTCGCAGCCATGCCCCGCGGCCAGCGCCAGGGGCAACGGATCCTGCCGATGCGGCGAGAACCGTGTGGATGTGACCCAAACCAGCGGCCCGTGCCACAACGCCTCGGTCGGCCAGTCCGGCGGAGCATGGCCCTTGGATAGCAGCGTCAGGTCCAACTCCCCCGCCTTCAGGCTGCGCTGCAACTCGCTCGACGGCGAGCACCGCACGTCCACCTGCACCGCCGGATGCGTCTCTGCGAAGCGCTTCAGGATCGGCGGCAGGTAGGCCAGCGCATAGTCGTCCGGCGAGCCAAGCCGCACCGTGCCGGACATGCTCGGCGCACGGAAGGTCGCCATCACCGAGTCATTCAGCGCCAGGATCTGCCGCGCGTGCTCCAGCAAATAGCGGCCGTGCGGGGTCAACGCCGGCACGCCGCCCTTGCCGCGGTTGAGCAATGCCTGGCCGAGCACCTCCTCCAGCCGCTTCACCTGCATGGATACGGCGGACTGCGTGCGGCCAACCAGCGTGGCGGCGTCGGTGAAGCTGCGGCCTTCGGCGATCAGCACGAAGCTGCGCAGCAGATCTGGGTCGAGGCTTTGCGGGAGGCTCATGGTCATCAATGTCTCTGATTATCAGCATCAAGGCAATTCGTTTTACTGATTGCCCTCCTGGTTCCAATGTTGCTGCGGGGAATGGATGTCCACTGGAGGGGACCATGTCCGATCGCACGTTCAACACGATTGCCTCATCGCCGGCGCCGCCGTGGCGGCCGGGCACGACCGGGTGGGGGCTTGTCCGCAGGGTCGTCGCCGAGCCGGCTGTGCCGCGGTCCGGCATGCCGGACTTGCGTGGCGCGTCGCACCACGGCGAGGCGCCACGCGCCGGATTCTGGGCGATGCTGCGCTCGGCGTGGCGCCGGCACCGGACCCGCGGCTGCCTGGCCGACCTGGATGCTCATCTGCTGAAGGACATCGGCGTCAGCTATGCCGAAGCCGAGGCGGAGGCGAACAAGCCGTTCTGGGTGCCGTAACGGAGCCTCCGTCCACACAGGCGGAGCCACCTGCGGAAAGTGGGACCCGGGGCGACGCTGGTCTGTTCGGAAACCGTGATGAAACGCCGTGGCCTGTTACACAGGAATGCCGTCAGGCCATCTACCTCGTCCGTCACTTCAGCGCGTTCCCCAGCGGGAGCGCGTTTTTTTGTCGTTGCCTGCCGCGTTCCGAGACCGGTGGATTGGATGACATCGTTGGGGGCCGCGCTGGCCTCACGCCGCCCCGGGCCGTGACACGCCCGCGCCGCCGTGCCATCACCGTCCGACCCGTGTGCACCGTCGTCGTCCTGATCCGCCCTGGCCACGCCTGGCCCTTGGTCCTCGCCGCCAACCGTGATGAGCGGCTGGATCGCGCGTGGGATCCTCCCGCCGCCTGGTGGCCCGATCATCCGGGACTGGTCGCCGGGCGCGATCGCACGGCCGGCGGCACGTGGATGGGGCTGAACCGGCACGGCGTGGCGGCGGCGGTGCTGAACCGGCAAGGCAGCCTCGGCCCGGCGCCCGGCAAGCGCAGCCGCGGCGAGCTGCCATTGCTCGCACTGAGCCAGCCGACGGCCGGCGCCGCTGCCGAGGCGATCGTCGCGCTCGATGCGGGGCAGTGGCGCAGCTTCAACCTGGTTCTCGCTGATGCCGCGGGAGCGCTTTTCGTGCGCGGCCTCGGGCATGGGCGGCCGCAGATGCAGCGTCTCGGGGCCGGTCTGCACATGGTCACCGCGCATGATCCGGATGATCCGGGCAGTCCCCGCGTGGCGCGTCACCGGCCGCGCTTCGCCGCCGCGCCGGCGCCCGACCTGGCTGGAGGCTGGCAGGCCTGGCAGGATCTGCTGGCCGATCGGCAGGGGGAGCCGGCCGAGCAACTCAATGTCGTCCCGCATGGCGGGTTCGGGACGGTCTGCTCTTCGTTGCTGGCGTTGCCGGTGGAGGGGCCGCCGATCTGGTTGTTCGCGGCCGGCCCCCCGCATGACGCGGCGTTTCGGCAGGTCCTTCCGGCAACCGGCCCCTGACGGGCGGCCATTGCCCTGTCCCGCCGCCCGCGCCCGCCGGCGTTGCCGCCGCGGCCCTGTTCCGGCGGCCCTTTCCCGGCGGCGGTATCCCGGCGGTGTGCGGGGGGTGTCCCCGGGGCGTGGCGGGATGCGGCAGGCGCTGCTATATCGGTGTTGCCGCCCGCTCCTGGCGCGGCGCCGCATTGCGTCTCCCGCCCCGCGGGGGGATCGCCAAGGAGAACAATGATGGCCCGCCGCCGTCAACTCTATGAAGGCAAAGCCAAGATCCTGTTCGAGGGGCCGGAGCCGGGCACGCTCGTGCAGTATTTCAAGGACGACGCGACGGCCGGCAATGGCGCCAAGAAGGGCATCATCACCGGCAAGGGTGTGCTCAACAACCGGATCAGCGAATACCTGATGCTGCGGCTGGCCGAGATCGGCATCCCGACGCATTTCGTTCGCCGCCTGAACATGCGGGAACAGTTGATCCGCGAGGTGGAGATCATCCCGCTGGAGGTGGTGGTGCGCAACGTTGCCGCCGGCAGCCTGTCCACCCGCCTGGGCATTGCCGAGGGCACAAGGCTGCCACGCTCGATCATCGAGTATTACTACAAGAACGATGCGCTGAACGATCCGATCGTGTCGGAGGAACACATCACCTGCTTCGGCTGGGCGAACACCGCCGACCTGGATGACGTCGTCGCGCTGACGCTGCGGGTGAACGACTTCCTCACCGGCCTGTTCCTGGGCGTCGGCATCACGCTGGTGGACTTCAAGCTGGAGTTCGGCCGGCTGTGGGAAAACGAGGAGATGCGCATCGTCCTCGCCGACGAGATCAGCCCGGACAATTGCCGGCTGTGGGATTCGAAGACAAACGAGAAGATGGACAAGGACCGCTTCCGCCGCGACCTGGGCAAGGTGGAGGAGGCGTATCAGGAGGTGGCCAAGCGGCTGGGCATCCTGCCGGAGGCGGGGATGCGCGATCTGAAGGGTCCGGAGACGATGCAGTGAAGGCGGGGGTCGCGAAGGCTGGGGCAGCGCGCGCTGGGGCAGTGACAGGGTTCGGGCCGTGAAGGCCACGGTCACGGTGATGCTGAAGCACGGCGTGCTGGACCCGCAGGGCAAGGCGATCGCGCACGCGCTGCACACTCTGGGGTTTTCCGGCGTGGGCGAGGTGCGCGCCGGCAAGGTGATCGAACTGGAGCTGACCGAAACGGACCCCGGCAAGGCGCAGGCCGCCGCCGAGGAGATGGCCCGCAAGCTGCTGGCCAACACGGTGATCGAGAGTTTCCGGGTCTCGGTGGAAGGCTGAGGCGCCGGCCTCAGGTCAGGTTGGTGGTGGCATAGAAGTCGGCCAGGGGGCCGGCGTAGCCGATGCTGGAGAGGCGCAAAGTCTCCGTCCGGACGACGATCTCCGGCGTCTCGTCACCCTGGCGGAGGATTTCCGCCCGCACGGCGGTGCTGGACAGGATCAGCACCTCCTGCACGCTGGGAATGGTGGCGTAGGCCCAGGCATTGACGCGCGTCTTCGCCTCGTTCGATGGCGAGAGGATCTCGACCAGCAGCAGCGGATCGGTCAGGGCACGTCCGTCGGTGAACGGCCCGCACGATACGCCGAGGTCCGGGATGCGCTCGTTGAAGCGGGCCCGAAGCTGGGGGATGACGCCGGGCGTGGTGATGACGCGGCAGGTG
>DATHNI010000554.1:0-5960 GCA_035486135.1 Acetobacteraceae bacterium
CTGACCGAGCTTCCGACCAGGTGATCCGGCCCCGCCGGATTGGCCCGCAGGATGTGCTCGAACCAGCCGAGAAATTTCGGCATCCGGTCCTTGCGAAACACGCTTGCCCGCTGGATCGCCGCATCCTTTTGCTCGTGGAACCACTTGTCCTCGTCGATCGGATGGTGGGAGTTGTACGCCTCCTTGACGATATCGGTGATCGTGAGTTGGATCTGGTGTGCCCACAGCCGCCCCGACTCATCCGTCGGCGCCAGGCCGATCCGGCCGCCCAGGTACAACAGGATCGCCGCGGTGTGCGACACGATCACCGTCCCATCGCGCAGGAACGGTGGAGCGAACGGAATCTGCGCTGTCCCCTTGCCTTGCATCACCGCCAGCATGGCCGGCACGCCGAGGCCCTCACTCTCCGACCCGCGCGCGACGTCGATATAAACTGCTCCGGCATCTTCCAGCGCGAGGCGGACGAATTCGCCGCGTCCCTGGATCTCCGGCCAATAGAAGAATTCGTAGGCCATGGCGCGCACCTCCTGGCGATGTGTTGGCTTCGGCAGCGTCGCCCCGCACCGCGTGTCCGTCCAGTCGCGTCACGTCGGCCCCGGCACGCGGACCCGCAACGAACTCAACACCATCGCCAAGGCCGCGCACCCCGCCGCCATGCCGATGGCGACGCGCGTGCCCAGCGCCACGCCATCCGGCCCGCCATGCGTCAGCCCGAACACCACCCCGACCAGCGCGCTGCCCGTGGTCTGCCCGAGCAAGCGCGACGTTGACAGCATGCCGCTGCCGGCGCCCGCTCGTTCTCGCGGCGCGCTGGCAATCATCAGCCGGTTGTTGGGAGATTGGAAAAACCCAAACCCGACGCCGCACACCGCCAGCCGCCACGCGACATCCAGCCGCGTCGCCGGTGTGGGCAAGAACAATACCAGCAACAGCCCAGCGGCCATCACGGCCAGCCCGAACGCACCGAGCAAGCCGGCCGAATGCCGATCGGCCAGGCGGCCGGCGATCGGCGCCATGATCACCAGCGCGGCCGGCCAGGGCGTGATGAGCACGCCGATCTCGATCGGCGACATCCCACCGACATATTGGAAATAGAACGGCAGCGCGATGAAGGCGATCATCTGTGCCCCGTGCGCGCAGATCGCCGTCGCGACCGACAGGCTGAACACCGGGCGGCGGAACAAATCCACCGGCAGCATCGGCGCGGTCAGAGTGAGCTGGCGGCGCCAGAAGAATGTTCCGACCGTGAGGCTGACGGCCAACTCCAGCAGCACGAGCACGGCGCGCTGACCACGTGCGACGCCATCCAGCGCCGCAATGAACAAACCGAACGTGATCGCGTTCAGCACCGCGCTGGCCGGATCGAACGGATGCCGAGCCAACGGCGTGCGGGGAAGAAAACGCGCCGCGAACCACATCGACAGGAACCCGGCCGGCACCTGCAACGCGAACAACCACGGCCACGACGCGACGGACATGATCGCGGCGGCGACCGATGGACCGGCGGCGGACGAACCCGCGACGATCAGCGCGTTGTAGCCGATGCCGCGGCCGAGCATCGCCCGCGGATAGATGAAGCGCACAAGCGCGCCGTTGACGCTCATGACGCCCGCGCCGCCGAAGCCTTGCAGCACGCGCCCGATCACCAGCATCGGCAGCGTGGTCGCGACGGCGCACAACAGCGACGCCGCGGTGAACACGGCGAGGCCCCAGAAATAGACCTTCCGGTGACCGTAGATGTCGCCCATCGAGGCGAACGGCAGCAGCGTCACCGTCACCGCGAGTTGGTAGGCGTTCACCACCCAGATCGATTCCGACGGACTGGCGTGCATGTCGCGCGCGATCGTCGGCAGCGCGATATTGGCAATGGAGGACACCAGCACCGACATGCTGATCGCGATGGCGACGGCGAGCATGGCGCGCCAGCGCTCGCGCGACGGCAGCCCGTCGGCGGCGGTGTGCACGTCGCTGTTCCGCCCTGCTGCCTCGTGGGTGCGCATCATCCGGGGGGGTCCGCATCCAGCTTGACCGTGTCGCCGCTTGTCAACAAGCTTGCCGCCCATGAGCCAATACATCGTCGAGTATACGGACACAGTGCGGCCGGAATGGATCGACTCCAACGGTCATATGAATCTCGCCTATTACGTGGTGGTCTTCGACCTGGGGACCGACCGGCTGTACGACGTGCTGGGCATCGGCAATGCCTATCGCGAGGCCACCGGCAATTCCTGCTTCACCGCCGAAACGCACACGCTGTACGAGCGCGAGGTGAAGGTTGGCGAACCACTGCGCGTCGCCACCACCTTGCTGGGCACCGATGCCAAGCGGCTGCACTACTTTCATGAAATGTTCCATGCAGTAGAGGGCCATCGCGTCGCTGCCCAGCAGTTGCTGGCGCTGCACATCGACATGCGCATCCGCCGCGTGGCGCCGTTCCCGCCGGATCGGCTGGCCGCGATCAACGCGGCGTTGCACGCGCACGGGGGGTGGCCGTTGCCCCCTGGCGTGGGAAGGCGGATAGAACTGCCATAGCCCCGTAGCCTTCCTCCCGGCGAGGTATCGCCTTATAAGCCCAACCAGCCGCAAGGGGCCCTCGTGCCGAGACGGCCGGCACGCAACCGGGCAAACGGATGAGCACGACCACCGCAACAACCCTGCTTCCCGTCGCCGTGCCGCGAGGGCGCGCCTACGCCCGTCGCTATTGGATGTTCGCGGTCCCGGCGGCGGTGATCGTTCTTGTGGTAATCCTGTTCCCCTGGGTCTTCACCCTGTTCATGTCGGTGCACGAGTGGAAGGTCAGCGGCGCGACACCGTTCGTCGGGCTCGCCAACTATACCCACATGCTGCACGACGAACGCTTTCAGTGGGCGGTGGTACGAACACTCTATTTCACCGCCGCATCGGTGATCGCCCCGCTGCTGCTTGGGGTTTGGGCGGCCGTCTGCTTCGCCTCGAATTTCAGGTTCCGCGGACTCGCCCGGACCCTGTTCGTGCTGCCGATGATGGCGACGCCGGTTGCGATTTCCCTCGTCTGGACCATGATGTTCCATCCGCAGCTCGGCGTGCTGAACTATCTGCTTTCCACCGTCGGATTGCCGCCATCGAGCTGGGTGTACGACAGCTCCACCGTGATCCCCACGCTGGTGATGGTTGAAACATGGCAATGGACGCCGCTGGTGATGCTGATCGTGCTGGGCGGAATCGCCAGCCTGCCGCAGGACCCTTACGAGGCGGCGATCCTGGACGGCGCCAGCGCCTGGCAGATGTTCCGCCACATCACGCTGCCGCTGGTCTGGCCGTTCATCATGGTCGCGGCGGTGATCCGGCTGATCGATGCCCTGAAGACGTTCGACACGATCTACGTGATAACCCTCGGCGGCCCCGGAACATCCTCCGAAACCCTCAACATATTGCTCTATCAAACCGCCTTCGCCTATTACGACCTCGGCTACGGCTCGGCAATGGTGGTGGTTTTCTTTGTGCTGATCCTACTGATCAGCCTGCTGCTGCTGAAATTCCGGCAGCGGGAGGCGTGGCGATGAGCAAACGCGGGATCAGCCGCCATCGCGTGCGGCGCTGGTTTGGACGGGCGGGTCTGTATCTGTCCGTGCTGCTGCTGGTGTCGCCGGCGGTGCTGTTCTTCCTGTGGATGCTGTCGCTGTCGCTGAAGAACGAGCTGGATAACACCGCCTATCCGCCAGTGTTCATCCCGCACCCGCCGACACTGTCGAATTTCGTCGATGTGTTCCAGAAGAACGACTTCCTGACCTACACCATCAATTCAGTCATCGTGTCGTTCTCCGCGACCGGCCTGGCGCTGCTGTTCGGAGTGCCCGCGGGCTATGGCATCGCCAAGGCCAAGGCGACCAAGGCGGCGGCGCTGATCCTGATCGCCCGGGTCACCCCTGGGCTTTCATATCTGATCCCGCTGTTCCTGCTGTTCCAGTGGCTCGGGCTGATCGGCACACTGACGCCTCTGGTCATCACCCATCTGGTGATCACCGTGCCGATCGTCGTGTGGATCATGATCGGCTTCTTTGAAGGGCTGCCCGGAGAATTGGAAGAAGCGGCGCTGGTCGATGGCGCCACGATCTGGCAGGCATTCGTGCATGTGGCGATGCCGCTGGCGCGCCCGGGGATCATGGTGGCGATGATCCTGGCGTTCATCTTCTCCTGGAACAACTTCATCTTCGGCGTGGTGCTGGCGGGGCGCACGACGCGCACGCTGCCCGTTGCCGTCTACAACGTCCTGACGTTCGAGCAAATCAGTTGGGGACCGCTGGCCGCCGCCGCACTGATCGTCACCGCGCCGGTGCTGCTGCTGACCTTGCTGATGCAGAAGGAAATCGTCGCGGGCCTGACCACGGGGGGCGTGAAGGGCGGCTGAACGCGCTGCACTTTCTAACCGGCCGCACTCGTTCTATAGACCTACAATTCGCTACAGGAGGAAACGAATGATCCGCCGTCGCCAATTGCTGGCAGCGTCTGCCGCTGCCCTTGCCGCACCCGCCACCGTGGAACGCGCCAACGCACAGTCCGCGTTCGACTGGAAGCAGTTCAAGGGCCAGTCGATCGAGATCAACTATCAGCTCTCCCCCCGCGGCGACCTGGCACGCGCACATCTGAAGGAGTTCGAGGAACTCACCGGCATCTCCGCCGGGTTCGAGCAAATCCCGGAGCAACAGCAGCGGCCGAAGGTGGCGATGGAGATGGCGACCGGCCATCCCAGCTTCGACGTGGTCAATGTCGGCATGCACGTGCAGAAGCGCCTGATCGAAAAGGCCAAGTGGATGGAGGATCTGCGGCCTTATATCGCCGACAAGAGCCTGACCAATCCCGACTTCGACCTGGCGGATTTCAGCAAGCCGTCGATGCAGGTTGCGACGGGCGATGACGGCAAGATCAACGTCCTGCCGCTGAACCAGGACCTGTTTATCGTTTTCTATAACAAGGAACTGCTGGCGGCGAAGGGGTTCAGCGGTCCGCCCAAGACCTACGACGAGATGATGAGCATGGCCCATGCGCTCACCGATCCGTCGAAACAGGTGTACGGCTTCGTCGGCCGCGGGCTGAAGAACGCGAACGTTGTGCTGTACGATAACATCTTGCTCGGCTGGGATCAGGAGACGGTATCGCCCGACGGCAAGAAGCTGCTGACCGACACGCCGGCGGCGATCGAGGCCGGGCAATGGTACCAGAAGATCATGAAGGAGTGCGGGCCGCCGGGGAATATCGGGTTCAATTGGAACGAGTGCCAGACCACGTTCATGCAGGGCCGCGGCGCCATGTGGTGGGATGGCATTGGATTCTCCGCGCCATTGCTCGACAAGACGAAGTCGAGGGTGGTGGACAAGGTCGGCTTCGCCCCGGTGCCGGCTGGTCCGAAGTCGCACAACGCCGCAACGTTCATCGATGGAATCGGCATTCCAGCCACCGCGAAGAACAAGAAGGCGGCGTGGCTGTTCCTGCAATGGATCGCCGGCAAGCAGATGCTGAACGAGCAACTCCGTTCGGGCTCCGGCACGCCGGCGCGGCTGTCGTGCTACGCGCGGCCGGAGATCGTAAAGAGCAGTACGTTCCCACAGGAATGGTTCGATACGACGACGACGAGTCTGAAGATCGCCCGGTCCGGTCTGCCGGTGATCGTGCCGGTCACCGAATTCCGCGACACGATCGGCACCGGGTTGACGAACATTGTCGGCGGGTCGGATGTGGCGACGGAATTGAAGAAGGCGACAGCGGCGTTCCAGCCGGTGCTGGATAAGTCGAACGAGGCATAACACGACAAAAACCTCTCCCGCAGCGCGGGAGAGGTCGATGGTGCGAAGCACCGAGGGTGAGGGTGATCGGGTCGGCAGGCAGCAGGTAGAGCGGGGCGACCCGATCGCCCTCACCCTCGTCGCAAGAGCGCCTCGACCTCTCCCGCTCCAGCGGGAGAGGTTATTCAAGGCGCGCGAGAC
>DATHNI010000555.1:0-7829 GCA_035486135.1 Acetobacteraceae bacterium
TGCTGAAAAAAGTAAGAGGGTGACACGGATTAGCGCGGATTCGTCCACGGATCAGCACGGAAAACAAGCAAACCCTTTCCGTGCTGATCCGTGGACAAATCCGCGCTAATCCGTGTCACCCCTTACTTTCTTTCGACCAACCGGGATTGAGAGTCCGCCGGGCCGATCAGCTCCAGTGTGCGGGCGTCGCGTTCCCCCGCGCACCATCGCTCGAGCGCCTGCTTGAACACCGCGTCCGGCACCGCGGCTTCGAACAACGTCATCGACGAACGGAACTTCATATCGTCGGGCGAGCCGAAGATGTCGTGCAGGGAGCGTGCGGTGCTCTCAACCACCGTCCGGGTGCAAAGGATCAGCCGCGGCCCAAGCACCGGATGGGCAAAGTAGGCGCGCGCCTCGTCGAGCGAGCCGATCCCATAGAATCGCGCCGTCGAGGAATAGCCCAACTCGCGATGCTGCGGAAAAACGAACCACATCCAGTGCGTTCGCTTGCGGCCTGCCCGCAGCTCCCGCAGCACCGCGTCGAAAACCGGCGCCTGTGCGGTGACGAAACGCTCCAGATCAAACGTGTCGCCGGTCATGCTTTGCTCCTCCGTGCCGGCCGGGACCTGGCGCGGTTAGCTGCGTCGGTCAGCTCGATCCAGGTCGGCGCGTGATCGCTGGTCTTTTCCAGACCGCGTACCCAGCGGTCAACGTTGGCCGCCCTCAGCCGGCCGGCGACCGCGGGGCTCAGCAGCAGGTGATCGATCCGCAGACCGGCATCGCGCGCATAGGCGTTGCGGAAATAATCCCAGAATGTGTAGATATGCTCGCCTGGATGCAGCGTGCGAATGGCATCGGTCCAGCCCTGGGCGACCAGCACGCGGAACGCTTCGCGCACTTCCGGCCGAAACAGTGCGTCATCGACCCAGCGTTCCGGCTTGTAAACGTCCAGCTCGGTCGGCATCACATTATAATCGCCGGCGAGCACGACGGGCGCTTTGCTCCCGAGCAACGCCGCGGCGTGGGCGGTGAGCCGTTCGAACCAGCGCAACTTGTAGTCGAATTTGGGCCCCGGTGCCGGGTTGCCGTTGGGCAGATACAGGCAGCCGACAATCAGGCCGTCGATATCCGCCTCGATGTAGCGGCTGTGAGCGTCGTCGGCGTCACCGGGCAGGCCGCGGCGCGTTTCCACCGGTTCCGCGCCGCGTGCCAGGATGGCGACGCCGTTCCAGCTTTTCTGCCCCTGCCAGATGGCGCCGTAGCCCGCATCCCGGAGCTCCGCGGCCGGGAATTTCTCCTGCGGCGCTTTCAACTCTTGCAGGCAAACGATATCGGGAGCCGCCTCGTGCAGCCAGCGCAGCAGGACCGGCAGCCGCCCGTTCACGCCGTTCACGTTGTAGGTGGCTATCTTCATCGGGTCAGGCCGATCCATTGCATACTGTTCAGGGGTCGAGATCGGGCGCGGTGCTTCCCACATAGGCAGCATGCAACGGCTGTCCAGCAGAATGAACGTGATGGCGACCCAGCCCGACCTGTTCGCAGAGCAATGCCTGCCGGGGCTGTCGCAAGCGCCCGCCATCGTCTCGCCGGACGAAGAGCAATCGTTGATTGCGGCGATCGACGCGGTTGAACTGTCGCCGTTCCGATTTCAGGGATGGCAGGGCAAGCGGCTGACCGCGTCGTATGGTTGGCACTACGACTACGGCACGGCCAGCCTCGGCCGCGCGGACCCAATCCCCGGCTGGCTGTTGTCGGTACGGGAAAAGGCCGCGCAATTCGCCGGTCTGCGGCCGGGCGATCTCGTGCAGGCTCTGTTGATCCGCTACGACCGGGGCGCGGGGATCGGCTGGCACCGCGACCGGCCGGTGTACGAGCATGTGATCGGTATTTCGCTCGGCGCCCCGGCGACGATGCGGTTTCGCCGGCGCCGGCCGGGCGGTTTCGATCGGGCGTCGGCCTTCCTGGAGCCACGCTCCGTCTATCATCTGACGGGCGCGGCACGCCATGACTGGGAGCACAGCATCGCCGAGATGGAGGTCACCCGCTGGTCGATCACCTTCCGCAGCCTGTCGGCAGCGACGACTGGCGTTGACTGACGGTCCGCCGTCACGCCCACTTGTCATTGCGAGGAGCGAATGCGGTCCCCGGGTCAAGTTCGGGGACCGCATTCGCTCCTCGCAATGACAGTTGGACCGGAGCGACGCGCCCGGATGGGGCGAGCAATTCCTCTCACCGCGAAAGCGGTCTAACGTTCGGGTCCGAGCGTGTAGAGCATTGTTCCGATACGCAACACGAAGGGATGGGAAACGCGATGCAGATCGTCGATGCCCAGATACACACCTGGGGGACCGGCCTGCCGAGCAATCTCTCGCATCGGCAGGTGACGCACTTCACCCCGGAAGAGGCGATTGCCTTGATGGACGAAGGCGGCGTCGATGCCGCCGTGATCCATCCGCCGGGTTGGGATCCGGGTTCGACCGGCATGGCGTTCGCGGCGGTGAAGAACTACCCGGGGCGGTTCGCGATCATGGGTTCGGTCCCGCTCGACCGGCCGGAGTCTCGCGCGCGCATCGCGGGTTGGCGGGACCAGCCCGGCATGCTCGGCCTGCGCTATACGTTCCTGCACGATCCGATGCGGCAATGGCTGCACGATGGCACGATCGACTGGGTCTGGGCGGAAGCTGAGAAGGCCGGTGTTCCCGTTGCCACGCTGGCAACCGATTCTCTCAAGGACCTCGGCCGGATCGCCGAACGCCATCCCGGACTTCGCTTGACGATCGATCACCTGGGCGGCCGAGGCGGCCTGACCACGCTGAAAGACGCCGCTGCCATGACCCACATGCCGGAGCTTGTGGCGTTGGCGAAATTTCCCAATGTGGCGGTGAAGGCGACCGGCGCACCGGGTTATTCCAGCGAGGCCTATCCATTTCCCGCGATGCACACATACCTGCGCCAGATTTACGACGCGTTCGGTCCGCACCGCATGTTCTGGGGCACCGACATCACGAAGATGCCGTGTTCCTGGCGGCAATGCGTGACGATGTTCACCGAGGAACTGCCGTGGCTCAGTGAGCAGGACAAGCGACTTGTGATGGGAGAGGCGCTTTGCGCATGGTGGGGCTGGGATCGGGCGGCTTGATGTGGAGTTTCACACACCGTCCGAACGATTGACTTATCGCACTTGCCGCCCCCACCGTCATGGCCGGGCTTGGCCCGGCCATCTATGCAGCCGAGGTGCCGCGATAGATGGCCGGGTCAAGCCCGGCCATGACGGTTGGGGCGGCAGCGCGAACCACAAAGGGAACGTTGCAACATGAGCGAAACTCGCAGGACAAACACCAACGGGAAGCCGGTCGCCGTGGTGGTCGGTGCTACCTCCAAGTGGCAATCGGACGGCCGCAATACCTTGCTTCAGCACGGCCACACCCTGGACGACAGCGACCTGCCGGTCGGCGTGCGTTGGGGCGTCGGCGGCGCCATCGCCCAGAAGTTCGCGCGCGAGGGTTTCTTCACCGTGGTGACGACCCGCACCGCGGCCAATGCGACACCACTGGCCGACGCCATCCGCGCGCAGGGCGGCGAGTGCATGATCGTCGAACTGGATCTGGTCTCGCAAAACTCTATCTCCTCGGCGTTCGACACGATCCGCCGCGCCGCCGGCGACCCGGACGTGCTGATCTACAACGCGGGCTACCTGGAAGGCCGCGACCTGCCGCCCGAGAAGGAATTGCTCGAACACATCCCGGTGGAGATGTTCGACACCGCGCAACACATTGCCAGCCGAGGGCCGTTCCTGGTCGCCAAGGAAGTGCTGCCGGCCATGCGGAAGAAGGGCGAGGGGTCGTTCTTTTTCTCGAACAACTCCAGCTCGCTACGTGGCCGCAAGCGGATGACGGGGCAGTCGCTTTATTACCCCAGGGTCATGATGCGCACGCTGGCGCAGGTGCTCACCGAGGAATACTCCGAACACGGCGTGCATGTGGCCAACGTGGTGATCGACGGCACGATCGACTCGCCCGGGACCCGCGCCATGCCGAGGCTGCAGAACCGGCCGGATCTCATCATCAATCCGGTCAAGATCGCCGAGGCGTTCTGGTACTTGCACACCCAGGACCGCTCATGCTGGACGCACGAGCTCCAGCTCACGCCGTTCCCGAGCAAGCCGAGTTATTGATAGTTCTTGACCCGTTCGCACCGGCGCTCCCTACGTCGTCGCACCGGCGCTCTCCACGTCATGGCCGGGCTTGACCCGGCCATCTATTGCGGCACCCTATCGCGAAATGGTGCCGGCATAGATGGCTGGGTCAAGCCCGGCCATGACGTGGGCAGCGCCGGTGCGACTGACCCACCTTACGAACCGACCCACCTTACGAATTCACCACCGCGACAGCCTCGATCTCGATCATGAAATCCAGCCCGGCGAGGCGCGTGACGCCGACCGTCGTGCTGGTCGGTGTCGCCACGCCGAGATAACGCATCCGCACATCCCCGCATTTCTGGAACTCATCGAAATCGGTGACGAACGTGTTGGTCTTCACCACGTCGGCCCACGTCGCGCCGGCCGCCTTCAGGCATCGCTCGAGGTTCTGGAACGTCTGCTCCATCTGCGCGCGCATGTCGCCCTTGCCGACGCAATTGCCGTCGATATCGCGCGCCAACTGACCCGCGATGTAAACCAGCTTGCCAGTCCCGCTCACCGTCACGACATGCGAGTAGGACGGCTGCCCGGCCGACATCCTGACGTTCATGCCCTCCGGCTGAAACCGCTCGATCTTCAGTGCCATCCTCGTTCCTCCCGGTTGTCCGTCAGAGCATCGCCCGGCGCGCTAGTGCTTGTCGATGTTCCAATACGCGACGATGTACGCGTCCAGCACGCCGGTAACGTTCTTCCTCCATCCGGTCACGACGTCGAACTGCCCCAGCGGAATATACGGCAGAAACTCCCACAGCCGCTGCTGGAACGCCTCGAACGCCACCTTCCGTGCCGCATCGTCGGGCGCTTCCAGGAATGCCTGGCGCAGCGCCTCGCCTTGCGGATCGCACGGCCAGCCGGCCCAGTTCTTTCCGTTGCACGACAGATCGAGCGACAGGTTCATCAGCGGATGGAACCACGCGCTGCCGATCGCATGATAGGCGAACAGGTTATAACCGCCCTGATCCAGCGGCTTGTTCGCCGCCTGCATCCGCTGGAACATCACCGCGAAATCGGCCATCTGCACGTCAACGTTCACGCCCGCCTGCTGCAGCCGCTGCGCCGCCACCAGCGTCATCGCGTTGATCGCCGGCAACTGCGGCGTTCCCAGCAGCACCAGCTTCTCGCCCTTGTAGCCAGCCTCCTTCAGCAACTCCTTCGCCTTCTCAATATTCGGTGTGCGGTACGGCTCCGATCCCACCTCCGTCCCATACGGCCCGCCGCAGACGCTGAACGAGTGGCATTCCTGCCAGCCCACGCCGTTGCCGGCCGCCGCCTCCATCATCTCCTTCTGGTCGAACAAATAGGCCAGCGCCTGGCGCGCCCGCACGTCGTTGAACGGAGGAAGCTGGAAGTTGGGACGGATGAAGGCAACCGTCGGCAACGCCGCGATGCGCCGCACGGTGATTCCCTCCTTGCGCAGCACATCCGTCAAATCCGGATTCACCTGCTCCCAGAAATCGACCTCCCCGGTGGCCAGCGCGTTCGCTGCCGTCTGGGCGTCCGGGATGATCATCCACTCGACCCGATCGACCTTCACGATCCGGGCGCCGGCCAGCCCATCGGGCGGCTCGCTGCGCGGCAGGTAATCGCGGAACTTCTCGAACACGACGCGATGGCCGGACTCGCGCTCGCTCGCCACATAGCGGAACGGGCCGGAGCCGATCGGCGCGGTGATCGCGACCGAGGGGTCCCGCTTCGCGTCTGCCTCCCGCATGATCCCCAGCATCGGCGTGCCCGCCCCGGCCAGCATGAACTCCACCAGCCCGAAACGCTTGTTCAGCACCAGCGTGAACGTGCGGTCGTCCACCACGCCGAGCGATGCCGTGCGCGCCTTGAGCTGCGGCCCCATCGACAGCCCGTTCATCCAATGCTCCATCGAGGCCACCACGTCGCGTGCCGTGACCAGGCTGCCGTCATGGAACTTCAGTCCCCGGCGCAGCGTGAACGTATAGGTCAGGCCATCCGCGCTGACGTGTTCCGTGTCCACCATCATGGGCTTGGGAGCCAGGTGGCTGTCGAGCGCGAACAGTGTGTCGAATACCATCTGCGAGTAGATGCGCCCGATCAGGTTCAGGGCCTTGGTCGGATCGAGTTCGGCCGGATCGGCGCTGGGCACCACCCGCAGCACCTTGGGCGACGTGGTCTGCGCAGCGGCCGTGCCGCACGCGACGGCGGCCGCGAGTACTGCGGCCATGAGAGACTTGAGGGTCATCGGCACGGTTCCTGTTCGCGTATGCAACAGGGACTGTGCCACCCGCGACGCCGCTGACGCAACGTTGCGACGGCTTATCCTGTCAAGACCCATCCTGTCATGAGCCCCCCCGTCATTGCGAGGAGCGGTAGCGACGAAGCAATCCCCCGCCTGAGGGGCCCTGGGCGGCTCGTCAGGCAGGAGATTGCTTCGTCGCTACCGCTCCTCGCAATGACAGGGCGGCTCATGACAGGACGGGCGGAGATGACAGGACGGGCGGCGATGACAGGAGGTCCCTGCCAGCCGCGCGGCCGGCGTGACGATTCGATCGCTCTACCCGGAGAACGCCAGCCCGGGATCCGCATGCTCGTCCGGCACCGCGAAGTTGCGCAGCGCCGGGATGTCGTGCAGCACCACGCGCGAGCCGTGCGTCTCCACCCCCAGCTCGCGCAGGGTCGCAAAGGCGCGCGACAGGTTCTCCTGCCGGCAGCCCAGGCGCGCGGCCAGCAATCGCTTGTCGAACGGCAGGCGGAACCGCGCCACGGTCGACTCAGCGTCGTTGGCGAGCGCCAGCAGATAGCAGCCCAGCCGCTGCGCCGCCGTCCTCAGCTTGAGGTCCTGCACCTGCCGCACCAGGGCGCGGAAGTTCAGTGCCTCGGCACGCAGCAGCGCGTTGGCCAGGTCGACGTCACGCGCGAGCAACGCGTGCAGGCCGTCGATGTCGATCAGCAGCAGCCGCGCCGCCGACACGGTCTGCGCGGTCATCAGGTAGGGCAGGCGCGTCAGCACCGTCGCCAGCACGAAGTAGCCGGGCGGACGCACCACCTCGACCGCGGCACGCGACTCGTCCGTCGCGGTGGCCCACAGCGCCACCTGGCCCTCCAACAGGACATGCAGGTGCTGCGGCGTGGTGCCTTGTTGGCACAGTTCGGCTTCTTCCGGCAGCCGGACCTCCCGCGTGATCGCGGCGAGGTCGTCGATCAGGTGATCTTCCAGCGTTTCGAACAGCGGCGTGAGACGCAGCAGTTCGGTGAGGGAGGTGGGATCAGGGGAGAAGGACGTGGCAGGTGTAAGGCTGATCGCCGTCGAGGACATGGGCGTTCCTGTACAGGGCATGCAGGCATAGCGGTCGGGATTGACCGGGATCAAGGGCTGCGACGCGTCTCACGTCGCATGAATAAGTATTAATGGTACATCGATACACCATGGTTTCCGCGCGCCGTCCACAGGGCAGGACTCCGGGGCAGGATGGAAGGGCACCACGGCGGGGCAGGACGGAAGGGCATGGCGGCGGGGCAGGACCGGCAGGGCACGACGGCGGGGCACGACGGCAGGGCAGGACGGAAGCGCACGACGGCAGGGCACCACGGCGGGGCGGGGCAGCGATGGCCGGGCCGGCGTGGCGGGGCAAAGGGCAGGGTGGGTGTTGGGTCCCGGCTTGCTCTGGGGTTAACTCCGGCC
>DATHNI010000556.1:0-9928 GCA_035486135.1 Acetobacteraceae bacterium
CATGAACGACGCCCCAACCGAAGCCGAGCGCGACTATCGCGACACGGTGTTCCTGCCGCAGACCGGCTTCCCGATGCGCGGCGACCTGCCGAAGAAGGAGCCGCAGATCCTGGCGCGCTGGGACGCCCAGGACATGTGGGCCAAGCTGCGTGCCGCCTCCAAAGGCCGCCCGCTGTTCATCCTGCATGACGGGCCGCCCTATGCGAACGGCAACATCCACATCGGCACCGCGCTGAACAAGATCCACAAGGACTTCATCAACCGCACCCGGCAGATGGCCGGCTACGACGCCAACTACATCCCCGGCTGGGACTGCCACGGCCTGCCGATCGAGTGGCAGATCGAGGAGCGCTACCGCAAGGCCGGCAAGGACAAGGACGCCGTCCCGGTGCTCGATTTCCGCGCCGAGTGCCGTGCCTGGGCGGACCAGTGGATGACGGTGCAGGCACAGGAGTTCCGCCGGCTCGGGGTGGAGGGTGATTTTGCTGCCCGCTACGCCACCATGGATCGTCCGTCAGAAGCCGCGATCGCCCACGAGATCTGCAAGTTCCTGCTGAACGGTGCGCTATATCGCGGCCTGCGCCCGGTGATGTGGTCGCCGGTGGAAAAGACCGCCCTGGCCGAGGCGGAGATCGAGTACCACGACCACACCAGCACGACCATCTGGGTGCGCTTCCCGGTCATCCAGGCGCCAGTGCCGGAACTGCAAGATGCGGCAGTGGTCATCTGGACCACCACCCCCTGGACCATGCCCGGCAACCGTGCCGTCGCGGCGGGCGAGGACATCGACTACGCGCTGCTGCATGTCGATGCGGTCGGGGAAGGCTCACGCGCGCGGGTTGGGGAAAAGCTGCTGGTCGCGCTGACCCTGCTGCCGCAGTTCTGCACCGACACCGGCATCGCCACGCACCACGTGCTGCACGTGTTCAAGGGTGCCGCGCTCGCCGGCATCGTCTGTGCGCATCCGCTGCGGGGCGCCAAGGGTGCCAACGGCGGCTACAACCAGGACACCCCGCTGCTGTTCGGCGACTTCGTCACCACCGAAGCGGGCACTGGCTTCGTCCACATCGCGCCAGGCCACGGCGAGGAAGACTTCGACCTTGGCCGCCGGCACGGCCTGACCATCCCTGAAACGGTGGACCCCGACGGCACCTTCAACCCCCGTGTCCCGTTGTTCGCCGGCGTGCACGTTTACAAGGCCTCCGACCCGGTCTGCGCCGCTTTGGACGAGGCCGGCGCGCTGCTGGCGCGGGGCAAGCTGGTGCACTCCTACCCGCACTCCTGGCGCTCCAAGGCGCCGCTGATCTTCCGGGCGACGCCGCAATGGTTCATCCGGCTGGATGGGCCGGAACAAATCCGCGAGAAGGCGCTGGCCGCGATCGACGAGACGCAGTTCGTGCCGGACCAGGGGCGCAACCGCATCGGCTCGATGGTGGCCGGCCGCCCCGACTGGTGCATCAGCCGCCAGCGCGCCTGGGGCGTGCCGATCACCGTGTTCGTCGACAAGCGCTCCGGCGAGCCGCTGCGCGACCAAGCCGTGGTGGACCGCATCGTCGAAGCCTTCAAAGCGGAAGGGGCCGACGCGTGGTACTCGTCGCCGCCGTCACGCTTCCTCGGCAACGACCGCGATCCGGACGACTACGAGCAAGTGATGGACATCGTGGACGTGTGGTTCGAGTCGGGCTCGACCCATGCGTTCGTGCTGGAGGGGCGCAACCTGCCCTGGCCGGCCGACCTGTATCTCGAAGGCTCCGACCAGCATCGCGGCTGGTTCCAGTCCTCGCTGCTGGAGGCGGTGGGCACGCGCGGCCGGGCGCCGTTCAAGGCGGTGCTGACCGACGGCTTCGTGATGGACGAGCAGGGCCGTAAGATGTCGAAGTCGCTCGGCAATGTCGTCGCGCCGGAACAAGTGGCGAAGCAGTACGGCATCGACATCCTGCGCCTGTGGGTGATGATGTCGGATACCAGCGAGGACCTGCGCATCGGGAGCGAAATCCTGAAGCAGACCGCCGAGCTGTATCGCCGCCTGCGCAACACGCTGCGTTGGGTGCTCGGCAGCCTGGCTGGGTTCGACGAGGCGGAACGCGTGCCGCTCGCCGACATGCCTGAGCTGGAGCGCTGGGTACTGCACCGGCTCAGCGCGATGGATGCGCGCATCCGCGGTGCGGTCGCCAGCTACGACTGGACCGGCGTGTATCCCGATCTGCACAACTTCTGCAGCACCGACCTGAGCGCGTTCTATTTCGACGTCCGCAAGGATGCGATCTACTGCGACCGGCCGGACAGCCTGCGCCGCCGCGCCGCACGCACGGTATTGGACCACCTGCACCGCTGCCTGACCGCCTGGCTGGCGCCGGCCCTGTGCTTCACCGCGGAGGAAGCCTGGGCCGCCCGTTTCGGCGACGCCGAGAGCGTGCATTTGCAGCTCTTCCCCGACCTGCCGCCGGAATGGCACGACGATACGCTGGCAGCCAAGTGGGAGACGATCCGCGCGATCCGCCGCCGCATCACCGTGCCGATCGAGGAAGCCCGGGCCGCCAAGGCGCTTGGCGCGTCGCTGGCCGCCGCGGTCGCCCTACCGCTCGCCCCCGACGAGGCGGAGCTGCTGTCGCCGGCGGAATGGGAGGAGATCGCCATCGTGTCCTCGGTGCGCCCCGTCGCCGGTAGTGCCGACGAGATGGCCACGGTGACGCCGGCGCCCGGCACCAAATGCGTCCGCTGCTGGCGGGTGCTGCCCGAGGTCGGCTCGGTGCCAGAGCATCCGTCGCTGTGCCTGCGCTGCACCGACGCGGTGGAGTCGGGCTTGGTATGCCGGCCGGCCGCGTGAGGGAGGCGACGACGATGCCAAGCAAGAGACTCCCCCTCCCCTTGCGGGAGGGGGTTGGGGGGAGGGGTGCCGACGCCCGTGGCCGGCGACCGCACGCACCCCTCCCCCCAACACCCTCCCACAAGGGGAGGGCGAGTCTTCACGCCTGTTCGGTCCGCGCATGACCCGCAACCGCCTCACCCTCATCGGGATCCTTTCTGGTGTGGTCGTGCTGATCGCCGACCAGGCCAGCAAAGCCTGGGTGCTGCACGGCATCGACCTGCCGGAGATCGGGCAGATCGTGCTGCTGCCGGTGCTGAACCTGACCTTCGTACGCAACAGCGGAGTTACCTTCGGACTGCTGAACGGCTTCGGCACCTGGAGCTACTTGGTGCTGGCCGCGGTGGCGCTGGCGGTGGTGGCGGCGCTGGGAGTGTGGCTGCGGCGTGCCGAGTCGCCACTGGTGGCGGTGTCGCTAGGAGCCATCGCCGGTGGCGCGATCGGCAACGTGATCGATCGGCTGCGCTTCGGCTCGGTTGTGGACTTCATCGACGTGCATCTCGGCGACTGGCACTGGTACGTGTTCAACGTGGCGGATGCGGCCATCGTTTGCGGCGTTGCAGCATTGGTGCTGGAAAACCTGCTGCCGGTGCCACACAAGCGGGAGAAGGCTGGATGAGGGTGCCGCGGGGCGCTCACACCACCCTCACCCGACCCTCTCCCGCTGCGCGGGAGCAGGAGTGCTGAGTATCACCTCACCCCTTCCGTGCGGAGGCAGTGCGGGAGCGGGAGTACTGCGCATCACCTCACGCTCTCTCGCACCGTGCGGAGACAGCCTTGAACTCCTCTTGCGGTTAACCCCCCTCCACGGGTAGAGAGCGCCGCATGGGGACTTCACATTCACGCGGGCAATGGCTCGCCGCTTTGTTGCTGGCCGGCACCGCGTTCTCACTGACCGCCTGCGGCAACAGCGACACGCTTTCCCGCACCTTCGGTCTGACGCGTGACGCGCCGGACGAGTTCATGGTGACCACCCGAGCCCCGCTGTCGATGCCGCCCGACTTCTCGCTACGTCCGCCGCGCCCCGGCGCGCCCCGCCCGATGGAGCAATCGGAGCGGACCCAGGCAGAGGAGGCGCTGGCGCCACAGACGGCGCTGGGCACGCCGCAGGGCGGCGACAGTCCGGGCCAGGATGCGCTGGTGCAGCAGGCCGGTCCCGCGGCGTCCAACCAGATCCGCCAGCAGGTCGATGCGGACGCGCGGATGCAGCAGAGCAACTCGAGCTTCGTCAGCAAGCTGCTGTTCTGGCAGACTCCTCCGAAGCCCGGTGTCGTGGTCGATCCGCAGAAAGAGGCGCAGCGCCTGCGGGAGAACGCCGCGCTCGGCCAGAGCCCCGATATCGGCGACACTCCAATCATCCAGCAGCCCAAGAAGGGCTGGCTGGAGGGAATCTTCTGAGGCTCCACGCCCGAAGCGCAGGAACTGCGAGGCGTGCAGTCGGCCTTTGTAGTCGATCCGCGCGTGCTGTTCCTTGGCCCCAACATGACGGCGGCGCGGGAGCTCTACGACTCGCTGTCCGGCAAGGACGCCGACGCACACTGGACGCCGGCGCTTGCCACCGCCTGGAAGCAGACCGGCGACCGCACCTGGGAGTTTTCCCTGCGTCAGGGCGTGCGGTTCAACGACGGCGCGCCGTTCACCGCCGATGATGTGATCGCCCCCCTGCGGCGCATCCCCGCGATCCCGAACAATCCCGGGCCCTACACCTCCAGCCGGCGTACCATCACCAGCACCGAGGCGGTCGATTCCTAGACGTTCCGCGTCACCACGGACCAGCCCAACCCGCTGCTGCCGGGGCGGAACGAGTGGCCGTTGACCCTGTATGCGTTGTCGCTGTTGCCCCCGCGCGGCGGGCAATACGTCCTGCAGAACGTGGCGTAGAGCGTGGACAAGGCGCGTGGCCTGGGCGCCAGCAACCGCGGCGAGTTCAGCGATCCGGCGCTGGACCGGATCATCGAGGCGGCCGTGGTGCGCAGCGATGCCGGCCGCGAGGCAGCGATCCGCCATGCGCTGGCGGAGACCGTGGCGCGGCTGTGCATTATCCCGATGCATGTCGAACCGACCATCGCGGCGACGCGCGGCGGCATCGTCTATCATCCTCGGGTGGACCAGCAGATGGTGGCGCAGGCGGCGGTGCCCGCGGGGAAGTGATCGCGCTCGTTGCGGCTGCAAGCGAGCCTGGATCGGGGAACCGTTCGCATCCCTTGAGCAGCGGTGAGTGAGCGGCTTATCGTGTTGGGAGAAGAAACGTTCTGCCCCGGGAAGCGGGGTGCCGGCCCCACGCACGCACAACGATAAGACAGGCGGAGGACGCGGATGCATCTGACCCAGGGTTTGCAACGCGCGGCGCAGACCAAGCCCGACGGCGTGTCTACGATCTTCCGCGACCGCCGCCGCATCTGGCGCGAGACCGAGGACCGCATCGCGCGGCTCACCAGCGGGTTGCGGCGTTGCGGTCTGGGCAAGGGCGACCGCGCTGCGATCCTCGCTTTGAACAGCGACCGCTATTTCGAATATCTGTTCGCGGTGCCGACCGCGGGCGGCATCACGGTGCCGCTGAACACGCGCCTGGCGCCGCCGGAGATCGCCTATATCCTCGAGGACAGCGGCGCCACGATGCTGTTCATCGATGCGGCATTCGCGCCGGTGCTGACGCAGCTTGGCGGCAGGCTGGGGGCGGTGCGCGACATCGTCTATCTCGACGACGATCCGGTGCCTGCCGGCATGCGCGGGTTCGAGGACCTGCTGGACGCGCCGCCATTCACCGGCGTGGTCGCCGAGGACGATGACGTCGCCGGCATCTTCTACACCGGCGGCACCACGGGGCAGGCGAAGGGCGTGATGCTGACGCACCGCAACCTGGTGATCAACGCCGCGAACATCGTGGTGGCCGTCGGCTATGTCAGCGACAGCATCTATCTGCACGCGCCGCCGATGTTCCATTTGGCCGACAATGCATCGACGCTAGCGGTTACCATGCTCGGCGGGGTGCATGTGTTCATTCCGCGCTTCGATCCCGCAGCAGTTACTGCGTCGATCGAGGCGGAACGCGTGACCAACACGCTGCTGGTGCCGACGATGGTGAATGCGCTGGTGAATTATCCCGGGCTGGACGCGCACGATCTGTCCACGTTGCGAATGGTGCCGTTCGGCGCCTCGCCGATGCCGGACGCCGTGCTGGCACGGGCGACGGAGAAACTGCCGGGCTGCCGCTTCCTGCACGTCTACGGGATGACCGAGGCAGCACCGCTGGTTACCGCGCTGGAGCCGCGCGATGCGCTGGTGCCGGGGCGGAGCCGAAGCTGCGGCAAGGCGGCGTTGATGGTGGAAGTGCGCATCGCCGATGCCGAAGACAACGAGGCGCCGCGCGGGGTGGTCGGCGAGGTGCAGGTGCGCGGGCCGAACGTCATGCTGGGCTACTGGAACAAGCCGGAGCAAACCGCGGCGGCGCTGCGTGGCGGCTGGTACCACAGCGGCGACGGGGGCTACATGGATGACGACGGCTACGTCTACGTCGTCGATCGGTTGAAGGACATGATCATCAGCGGCGGCGAGAACATCTATTCGGCTGAAGTGGAGAGCGCCATTTCATTGCTTGATGGTGTTGCCGAGGTCGCGGTGGTGGCGGTTCCCGACGATACGTGGGGCGAGGCGGTGCACGCCATCGTCGTGCCGCGCGCCGGGCGATCGCTGACGGGTGAGCAGGTGATCATGCATTGCCGCGGACTGATCGCGCATTTCAAGTGCCCGCGGAGTGTGGATGTTCGCGACATGCCGCTGCCGCTGTCGGGTGCGGGCAAGGTGCTGAAGACAGAGCTGCGCGCGCCGTTCTGGGTGGGACGGGAGAAGCGGGTTAACTGACCGGGATGATCGTGCGCCCGACCCGGCCCGGGCTTGAGCCTCCCCAACGCTGTCGTATATGAACTCCGTGCCCATGCGTGTGATTGCGACACGCGGCTATGAGCGTGGGGCGATCGGTTGTTGACCCGCGAGAGGCGGATAGCTGCCGAAGCCGAGATCGCGGCGCGGCCGGATGCTTGGCCAGTGATCGCAGGCACCGGCGGCGCGCGCAAGGCCCGGATCGCGCTGCCAGGGCGTGGCAAGCGAGGCGGTGCGCGGGTGATTTACTTCGTGCTGACGTCGCGCGGGACGCTCTACCTGCCCGACATTTACGCGAAGAACGTGAAGGAGGATTTGACCAGTGCCGACAAGCAGGAAATCCGCCGGCGAATCGAAGTCCTCGCGGCCGAAGCATAGCGCTGTCGGGCGCCGGCTGATCGCCGGGCTGGATGAGGTGGCTGCGCATCTGCGCGGCGAGATCGAACTTACGAGCTATGAGGTGAAAGTGCCCGAGCAGACGGACGTGCCAGGGCTGCGCGCGCGGCTCGGCCTTTCGCAGGCACGCTTCGCCCGTGCCTTCGGGCTGGATGTGGCGACGGTGCAGGCGTGGGAACAAGGCCGGCGGCGGCCGGACCGCACGGCACGCATCCTGCTCGCGGTGATCGCACGCGAGCCGGAAGCCGTGCGGCGGGCGTTGAGTGCGTAAGTGACAATGCCGGCCGGATACGCGGCATGATCAGCCGACTCGACCGCATTTCCATCGATCCGCGCATCTGCGGCACCAAACCGTGCATCAGGGACACTCGCATCTGGGTGTCGCTCATCCTCGACTTCCTGGCAGGTGGCACGACCAAGGCGGAACTGCTCGCCGACTACCCGCAACTCACGCATGAAGACGTACTGCGGCGATCGCCTACGGCGCGGAAATGACACGGGAACGCATCATCCCGATCTCGATCCCGATCACCGAGGCCGCCTGAAGTTTGGGTTCCCTATGGGTCATTGAGCCGGAACGCGTTGGGAATCCATCATGGATGTGATGGAAGCGAGTCATGATTTGGGATCTGTCCGGGAACGAACGGGAGCAGATACTCAGCAGCCTCACGGCGGTCGGAACTAATGAAAAGGCGATTGGTTATCTCCCGCTGCCAACGCTGCGCGGTCTTGGGATCAGCGCTGCCGCTCTCACGAAGCTGGCGGCGGCAAAAGGTCTCACCGCCGCTCGCGTGACCGGTGAGCACTGCTGCATCAAGGGCGGCGCGCTGTATGTCTATGATCACCCTCAGCTTTCGAAGCTGCTGGCCAGCCATGCGGCCGTGCTATCGGAATATGGATGGCCGGCAGACCCTGACCGGTTCGTCCATATGGTGGCGCAGATCTGGCTCCCGCCGTCGCATCCGGTAACCAAGGTTATTCGAATTGCCTTCGCGGACTGGGAATGCCGAGCGACGTGAACTCTGGACCAGCCGCCCGCTTTGCCGCACGCTCGCGCGAACCAAGCCGCGCAGGAGCCCAACCCATGTCCCATCGCCCGACCGTTTACGGTACGCGCCACGCCGTCTCCGCCGGCCACTACCTCGCCGCGTCCGCCGCCTTCTCCATCCTGGAAGCCGGCGGCAACGCCATCGATGCCGGATGTGCCGCCGGCATTGCGCTCGGTATTCTGCAACCCGACCTGGTGAACGTCGCCGGCGTCGCCCCGATCATCGTCCGCCTGGCCGACGGCACGATAGAGAGCATCGCCGGCCTCGGCTGGTGGCCGAAAGCGATCCCCGCCGACCTGTTCATGCGCGAGCACGGCGGCAAGATCCCCGACGGCGTGCTGCGCACTGTGGTCCCCGCCGCCCCCGACGCCTGGATCACCGCGCTCCGCCGCCACGGCACGCTGCGCTTCGCCGATGTCGCGGCCCCGGCGATCCGCTTCGCCGCGGAAGGCTTCGCGGTGTATCCCCTGCTGGCCGCATCGATCGCCTCGCACGAGCACGAATACCGCCGCTGGCAATCCAACACCGCGATCTTCCTGCCGCACAACCGGGTGCCGAATGCAGGCGAGAAATTCGTGCAGGCCGACACCGCGCGCACCCTGCAATACATGGCCGACCAGGACCGCGGCGCCGGCCCCGACCGCCTCGCCGGCCTGAACGCCGCGCATCACGCCTTCTACCGCGGCGACATCGCGCGGGAGATCGTCAAGTTCCAGCAGGCGGAAGGCGGCTACCTGTCGATGGACGACCTGGCGTCATACCGCTCGCCGATCGAGCCGGTGGTGCGCCGCCGCTGGCGTGGCCACGAGCTGATCACCTGCGGCCCCTGGTGCCAGGGCCCCGCCTTGCAGGAAACACTGGCGCTGGTCGAGCAAGTCGGCATCGACGGACTGGAACACAACTCGGCGGACTACCTGCACCGCATCGTCGAGTGCGTGAACCTCGCCATGGCCGACCGCGAGCACTTCTTCGGCGATCCGGCCTTCGTCAACGTGCCGATCGACCACTTGCTTAACCCCGCAACCATTGCCCGCCGTGCCGCCGCGGTGCGCGACGACCGGGCGTTCGGCCAGATGCCAGCGCCGCTCGACCTGCCCAACACGCGCTTCGCGGCGACCGATGCGGATTTGCCGAAGGTGGAAGCGGACACCTCCTACTGCTGCGTCGTCGATCGCTGGGGCAACGCGTTCAGCGCCACGCCGTCGGATGGGTCCGGCAACGTGCCGGTGGTGCCCGGCCTCGGCATCACGCCGTCCGGCCGCGGCTCGCAAAGCCGGCCCGACCCGCGCCATCCCGCCGGCGTCGCCCCCGGCAAGCGTCCCCGCCTCACCCCCAACCCCGCCATGCTGCTCACCGAGGCCGGCGGCGTCATGCCGTTCGGCACGCCGGGCGGCGACGTACAGACCCAGGCGATGCTCCAGGTGCTGCTGAACATCATGCATTTCGGCATGGACCCGCAGACCGCGATCGAGGCGCCCCGCGTCGCGTCGTACTCGTTCCCCTCATCCTTCGCGCCGTTCGAGTATTTCCCCGGGCGGCTGGCGGTCGAGGCTCGTATCGACCAGGCGACACGCGACGAACTCGCCGCGCGCGGGCACGAGATCCGCGACTGGCCGGAATGGACCTGGCTGGCCGGCTCGGTGGAGGCGATCCTGACCGATCCGGCGACCGGGATGATGGGCGCCGGCGCCGACCCGCGGCGGCCGGCCTACGCGATGGCGATCTGAGGACGCGCGGC
>DATHNI010000557.1:0-6922 GCA_035486135.1 Acetobacteraceae bacterium
AACTGGGACTGGCAGGAGATGGGACGGGAGGCGTTCCGCCGCATGCTGGGGTTCTTCATCGGCGAGCCGACGGATGAGCTGTTCAATCCGTTACAGCAACGATATATGCCGGCCGCGGCGGTGGCCCCCCAGCCTTCCTGATCCTTTCGCGCGCATCAAGGCAACGCTTACGCACGGGACCGGATCATGGCCGGCCCCGGCGTTCCGATTCGAGCTTGCGTACGCGACAGGGAAACCAGGCGGCGCCCGTGCTGGCGAGGAATTCAATAAAGCTTTCAACACGGAGTTAGCCAGCGGCCGCGGCCGCTGGCTAACTCCGTGTTAAAAGCTTCCTTTGCTGCCGGCCGGCAGGACATTGCCAGGTTCCCACTGGCTGCCGGTCCAGCGTGAGCACATTCGAATTTCTATTTTCCCCGATCCCTGCGCCTGCTTCTGCTCGATCAGGCCATGGCGGATTTTGCTCCCGCGCCCGGCCCTGTCCTCGCTATACGCCGCGTCGCCCCCGCGCACCGCGCACGACATCGCCTGTGTCTCCTCCATGAAGCGGACCAGGCAACGCGCGCGAGCCCGTCCGTCTCATCGCGCGCGTCACCGTCTCCCGCCCCACATTACGAGACGCTCGTGAGACGCCGCGGGCCTCGCCCAGCGTTCCGGGCACACTGCCCCCGCACGCCGCGGCAGCCGCGCCACCGCGCAGAGAGACAGGCCCCTGCGCCGGCGCGGTCTCATTCCGCGCGCCGGTTTCCCGCTTTACCGGCACACGAGACGGTCGTGAGACTCCGCCGGCATCCGCGACCCGGCGCTGTTTCGCCTGGCCGCCCCTACCGCTGGCCGCCGAAGATGTCGCGCAGCACCGCGCCCGCGACGCCTGCCTCCACCGTCTGCGCTGGCGGCGCCGCCTCGGCCCGCCCCATATACGGCGACAGGGCGTGCGCCAGGTTCGGCATGGTCAGCGTCTGCAACCAGATCCGACCCGGCCCGGTGAGCTGCACCAGGAACAACCCATCGCCGCCGAACAGCGCGTTGGAGATGCCGCTGATCATGGTGATGTCGAACGACACGCTCTCCTCGAACATCCCGACATGGCCGGGGTGCACCAGCAGCGACTCGCCCGGTGCCAGTTCGTGGCTGACGATCTCGCCGCCGAGCTCGACCCAGGCGGTGCAGGTGCCCGACAGGCGCTGCAGCACGAACCCCTCGCCGCCGAACACGCCGGCCCCGAGCCGGCGCTGCAAGGCCGAGGTCAGCTCCACACCGTAGGTCCCGCAGAGGAAGCCGTGGCGGTGCACCAGGTAGCCTCGGCCGGGCTGCACCTGCACTTCCAGGATCTGGCCGGGCACCTTGGCCGCGAAGGCCACCGCGCCCATGCCGTTGGTGGAGGTGAACTCGGTCATGAACAGCCCGCCGCCTGAGACGGCGCGGGTGATGGCGCCCCATAGCCCGCGAGCACCGGCGGTCGCGGTCGACGTGCGCATCTGCACGTTCGGCGTCATCCAGGACAGCTCGCCTGGCGTGGCGACCACCATGTCGTTGGGTTCGAGGCCGATCTCCAGGACCGGCAGCGTGGTTCCAGTGATGCGGGACTGCATGACGATCGGCCCTCCGGCGATTGTTGCGGGACCAGTCTGGCACAGCAGCCTATCGCACCGCCATCACGCGTCCGTGATAGAGTCCGGCGTCAGTGTTTGGCGTGGCGCCCCAGCGAGGCGCCGAACAGCCCGACGCCCACCACCAGAAGGGTCGGCAGCGCCGGGGCGTATACCGGCGGGTGTGACGCCGACGCGGCGAAGGCGGTGGTCGCCGCGAACACCAACAGGACGTCGATCGTCGCGAAGGTCAGCCACCGGCGCCAGCCCATGAGTTCGGTCATTGGCGGATACTCCTTTACCTGCGACTTTCGCACGGCCCGGCTTGCAACCCGGTTGCATCGCCGCACCGGCTGCTCGATCTTCGCGCCCATGGACACACATGACGTCGATGTGGTGGTGATCGGCGCCGGCATTGCCGGTTCGACCGCCGCCGCCGCCCTGGCCGCCGACCGCCGGGTCGCGTTGATCGAGGCGGAGGAAGCCGCCGGTTACCACAGCACCGGCCGGTCCGCCGCGCTGTGGATCCTCAACTACGGGCCGCCCGACGTGCGCACGCTGTCGGCCCTGTCCCGCGTGTTCTTTGAGCACCCGCCGGCGGGGTTCGCCGAGGTGCCGCTGATGGCGCAGCGCACCGTAGTGTTCCTCGCGCGAGCGGATCAGCAGGCGGAACTCGCGGCCCTGATGGCCGGTGGGCACGGGCTGCGCGAGGCGGGGGCCGGCGAAGTCCGCCGCATGGTGGGCGCTCTGCGTCCCGGCTACGCCGCCGGCGCGGCCATTGAGCCGGACGCGTTCGACATGGACGTGGCCACGCTGCACCAGGGGTTTCTGCGGCAGCTTCGCGCGTGGGGCGGGGTTCTGGCGCTGCGCCATCGCGCCGGCCGGATCGAACGCCGGGACGGACGCTGGGAGGTCGCGACCAGCGGCGGCGCGACATTCCGGGCGCCGGTTGTGGTGAATGCCGCCGGCGCCTGGGGCGACGAGGTGGCGGCGATCGCCGGCGTCGCACCGCTGGGACTGCGCCCGTGCCGGCGCACCGCCGCGATCATTGATCCGGCGCCCCATGACGTGTCGCGCTGGCCGATGCTGATCGACGTGGGGCACCAGTGGTATGCGCGCCCGGAAGCGCGCACCCGATTGCTGGTGTCGCCGGCCGACGAGACGCCGATGCACCCGCACGACGTGCAGGCGGACGAGTTCGACATCGCCATCGCCATCGACCGGATGCAGCAGGCGCTGGACATCCCGGTGCAGCGGATCGAGCGAAGCTGGGCCGGCCTGCGCACCTTCACCCCCGACGGCAGCCTGGCGTTCGGCTGGGACCGCGACGCCGAGGGATTCTTCTGGAGCGTCGGCCAGGGCGGCTACGGCATCCAGACCTCGCCCGCCGCGGGCAAGCTGGTCGCCGACCTGGTGGCCGAGCGCGATCCGGGGCCGGCGGCGGGGATCGTGGCAGCAATGGACCCGCGGCGGTTCACCGCCGTGCGGCAAGCACCGTGAATGTAGATGGTGATTGTGAAATGCGGCGGGCGAGCGCGTCTTCTGTGGCATGGGCGCTGCGGCGGCGCCCCGGGCGAAACCGGGTCTGATGGGTTGATGGTGGCAAGTATTCCTATTATTACTTCGTTTACCATTTTGCATTAGGATGGCTAGGCTGCCTCCAACGGGGAAGCCGACTGGCGAATGTCAGGGAATGCGGGACCTTCAGCCAGCGCCGTTTATCACAGAGTCAGAAGCAGGACACAGACGCCAGCGGACGATCAGATGCAGGTGAGCAGCGGACAGGTTTGCGGCAAGGCTGCCTGGGGTTCTCACATACCCTCGGTGAAGGCGTATCCAGGACCCCTTCCGGTCGGCGCAAGCGGCATCGAGTTCACGAGTCATGTCGCCCTGTCGTTCGGGCGCTAGAGTCTCGCAATGGTGAAATGGTACCAGGGCGACCCGGGCGCTCAACAGCGGCACGGGTTTGGTTTGTATCCCGGTCACCATTCTAAGGGTGGTGCCGTGATAGCTCCAATGGACCGTCGGACCAGGGAACGGTACGAGTTTGTCCCTCAGGCAATCCTGGAAAAGTCTCCAGCCTTCTTCACGGCACGAGGAATTTCCTTCCGCAAGGACACCGATGACCTGAATGATTACCAGGTGGCTGAGCTTGCCCTCGGCGGGGAGCTTCCATTTGCACTGATGCGCCATGAGGGTACGCCAGTGGACGAGACCGAAGTGTATCTCCCCGACGTGATACCCCTGGATGACATTCCGTCCGTGCTGCGACGCATCTTAAAGGAGCTGGACCTGAGTGTCTCCGTCGTCAGGTGGTGGCGGCGCTCGGCCGATACTCCCTTTTAAGGGGAGGTCGCTCCGTTTCCGAACTGCCCTTCCAGCCATCTGGTCCTGCGGACCGGAGCCAGATCGGTCAGTTCCGCAAACTCCTTGTCGCCATTCGCCCTGCGCCCGGCTGGGACGCCGACGGCGAGGATCAGGCTGGTCACCGGCCTGACCGCCGCCGGAATCCAAGCAACGCCCGGTTTCCGGCGGCAGCCACGGCCGACCTCAGCGCGGACGTTTGCGCTCCGCCAGTTCGCCCCGGACGGCGTCCGCCAGTTCGGGATTGGCGCGGCGGATCTGCGAGACGCGCAGGACAGCCGAGACTTCGGGCGTCGGCGATGCCTCCCAGGACTCGAGGAACAACAGGTCGGCGACAGCGGAATCGCCACGGACGCGTTCAAGCGCGTGCCGGACGGCCACGGTGCGTGGCGCCAGGCAAGTCGGAGCAATGGCGTTCATCGTCAGGCTGAGCCAGCCTCCCGATCTACCCCGTTCATCACCTCCGCCATGCGCTTGCCGAACAGCGCCAGCGTCGCCTCGCCGGACTGCTGCAGGATGGTCGCGACCTCGCGCGAGCCCGCGAAGGCAGAGTCCCATGAGGCACGCAGGAACTCCGCCTGGCCGCCGATCGCGTCGGCCGGCGACGCGGCCTTGCCGAAATTCTGCACAGTGGCACTGAAGGCGGCGGTGGTGCGCTGCGCTATGTCGAATTGCTGCTTGCTTACCTTCTGCGCCGCGTCCAGCGCGATGCCGGCTGCGGCGGCCGCGGTGTCGAGTGTGCGGCCACAGGCGTCGAGCACAAGGTCCGGCCGCAACAGGATGGTCAGATGCGTGTGGTTCGCCCCGTGCACTTGCTGCGACATTTGGTGCGTCTCCGGTTGAGGTCACTGCCAAGCCCAGTCGCGACCGCGGCTGCGCTGTCGTCTGGCGCCGGGGTTGTCCGCCAGACCGGAACACCACGCCCTCCCGGCAGCGCGTGAGGACGCTGCCGAGCAAGGGTGGTGCACCGTGTCGGGCTGGGATTGTTCCCTCGGCGTTAGAGTGCTTGGTCTTATATAACGTTCACGGGCCCCGGAGACTAACTCAAAAGGACGTGTTAAGTGCTGCGCTTTTACGACGATTGGCTGAAGTGGCGCCTATTCCACGACGCTTTTGTGATGTGTTCGAGACAGTGCGAAGCCGAGATGGCAGGCAGCGGATACATTGCCGGATCGAGCCGTTCGGCCCCCTCTCCCGCCGGCGCGGGAGAGGGTGGTCGGGTCAAACCACCCGGCCGCTATCCGGCTCCATCAGGTGCATCTGGTTCATGTCGGCGGTCAGCGGCAGCATCTCTTCCGGCGCGGCATGGGTTGCCGGATCGATGCGGGCGCAGACCGGGTCGTGGCCGATGAAGAAGTGCACCATCGTTTCCATGCCCATCGGCTCGACCACGTCCACGGGGAGATCGACGCGCGCCCAGCCGGGCTTTCCCGCCTCGTGGTACTCGAACAAGTGCTCTGGCCGCAACCCGAGGATCATGTTGTGACCCTTGTGCTTGGCGTAGCGATCCAGCCGTGACGGAGGCACCGGCAGCGAGATCTGGTCCGAGATGCGCACCGCCAACCCGCCGCCGGCGCCATCTTCCACGCGCACCGGCAGGAAGTTCATCGCCGGCGAGCCGATGAAGCCCGCCACGAACCGCGTCGCCGGATGATGATAAAGCTCCTGCGGCGAGCCCACTTGCTCGATCACCCCGCCATTCATCACCACCACGCGGTCGGCCAGGGTCATCGCCTCCACCTGGTCGTGCGTCACATAGACGGTGGTGGTGCGGACGGTCTGGTGCACCTTCTTGATCTCGGTCCGCATCTGCACGCGCAGCTTGGCGTCGAGGTTGGACAGCGGCTCGTCAAACAGGAACACCTTTGGGTTGCGCACGATGGCGCGTCCCATGGCGACGCGCTGGCGCTGGCCGCCGGACAGGGCGCGGGGCTTGCGTTGCAGCAGCGCCTCGATGTCCAGGATGCGGGCGGCCTCATCGACGCGGCGCTTGATCTCGTCCTTGGGGAACTTCCGCAGCTTCAGGCCGAACGCCATGTTGTCGTAGACGCTCATGTGCGGGTACAGCGCGTAGTTCTGGAACACCATGGCGATGTCGCGGTCGCGTGGCGGCACATCGTTGACGATGTCGCCGCCGATCCAGATCTCGCCTCCGGAAATCTCCTCCAGCCCGGCGATCATGCGCAGCGTGGTGGACTTGCCGCAGCCGGACGGGCCCACCAGCACCACGAACTCCTGATCCGCGATATCGAGATCGATGCCCTTAACCGCTTGCACGCCGCCCTCGTAGGTCTTGACCACCTGGCGGCAGGAGACTTCAGCCATTGTCTTTCGGTTCCCTCGGTTGGTGTTGGGGGCTTCAGCCCTTGGTCGCGCCAGCAGTCAGACCGGCCACGTAGTAGTCCATCAGGCACGCATAGATGATGATCGGTGGCAAGGACGCCAAAAGGTTGGCGGCCATGATCTTGCCCCACTGGAACACGTCGCCGCGGATCAGGTCGGAGACGATGCCGACCGTCAGCACCATCTGGTTGGAGGTGTAGAGATACGCCAGCGGGTACAAGAACGCACCCCAGGCCACGGTGAAGGCGAAGATCGTCGCCGCGATGATGCCCGGCATCGCCACGGGGATGAAGATCTTCCACAGGATCTGCAGGTAGCCTGCGCCGTCGATCAGCGCCGCCTCATCCAGCTCCTTCGGGATGGAGCTGAAATAGCCGATCATGATCCAGGTGCAGAACGGCACCGCCAGCGTCGGATACAGCAGCACCAGGCACCAGTAGCTGTTGATCAGCCCGAGCCATCCGACAATCTGGAACAACGGCAGGAATAGCAGAGACGGCGGGATCAGGTAGGTCAGGAACACGCTGGTGGACAGTGTCTGGCTGCCCCAGAACCCCATCCGCGCCAGGCTGAACGCCGCCAGCACCGAGATCACCATGCTGATGCTGACCGTCAGCACCGTCACGATC
>DATHNI010000558.1:0-6924 GCA_035486135.1 Acetobacteraceae bacterium
TGCCGTCCTCGCTGCCGCGATCGACGAATTCGAACACCGCTTTGGGCAGGCGGCGCTTTGCGGCCGCACGCAGGTCATAGACATTCAGGCAACGATCAAGCGCGGACATTGGATTCCCCTGGGACTTCTCCCCCGATGACCAGATGATGAAGCCGGGGGGCGGGATGTCAAGAACACCTCTCCCACGAAGTGGGAGCGGTTATCCAACTTCCCGCAGCACCTCGGTCTTCACCGGCAGCACCGCGCCCATCCACACGGCGTTCAGCGTGTGGTCATCGCGCGGGCGGCCGGATTGCGGATGCAGCAGGATGGTCAGCCCCATGCGGTTCAGCATCAGGAACGGCACCAGCCTCGGCAGCAACTCGGGCGAGAACGCGATCTGATACATCGCCTGCACGTGCGGACCCACCGGCTCATCATGCCAGCTCCCCATCCGCATCTGCCCCGGGTACTGCTCTTCCACCCACCGGCGCAGCAGGGCGGCGCGATCCTTGCTGGCCGGATCATAGTAGATGTGCACGTGATAGTCCTCGATCGCGGCGATATCCTTCGGTGTGTCCTGCATCATGCCGTCTCCTCCAGCCGCTGTTTCACGTCGCGCTTGGTCACCTTGCCGTAGCCGGATTTCGGCAATTCCGGCCACACGGCAAACCGTGCCGGCCATTTGTATTTCGCCAGCCTGCCGTCGAGATGCGCGCGCACTTCGCGTTCGTCGATCGTGGCGCCCTCCGCGGCGACCAGCACCGCCACGCCGCTTTCACCCCAGCGAGCGTCAGGCATGCCGACCACGCAGGCTTCCGCAATCGATGGATGCAACAGCAGCGCCTCCTCGATCTCACGCGGATACACGTTGGAGCCGCCGGAGATGTACATATCCGAAGCACGGCCGGTGATAAACACGAAGCCTTGTTCGTCCATGTGGCCGAGATCGCCGGTGTGGAACCAGCCGAACCGGGTCGCCTGCGCTGTGGCCTCCGGATTGTTGTGATAGCCGGCGAACACGCCTGGCCCGCGCACGCAGATCTCGCCGGTGGTGCCAGGCGGCAGGGGAGTGCCATCCAGGTCGAGGATCACCACCTCCATGCCGGTGCGGGGCACACCGCAACTGCCCACCTTCATGTCCGCGTCGTCGATACTGTGCAGGTCGCACGGCAGGACGGTGATGTTGCCGGTCACCTCGCCCATGCCGAAATACTGCACCAGCACGTTTCCCAACTTGCCCAGCGCATGCACCTGGTCGGCCCGGTACATCGGCGCCCCGGCATAGATCACATAGCGCAACGAGGTATGATCGTAGCGGTCCACCGCCTCGTGCCGGGTTAACATGGTCAGAATGGTCGGCACGGTGAACATGTTGGTCACGCGATGCTGCGCGACCAGGCGCCAGGCTTCCTCGCAATCCAGCCGCTCGCCCGACAGCAGCACCGTCGCGGCGCCGCGCGCCACCTGCGGCAGCGCGTGAATGCCGGCGCCATGCGACAGCGGAGCGACCACCAGCGATACATCGTGCTCCGTAGTCGCCGGCATCAGGTCGCACAGATGGTTGCAGATGACGTATTCCATCTGCCCGTGCGTCAGCACACCCGCCTTGGGCCGTCCGGTGGTGCCGGAGGTGTAGAAGAACCACGCCGGATGATCATGTGCCACGTCCGCGGCGCGCGGCAGGGGCGGCCCGTGCGCCGCCAGGACGTCCCATGCCAGCACGCCGGGCCCGATCGAAATCTCCAGCTTGCACGCGCGGTTTTCCACCTTCGCCGCCGCCGCATGATCGGGGAATGCCGCATCGACGATATGCACCGCGGCGCCGGACGATGCTGCGAGATAGGCCACCTCCGGCGGGGTCAGGCGGAAATTCGTCGGCACCCACACCGCGCCGAGCATCCACGATGCGAACATCGTCTCCAGCACGGCGTTGGAGTTGCGGGCGTGCAGCAACACCCGGTCGCCGTGCTGTACCCCGCGCGCGGCCAAAGCACCGGCCGCCACCTGGACCCGGTGGGAAAACTCCGCCCAGGTCCAGGTGCGGTCACGCCAGATCAGCGCCGGCCGGCCGGGAAAGCGTCTCGCGCTCTGCAACAGCAGATGCGCGAGATTGCTTGTCGGGATCAGCGCAGAGGCTCCAGGATCGACACGTAGTTCGCCACCGCGGCGCCGCCCATGTTGAACACGCCGCCGATATCCGCTTTCGGCAACTGCATGCCGCCCGGAGCCTGGCCAGTGAGTTGCATGGCGGTGATCGCGTGCATCGATACGCCGGTGGCACCGATCGGATGGCCCTTCGCCTTCAACCCGCCGGACGGGTTCACCGGCAGCCTGCCATCCTTGTGCGTCCAGCCCTCCAGCACCGCGCGCGCACCCTGGCCGGGCGCGGCGAGGCCCATCGCCTCGTATTCCAGCAATTCGGCGATGGTGAAGCAGTCGTGTGATTCCACGAAGGACAGGTCTTGCAGTTTCAGGTCCGCCGCATCGAGCGCACGCGACCACGCCTGCGCCGCGCCCTCGAACTGGGTGATGTCGCGCTTGCTGATCGGCAGGAAGTCATTCACCTGCACCGCGGCGCGGAACCGCACCGCCTTGCCGAGCGAACGTGCCGTCTCCTCATCCGCCAGCACCAGCGCCGCGGCGCCGTCCGACACGAGGGAACAATCGGTGCGCTTCAGCGGCGGTGCGACATACGGGTTCTTTTCCGACACCGTGCGGCAGAAATCGTAACCAAGATCCTTGCGCATCTGCGCATAGGGGTTGTCCACGCCATTCTTGTGGTTCTTCGCGGCGATCGCCGCCAGGGCGTCGGACTGGTCGCCATAGCGCTGGAAGTAGCGCTCGGCGATGCGGCCGAACACGCCGGCGAAACCGGCGGGAATGTCGCCTTCTTCCTTCTGGTAGCAGGCTTTCAGCAGAATGTCGCCGACTTCCTTGCCCGGCGTGGCAGTCATCTTCTCCACGCCGATCACCAGAGCGAAGCGGCCGCGGCCGGCCCCGATGAAGTCGCGCGCGCCGTGCACCGCGGCGGAACCGGACGCGCAGGCGTTCTCGAACCGCGTGATCGGCTTGAAGCGCAGGTCGGGCACATGCTGCAGCACCAGCGACGCCGGAAAATCCTGCGCGGAAAAGCCGTTGTTGAACAGGCTGACGAAGGTGGCGTCGATGTCGGTGGCGGCGACGCCGGCATCCTCGATCGCCGCGCCGGCGACACGGCCGATCAGCGATTCGATGTCGGGGTCTTCCAACCGGCCAAACGGCGAATGTGCCCAGCCGACGATACAGGCTTCAGTCATGGTACTGCCCTTTCCTCATCTGGTTGGCGACAATGATAGCGCATAGGCCACGGGCTGGCGATCACCGGCAGTGCAGCGCCGGGAACCAGACAGCACGCACGGCCAGCGCAGCCGGAGGTCAGGTCCGTGCAGGCCGCTCGTTCGCGAAATTCAACGCGGAGGATGACGGAGTTCCGCAGAGGGGCGCAGAGACAGTCTGTTCGATTGCATGGGCACCGTTACGAACAGTCGATTTGACCAAGCCGGGCATGATGACCCCTCGGCGGCTCTCGGCGGTCCTCCGCCACCCTCCGCGATGATTTACCCGGAACCCGACAGCACGCACGACCAGCGCGGGTCTGGGGCCAGGTTTGAACGGGCCGCTCGTTCACAAAACTCAACGCGGAGGATGGCCGAGGTCCGCGGAGAGCCGCCGAGGCAGTCTCGTCGATTGCCGCGTCGCTGCACTCCTCGCGATGACGACGGGAGGCGGGCCCGGGGCAGCACCAGCAACGCGGAACGTCAGGCCGCCTGCCCTGGACCAAGCCCGGCCGTCACGCCATCGGGATCAGCAGAGCCGTCGCCGTCACGTCCTCCAGGTGGTCCTCCACCCGCTTCACGCCCGGTGTGTTCTCCGCCGTCACGCGCACCGCCATCTGTTGCTCGGGGCTGTGCACCACGCCCCACAGTTCCACCACGCCGTTGTCGACCGTCACGTCGAGTTGGGCGACCATGGTGCCCCATTTATACTGCTTCAGCTCCGCGAGCACGGCGTCGCGGATCCGCCGGTCATCGGCGAGCGGCGGTGCCGAGGTTTGCAGCCGCGTGGCCAGCGCGCGCAGCAGGTTGGCGCGGCTGACGATGCCCACCAGCTTGCCGTCGCGCAGCACTGGCACCCGCTTGATCCGTCGCGTTTCCAGCAGGCGCGCGATTTCGGCGATCGGCGTGGCCTCGTCCACCGCGACGACATCGGCGCTCATCACCTCGGACGCCTTCCGTCCATGGCTCCGCACATACTCCGCGGCGAGCGGCGTCGCGCGGGAGACCAGTTCCAGCAGATGTGACCGGCGCGGTTCGGAGCCGAGTTCGATCCGCCGCAGCAGATCGCCCTCGGTCACGATGCCGATAACGCAGCCTCCCTCGGTCACCGGAATCCCGCTGATCTGGTTGCCCAGCATGAGATTCACGATCTGGTCGAGCGGCGCGTCGGGACTGACCGTGATGACGTCTGGTGTCATGATGTCGGCAGCGTTCATGGTACTCTCCGCTTTTTCTACTGGAAGCCAAGCTGGCTCTGAGCAGCAGTTTCGGCGTGACCGGGCGTTCACGCCTTGATCTACATCAAGACGGGGAGCGCAATTTTTCGATGCGGAGGGGCTTGAATCGGAGCCGGGGCGTCGCTTCGATCCCCTGCCGCCAGGCCCGCGAGGCCAGCACGGCGCGCAGCCAGGTAAGTAGATTCACCACAAAGACACAAAGGCACGAAGTTCTTTTTTCTTCGTGCCTTTGTGTCTTTGTGGTGAATCTACTTACTGACGTCCGTCACCCCGGATCGATGCGCTATTATCACCAAACCCCCTACGTTCCCTGCGTCTCCGCGACGAGCCCGTGTTCGTGGCCAAAGCGGGCGCGCATTACCTCGGCCAGCTTCAAATCGGCTGGTGCGGGTCAGCAGGACGTTGCCGGCTTCGCTCAACATCTCATAAACCTCGGTCTTCACCCGTCATGTTGCAGTGGCCGCGCGGGGATAAACTACTCCGCCGTCCAGCCGCCATCGATGACCAGGCTTTGCCCGGTCATGAACGCCGAGGCGTCGCACGCCAGGAACACCACGCCGCCCGCCATGTCGTTCGGCACGGCGAAGCGGCCCAGCGGCGTGCGGTCGAGCAAGCGCTTGCCGTGCACGTCATGCTCCAGCAGGCCGTGCGTCAGGTCGGTGTCCACCCAGCCCGGCGCCAGCGTGTTCACCCGCACGCCGCGCTTCGCCCAGTCCAGCGCCAGAGCGCGCGTCAGCATCTCCACCCCGCCCTTGGAAGCGCAGTACGGCACGGACCGCGGCAGGCCGCCCAACCCGGCGACGGAACTGACATTGATGATCGATCCCCCCTGCCCCATCGCGCCGCCGATATGCTTGCAGCACAGGAAAACGCCGGTGAGGTTGACGTCGATGATCTGCTGCCAGTCCTCCAGGCTGATGCGCTCGATGCCACGAAAGATCGGGTTGACGCCTGCGTTGTTCACCAGCACGTCGATCCGCCCGGCACGCGCCAATACGGCGTCGCGCAGCGCCAGCACGTCGGCCTCGCGCGCTACGTCGGCCACCTGCACCATCGCGCGATCGCCGATCGCGTCGGCGGCTTCCTGCAACGTCGCCTGGGTGCGGCCGACCAGCACGACGAAGCCGCCATGCCGCGCCAGAGCCTCCCCCATCGCGCGGCCGATGCCGCGGCCGGCCCCGGTGACAATGCAGACTTTGCCGTTCAGGTCGAAGTCGCTCACCAATTCGCTCCATTGCGGGCAATCCGTTGCGCGAGCGACCAGCGATGCACCTCGGACGGGCCGTCGTAGATGCGGAACGCGCGCACCTCGCGGAAGATACGTTCCACCAACGTTTCACCGGTCACGCCCTGGCCGCCCAGCACCTGCACGCAGCGATCGACCACGCGCCAGATCGCCTCGGAGCAAAACACCTTGGCGATCGAGGACTCCGTCGTTCCCCGCGCCCCCTGATCCAGCAGCCAGGCGGTATGCCAGATCGACAGGCGACTCATGCGGATGTCGATTTCATTGTCCGCCAACATGAAGCCGACGCCTTCATGGTTGACCAGCTTCGCCCCGAACACTTCCCTCCCCTGCGCATAGCCCGCCGCGATATCGTGCGCGCGCCGCGCCGCGCCGAGCCAGCGCATGCAATGCGTCAGCCGCGCCGGCGCCAGCCGCACCTGAGCGTAGCGAAAGCCCTTGCCTGGCTCGCCGAGAATATCGCCGGCGGGCACCCGCAGATCGTTGAACCGCACCACCGCGTGGCCACCGGCGAACGCCTGGTCGAGGCTGTGCATGGTGCGCACGATCTCGATCCCTGGCTGATCCATGTCGGCCAGGAACATCGTGGCTGCGCCGTCCTCGCCCTTCGCCATGATGATGGCGAACGCAGCGCCATGCGCGCCGGTGATGAACCACTTGGTGCCGTTGATCACCCAGTGGTTGCCGTCCTTCACCGCCGTCGTGTTCAGCGCCGAGGGATCCGAACCGGCACCCGGCGCCGGCTCCGTCATGCAGAAGCACGAACGGATGTCGCCGCGCGCCAGGGGCCGAAGCCAACGCTCCTTCTGCTCGTGTGTCGCCACCACCTCCAGCAGGTGGATGTTGCCCTCGTCGGGCGCGAAGATGTGCATCGCGACCGGGCCGAGCAGCGAATATCCCGCTTCCTCGAACACGATGGCCTTGCCGACGTTGTTGAGCCCCAGCCCGCCGTACTCTGGCGACGCATGTGGCGCGATCAATCCGGCTTCACGCCCCAGTGCCACGAGTTCGCGGCGGAATTCCTCGGTCGGACCGTGCGCGGTCTGCCGCGGGTCCTGCTCCAGCGGGATGATCTTGTCGCGGATCAGGCTTCGCGTCCGCTGCTGCAATTCGATCAACTCGGGAGAGAGTGAGAAGTCCATGA
>DATHNI010000559.1:0-2893 GCA_035486135.1 Acetobacteraceae bacterium
GGCCGACCAGGGCGCGGAGGTTTTCGTTGAGCGCGCCGGCCCGACACCGGCGGCGGACCAGCGCGTCGCCCTCGACGACGTCTATTTCGACCGTGGCAAGATCGCGCTGCCGCCGGGTGCCGCGGCGGATGCCTCTTCCGCTGACGTCGTCATCGTGGACGGCGCCGCGCAATTCGCGCGGGCGCCGCATCAGATCCTGCTGCGCATCGTGGCGGCGCTGCCCGGCGACGAGGCCTATGGTCACCTGCCGCACGACTGCTCGGAGGACCTGCTCAAAGCGGTCGTCGGCTTCTACACCAACATGAGCGTCTCCGGCCCCATCCTCAATCGGCCGGTGATATACACGCCGCTCCCGCTACCTTCCGTCTATTGCGGCGTCAACGGCGCGGTGGCGGCTGTCTCCACACTGGTGGACAGGCTGCGCACCGGCCTGGGGCGGGAGATCATCGCCAGCCGTCTCTCCGGTGGGCTGTCGGCGATCGGTGCGCTGAGCGTCACCTCCAAAGGGCTGCCCGACCATCTGGAGCCGATCGTCATCGGCGGCCTGCCGCCTGGGACCACTGCCGAGCAGTTCCGCACCTTCGTTGCCGATGCGATCCGCGAGCCCGAACGGCAGATGTGGCTGGAACGGCGCTTTGCACCTTTCTCCACGCCCTACCGCGCTCGGGACAAGAGATGGCTTCTGCCGATGGCCGGCCCGAACGCTCGGCTGTCACGGCGCCTGCTGGAAGCCATGGGACTATGGGACCAGGCCCTCGCCACTGGCGCGGTCTTCGTCAACCCCTATGATGCGGTCAACATCGCCGATGCGCGGCGTAACCTGGCCGACAGCCTCTCGCTAGGCTTCACCTACACCTCACGCCTCGCCGACTTGTTGGAACCCGCCTTCGCCGCCCGCACCGCGGCGGAGTGGGAACGCTTCCTCGCCGCGAACGGCACCGCGGCCACTATCATGATGACCTGGGAGGAATGGCAGCACGACGCCGACGCGCGCACGGCCGGCGTCTTCGCCGAGGTCCCCGGGACCGTGGGCGTGCAGATCGGGCGGGTCAATTGGATGCGCAGCGCGCAACCCTACGCGCCACTTCTCGCCCGCCGCGCCGCCTCAGTTCTGCCCACCCGCACCGCGCCGCCGCCAGCCGCGACGGGCCGGGCCAACGGACGCCTGCCGCTGGAAGGCTACATGGTGGTGGACCTGACCAACGTGCTGGCCGGGCCGTGCTGCACGCGCATGTTCGTCGAGCTCGGCGCCACCGTGACGCGCGTGGATGTGATGGATCCGCAGCAGCCTCCGACGATCCACGTGTTTTGGTCGGGGGAGAACTCGGTTGGCAAGCGCAGCATCATCGTGGAGCGGCGAAAGCCGGAAGGGCTGGCCATCATCAGCCGGATCACTGAGCGCGCCGATATCGTCTGCTGCAACATGATGGACGATCAGATGGGGCGCCTCCACGTCGATGCGGCGTCGCTGGAGCAGCGCAATCCGCGCGCCATCGGCCTGCAAATTACCGCCACCCGCGGCGAGCGGCACGGGCCGCGGCACCACGATAAGGGCTACGACCCCTCCATCCAGGGCACCACGGGGTTGATGATGCGCTTCGGCGGGCCGGAGACGCCGACCTTCCACGGCTTCGCTTCGGCCGTGGACTATCTGTGCGGGTATCTTGGCACACTATCGGGGGTGCTCGCGCTCTACGCGCGGGAGCGGCGTGGCGACGGGCGCGGCGACTGGGCGGAGATCTCGCTCTGCAACGCCGCGACGCTGCTCCAGCTGCTGTTCCAGCGGTCCGGCGGCGAACTTCCGGCCAGCGCGCGCGGCCAGCTTGCGACCGGCATGACGGCAGGCGAGCGCGTGTATCAGCTCGGCGATGGTTGGATCTTCGCTCAGGCGCCGCGCGACATCACGGCGGAGCTCGGCAGCCGCAATCGCGCGGATGCGCTCGCCTGGTGCGCGCAGCAGAACATCCAAGCGATGCCGGTGCAGACCTGCAAGGAACTGGCCGACCGCCACCGCGACGCCCCTTCGCGCACCGTACGCTTTGAGAAACGCGAGAAGGACGGCTGGACGACCGAGTGCTTTGCGCCTACATGGTTCGCCTTCGACGGCGAACCGCAGCCGCGCCCGCCCGCGGCCTCGCGCATCGGGGCCGACGGGCCAGGTGTTCTTGCCGACCTTGGCTATGCGCCAGTGGAAGTGGAGCGTCTCGTGACTGCGGGAGTGGTGGGGCGAACGGAGTGGGCAAAGAGCTGAGCACGCCTCGGCCAGTATCCGTGCCCGAATTCTCCGTCAGCACTCGCTGGTTGTTGGCGGTCGTAGTCTGGGTGCTGGTGGGCGTAACGCTTCCTGCGTGTTCGTCGAGCGCGCAGGAGCTGGAGGCGCCGGATGTGCTGCCGCCCCCTTCTTCCCCGCTGAGCGATGATCCGAATGAGGATGCCGATCAGGGGCAGCCGCAGGCGCGCCCGCAAGCCCCGGCCCCGACGGGAACCGTCTTCCCCAGTCTGCAGTTTCCAGGGCGCGATGATCTGGCCGAGTTTCGTCGTAGTATCTACGAGAAATACGGGTTTACGTTCGGCGCCAGTTATCAGCAGCTGTTTCAATCGACATCAGCGACGGCACGGACAGCCACTAACGATACGGCGCTGGGTGGCTGGGCTGCGGTCAGCACCACCTGGACGGCGCTGGACCGGGGCGGGCCATACGAAGGCACGCTGGTGGTTCGCGGGGCGTTTCGAGGCAGCCTTGGCGACAACACAGTTCCGGCCGTGTTTGGCCTTCGGGACATTGGCTCGCTTTGGTCCAACTACGAGTGGACGTCGTGGAACCAAGGCTTCCGCATTGAAGATCTCTTCTGGGAGCAGAAGATTGGCAGCCAATTCAGCTTTCGCGTCGGCA
>DATHNI010000560.1:0-4292 GCA_035486135.1 Acetobacteraceae bacterium
ACCGGCTCGCATTACCTGAGCGGCGACACCACCGCGTTCAACCAGTGCATGACATCGGATCTGTTTCAGCGGTTTCCCAAGTTGAAGTTCATCATTCCGCATGGCGGCGGGGCGGTGCCGTATCATTGGGGCCGGTTCCGCGGCCTCGCGCAGGACATGAAGCTGCCGCTGCTGACGGAGCACGTGCTGCACAATATCTTCTTCGATACGTGTGTTTATCATCTGCCCGGGCAGGAGCTGCTGGCGAAGGTGATCCCGGCGAAGAACATCCTGTTTGCGTCCGAGATGATCGGCGCGGTGCGCGGGATCGATCCGGAGACCGGCTATGCGTACGACGACACCAAGCGATACGTGGAGCAACTGGCTCTGTCGGCGGCGGATAAGGCGAAGATTTACGAAGGGAATGCGCGGGCTGTGTACGGCCGGCTCCCGGCGCAGCTTGCAAAGCAGTTCGGTGCTTGAGCAGAAAACCTCTCCCGCCTGCGGCGGGAGAGGTCGCCAAGCGAAGCCGGCGCGTGAGGGTGATCGGGTCGCCCCGAAGCAAGGGCTGCGTGCCGACTCGATCACCCTCACCCTCGGCGCTGCGCGCCATCGACCTCTCCCGCGCAGCGGGAGAGGTTAGTAGATGAGCGACGTGGTGATCGTCGGGGCCGGCCATGCCGGAGGATCCGTCGCGGCGCTGCTGCGTCAATACGGATGGAAGGGCCCGATCACCCTGGTCGGTGCGGAACCGGTGCAGCCGTACCAACGCCCGCCGCTCTCCAAGGCCTGGTTGAAGCGCGAAACCGACGCTAGCAGCCTGGCGCTGCGTGCCGCGACCTTCTATCCGGCCAACGCCATCACGCTGCGCCTGGCGACCCACGTTACCGCTATCGACCGCGAAAACCGCAGCGTCACGCTAAGTTCCGGCGAACAACTTCCCTACGACCACCTCGTCCTGGCGACCGGCGCCCGGCCGCGCATGCTGCGGATCCCCGGCCACGACCTCGGCGGCGTGCTTGCGCTGCGCAGCGTGGCCGATGCCGACGCGCTGCAAGCGGCGCTGACCCAGGGCCGCCGGCTGGTGGTGATCGGCGGCGGCTATATCGGGCTGGAGGTCGCCGCCTCGGCCCGCGCCCTCGGTGTCGCGGTCACGGTGGTGGAGCGCGAGGCACGGGTGCTGGCCCGCGTCGCCTCGCAGCCGCTGTCGGAGTTCTTCGCCCGCGCGCATGCGGCCCACGACGTGCGCATCCTGTGCAACGCCGGCATCGCGGCGATCGAGGGCGACGCAGGCCGCGTCGCCGGCGTGCGCCTGGCCGACGGCACGTCGTTGCCCTGCGACATCGTGCTGGTGGGGGTCGGTGCCGCGCCGGACGACTCGCTGGCGCGCGCGGCGGGGCTGGCGTGCGATGACGGCGTGGTTGTCGATCTCGCCGCGCGCACCAGCGATCCGCGTATCCACGCCATCGGCGACTGCACCCGCCGGCCGCTGCCACTGTATGGCCGGACACACCGCCTCGAAAGCGTGCCGAACGCGCTGGAGCAAGCCAAGCAGGCCGCGGCCGATCTGTGCGGCCGGACACCGCCGGCGCCGGAAGTGCCGTGGTTCTGGTCCGACCAATACGACATCCGCCTGCAGATCGCGGGCCTGCCGTTCGACGTGGCCGACCTCGTGCTGCGCGGCAATCCGGCGGACGGAAAATTCGCCGTGTTCCACCTGGGCGCGGATGGCACGGTCCAGGCGGTGGAGGCGGTCAACAGCCCTGCGGACTTCATGGCCGGGCGCCAGATGATCGCCCGCCGAAACCCTCTCCCGCTTGCGGGACAGGGCCTGCCCCCGGGCGTTTGACCCGGGGGGCGGAGCGCGTTAGCGCTCCGGGTGAGGGTGATCGGGTCGCCCCGGAGCAAGCGCTGCGTGCCGACCCGATCACCCTCACCCTCGGCGCTGCGCGCCATCGACCTCTCCCGCGTAGCGGGAGAGGTGCTCCGACCCAGGACACACCATGCAAGTCGCCACCTCGCCGGCCTTCAAGGAGAACGCCCACCGCGCCCTGGCCGATGCCGGGCTGCAAAAGGCGTTGGCGCGCAGCGGCCCCAGCTTCATCGCGCGCCGCGCCGCCGCCGTCGCCGCGCTGCCGGAATTCGAGCAACTCCGCGACACCGCGCGCGACATCAAGAACCACGCGCTGGCGAACCTCGACTTCTACCTGGAAGAATACGAAGCGAGGCTCCTGGCCGCCGGCGGCAAACTGCACTGGTGCGCCACCGCCGACGAGGCACGCGACGCCGTCCTGACGATCTGCCGCAATGCCAACGCGCGCACCGTCACCAAGGGCAAGTCGATGATCAGCGAGGAGCTGGGCATCAACGACCACCTCGAACGCCACGGCATCACCCCGATCGAGACGGACCTCGGCGAGTACATCATCCAGCTTCGCCACGAGGTGCCCAGCCACATCATCGCGCCGGCCTTCCACCTCAACAAGGAAGACTGGGAAACCACCTTCCGCAAATCGCACACCGACCTGCCGTCCGACCGCGTGTTCGCCGAGCGCCGCGACATCCTCACCGAGGCACGCGCCAAGCTGCGGCAACGCTTCCTCGCCGCCGATGTCGGCATCACCGGTGCCAACTTCCTGATCGCCGAAACCGGCAGCAGCGTCATCGTCACCAACGAGGGCAACGGCGACCTCACGCAGACCCTGCCGCGCGTACACATCGTGCTGGCCAGCATCGAGAAATGCGTGCCGACGCTGGAGGACTGCACGTCACTGCTGCGCGTGCTGGCGCGCTCGGCAACGGGGCAGGAGTTTTCCGTCTACACCACGTTCTCCACCGGAGCGCGCCGGCCGGACGACCTGGACGGGCCGGAGGAATATCACGTGGTGCTGGTGGATAACGGGCGCTCGGCGATGCTGGGCACCGAGTTCCAGGACATGCTGCGCTGCATCCGCTGCGCCGCCTGCATGAACCATTGCCCGGTCTATGGCGCGGTGGGCGGACACGCCTATGGCTGGGTGTATCCCGGTCCGATGGGCGCGGTGCTGACGCCGTCGCTGATCGGCATCGACCAGGCCGGCCACCTGCCGAACGCCAGCACCTTCTGTGGCAAATGCGAGAGCGTGTGCCCCGTGCGCATCCCGCTCCCCAACCTCATGCGTCACTGGCGCGAGCGCGAATTCGAGCGCCACCTGACCCCCTCGACCATGCGCTATGGCCTGGCGTTCTGGGGCTTCTTCGTCCGCCGCCCGGCGCTGTACCGCCTGGCCACCCGTGCCGCCGCGGTGACGCTCGGGTGGTTCGGACGCAAGCGCGGCCGGTTCAGCAAGCTGCCGCTCGCCGGCGGCTGGACCGCGGGGCGCGACATGCCGGCGCCCGAGGGCGACACCTTTTTCGCGCGTTACAAGAAGGCACAGCGAGCCGGGACGATCCGATGAGTCGCGAAACGATGCTGAACGCGATCCGCCGCGGCCTGCGGCGAGGTCCACTGCCGCCGGACCAGGCCGCGATGCTGCGCGGCCGCCTGGCGACGCACCCGCGGCAGTTGATCCCCGCCCGCTCGCGCCTGCCGCACGCGGAGCAAGTGGCGTTGTTCATCCGCCGGCTGGAGGCGGAATTCGGCAGCGTCGCGTTCGTCGCGGACGGGGATGCCGTCCCGGGCGCGGTGGCGGATTACCTCGCGGCGCAGAACCTGCCGACGTCCTTCGTCATGGCGCCGCATCCGGAGTTGCGCGCCATCCCGTGGTCGGCCCGGCCGCTGCTGACGATCCGCGAGGGCCGTGCCGAGGCGACCGACCTGGTCAGCGTGCAGCACGCCTTCGCCGCGATCGCCGAAACCGGCACCCTGATGCTGCCGAGCGCACCGGACCGTCCGACCACGCTGAACCTGCTGGCGGACACCGAGATCGTCGTGCTGCGCGCGTCGCGGCTGGTGGGCGCCTATGAGGAAGCGTGGGACCTCCTGCGCGAGGAACTCGGCGGCATGCCGCGCAACGTCATGCTGGTGACCGGCCCGTCGCGGTCTGCGGACATCGAGCAAACGCTGGAACTCGGCGCGCATGGACCGCGCCAGTTGCACGTGGTGCTGATCGAGGATCAGCTGTAATATCAGGCAGACGAAATGTCTGACTCATACGCCGCGCTCACCGTCATGGCGAGCGATGACCTGCCACCCACGGGGTCGCACATCGCGCGACAGTATCGCGCATTGTTGCTCAGTGGCACATTACTGTTGTGAACGGGATCCATAGCATGCTGAGTAACCCCATCAGCGCCCGGACGTCTGAGTATTGGAAAATGGTTGAGAAATGGCG
>DATHNI010000561.1:0-21761 GCA_035486135.1 Acetobacteraceae bacterium
CGCCGAAGGCTTCGTTGGTGGGCGCGAACACCGTGAACGGGCCCTTGCCGTTCAGCGTATCCGCCAGGCCAGCCGCCTTCACCGCCGCCACCAGCGTGGTGTGATCGGACGAGTTCACCGCGTTGGCGACGATGGTTTTGGTCGGAAACATCGCCTGGCCGCCGACCCGAACGGTCGGTTCGGACATCGTCTGCGCGAAGGCGGGTGCGGATGCCAGAAGCATCGCGGTCAACAGGGCAATGCGCTTCATTTGGGTGGTCTCCTCGCTCGGGTTGCACGGCCGGATCACCGACCGCTGCCCCCTTTCGTCACGAGGCGGTCGATCGGATGCAGCCCCGCGCAACTTTTTTCTGCCGACCCGGGACGCGGCCGCCGGTTGACGAACCGCCGGGTCCTGCCGCCATACTGGTCAGTATCGCGTCCCAAAGGATCGGACCCCCAAAGGATCACACCTCATGAAACTGCTCTGGTTCCACCTGATGCCCTACACTGAGCTGCCGGACGATTTCCGCGACAGGCACCATTCGGTGTGGGTGGACATCCACTCGACGCTGTTCGATCCGAAGCGTGCGCACCTCATGTACAACGACTTCATGGACGAGATGGAGTACGCGGCGGATTGCGGCTTCGACGCGGTATGCTGCAACGAGCATCACTCGAACGGCTACGGCCTGATGCCCTCGCCCAACCTGATCGCCTCGGCGTTGTCGCGCCGCACGCGCGATACCGTGATCTGCGTGATGGGCAATTCGCTCGCGCTATACAATCCACCAACCCGCGTCGCCGAAGAGTTCGCCATGATCGACGTGATCTCCGGCGGGCGGCTGATCGCAGGCTTCCCGGTCGGCACGCCGATGGACACCTGCTACGCCTATGGCCAGAACCCGTCGCTGCTGCGCGAGCGCTATCTGGAAGCGCATGACCTGGTGATGAAGGCGTGGCAGGAGCCGGACACGTTCGCATTCAACGGCCGCTATAATCAGCAACGCTATGTGAATATCTGGCCGCGGCCGATCCAGCGTCCCCATCCGCCGGTGTGGATTCCGGGCGGCGGCTCGGTGGAAACGTGGCAGTGGTGCGCTCGGATGGACTACGTCTACGCCTACTTGTCCTATTTCGGTTACAAGGACGGCAAGGCGACGATGGACGGGTTCTGGAACGAGATGGCGCGGCTCGGCAAGGACCGCAATCCATATCGTGCCGGCTTCCTGCAATTCGTCGGCGTCGCGGAAACGCGCGAGAAGGCGTGGGAACTGTATCGCGAACCCGCTGAGTATTTCTACGGCCGTTGCCTGCACGTCGATCCGATGTGGGCAACCCCGCCGGGCTACATCACCGAAGCCACCCAGCGCGCCGGCATGGAGAGCCAGGTAGGCCGCGCGGCCGCCAGTGGTGCGCGGGCGCGCATGCGGGCGACCGAGATGAAGGATATCATTGATCTGGGCTATGTGATCATCGGCTCCCCGGACGAGGTGGTAGCGCAACTCACCGAAGTGGCCACCGAACTGAATGTCGGCCACCTGATGCTGCTGCTGCAATTCGGCAACATGGGCAAGGATCTCGCCAAGTACAACACCAAGCTGTTCGCGGAACAAGTGATGCCGAAGCTGCATCCGCTGTTCGCGGAGTGGGAGGATCGCTGGTGGCCGCAGCCGATGCCCAGTGCCGAACGCGCCGAGGTGGCGGCGTTCACCCCGGGGTTGGCGGCGGAATAGCGCGCCGCACAACAGCTACGCTTCCCGCGCCGGGCATGGTAGGTTGTGCCGGTTTTCCGGGGAGATAGAGCATTGCCTGGCATCGGTTGCCGCGCGCCAACACGGGCTCGGAATGGGTCAAATGGCCGCTAAAGCGGATATGATGGACGATCCGCCGGGGATCGAGATCGCGTTCGACTCCGCGCGTCGATTGGTTCCTGACGATCCGCGTTACGCGGACCTGGAAATCGCCGTGCTCGTGCCCTGCCATAATGAGGCGGCGTCGATCGGCAATGTCATTGCGGGGTTCGCGGCCAGCATCCCCAATGCCGCAGTCTATGTGTATGACAACAACTCCACCGACGACACGGTCGAAGTGGCGCAAGCCGCCGGTGGCGTGGTGCGTCACGAAACCATGCAGGGCAAGGGCAATGTCGTCCGCCGGATGTTCGCGGACGTGGACGCGGACGTTTATATCCTGGTGGACGGCGACAACACGTATGAGGCCGCGGCAGCGCCCGCGATGGTGCGATTGCTCGTCGACAGGCAGCTCGACATGGTGACGGCGACCCGGATCAGCGACCAGGACACAGCCTATCGCCGCGGTCATCGGTCTGGCAATTTCATGCTCACCGGTATTGTCCGCTGGATCTTCGGCAACCGCATCACCGACATGCTGTCCGGCTATCGCGTATTCAGCCGGCGGTTCGTCAAATCGTTTCCGGCCCTCGCGAGCGGCTTCGAAACCGAGACGGAGTTCACCATCCACGCGCTTGAGCTGCGCATGCCGATCGGCGAGATCGCCACGCGGTATCGCGAGCGGCCGCCGGGTTCGACCTCGAAATTGCGCACATACTCGGACGGCGCCCGGATCCTGTTCACCATCCTCAAGCTGGTGAAGGAAGAGCGGCCGCTGCAGTTCTTCGGTGTCGCGGGCCTCGGGTTGCTGGCTGCCGGCATCGCGCTCGGGCTGCCAGTGGTTATCGAATATTTCCGCACCGGACTGGTGCCCAGGCTTCCCACCGCGGTGCTGTCGACCGGCTTGGTTCTGCTGTCATTCCTGTCGGGCGCCGCCGGGTTGATCCTGGATTCGGTCGCGCGCGGCCGGAAGGAGTTCAAGCGGCTGATCTACCTCGGCCACAAGCCGCCTGGCGCACGCGTGCCGGCAAAAGAAGCATCCGCCGGAACCACGCTGCCGCCGGCGGGTTCCATGCCGATGCCGGCGCCGCGGCTGGAGCGCATGCGCGGTTAGATTTGTGCCCCTAACGACTCGATCTCTCGAGTTTGGGCCGGCTGCCTCAATTCGTCATGCCGACGAAGGTCGGCATCCACGACCGTCAGCGAGGGCAATTGATGCACATCAAGAAAGGTTACAAGGAGCTTCTGGCCGAGGCCAACGCCGAAATCCAGACGCTGACCCCAACGGAAGCGGTCGCGTTGCATGGCAGCGACGACGTGGTGTTCGTCGATCTGCGCGATCCGCGCGAGTTGGACCGCGAGGGCAAGATGCCCGGTGCCTTTGCCTGCACGCGTGGCATGCTGGAATTCTGGATCGATCCGGAAAGTCCTTACCACAAGCCGATCTTCGCCGAAGACAAGCGCTTCGTCTTTTTCTGCGCCGGCGGCTGGCGATCGGCGCTCGCCGCCAAGACCCCGCAGGACATGGGGCTGGCGAACGTCGCGCATATCGACGGCGGCTTTGGCGCCTGGCGCAAGGCCGGCGGCCCGGTGGAAGCGCCCAAGCCGCGCGCGTAATCGGCTGGCGTTCTGCCTGATCGGCGCGTAATCGGTTCGCGCGCCACCCGATCCCGCGCGGCCGCTGCCGGCCGCGCGCCACGGTGATCGGCCCGGCGGCCACCAAACCTTGCCGCCGTGGTTATGGCCCTGACGTTACGTAGGAGAATATCGCCATGGCCGATCACGTGTACAAGGTTGTCGAATTGGTTGGCTCCTCGCCGACGAGTCACGCGGATGCGATCGAAGTCGCCGTTTCCCGCGCCGCCAAGACACTACGCAATCTGCGTTGGTTCGAAGTCGTGCAGATGCGCGGCGAGATCGAAGGCGGCCGGATCCAGCATTATCAAGTTACCTTGAAGGCTGGTTTCACGTTGGAAGACGCTTGAAGATCGCGCGCGCGTGAGGCGCGTTTGCGACTATCAATGAGCTGTGAGAGCTGCTACCACCCCTTGCCGCGCCGCCCCGTTGCAATAATTCCTTAGTCTTGCTCTGGCAACGGAGCACGACCGCCTGCGGCAAGCATCGAAAGGGGAGGGGTATGCTCACATTGGGAATTGCTGGCCTGGCGAACGTCACCGGCTTCCTGGAGCAGCATTTCCCGGAGCAAATGGCGCGGGATTCGCGGGTCGTGCAGGGAATGGATGCCGCGGCCGCGCTATTGCTGGACGGCAAGATTCTCGCCGCCGCGTCGGAGGAACGCTTCGACCGCATCAAGAAAAGTGCCGCGTTTCCGTTTCAGGCGATCCAGTACTGCCTCGATGCCGCCGGTGCGCACCTGGACGAGGTGCAGGACGTCTGCAGCAACTTCAATTTCGGCCGCTACCGTCCGATCTACGCGTCGGAGGAACTCGCCCGGCTGTATTGGCAGGAGTGCCTGTCACCGGATTCCGTTTTCGGCCTGTTGAAAAGCCGGTTTCGTACCGGCGACGCAATGCGCTTCCATCCCACGGACCATCACGAAGCGCATTTGCACGCGGCCCTTGCCAGCAGTGCTTTCGACCGCTGCCTGGCGGTGGTGATGGACGCGGCGGGCGAGATCGGGTCGACGTCGGTCTATCTGTGCGAAGGCGGCACGGTCGCTCGCCTGGCGCGTTATCCGGTCACGCAATCGTTGGGCATCTTCTATTCACTGGTCACTCAGTTCCTTGGCTACGCCTTCAACGAAGACGAGTACAAGGTGATGGGCCTGGCCAGCTTCGGCGATCCTCGGCGCCATCGCGAGTTCTTCCGCTCGGCGATCCGCCTTGGACCGAACGGCAGCGTGGAAATCCCCAGCCTGGCGTTGAACCGCGGCTTCGCGGACGGGTTGTTCTTCACTGCCAGCGCCGCGGCGCTTGAGCGCGGGCTTGGGATCGATGGCAGAAGTTGCGCGCATCAGGAGCGTGCCGACATCAGCGCGGCGCTGCAACAACGCTTCACCGAGGCGCTGTTCCATATCTGCGGCCACTACCAGACGCAGACCAAGGCAGCGAACCTCGTGCTAAGTGGGGGTTGCGCGGAGAATTGCGCGGCGATCGGCGAATTACGCGCCAGCAACATGTTTGAACACATCCATGTCGCCTACGCCTCGGGCGACGAGGGCACCGCGTTTGGCGCCGCCGCCGCCTGCGTGTTCGCCCAAGGCGCGCCGCTTCGCATGCCCGGCGTGATGCCTTTCTTCGGCCCCGCGCCACGTCTGGCCGGCCTGCACGCGGTCATGGCGCAGCACAAGGAGCTGGTGCTGGAGGAATATGGCGACGAACAGCATATGCTCGACGCCACGGCCCGCGATATCGCCGCCGACAAGATCGTCGCATTGTGCAATGGACGCATGGAGTTCGGCGCGCGGGCCCTGGGCAATCGCAGCTTGCTCGCCTTGCCATCGCAGGCGGCGAACAAGGACCGGATCAACCTCGCGATCAAGAAGCGACAGAATTACCGTCCCTTCGCGCCCGCCGTCGCCGCGGAGGATGCGCATCGGTACTTCGTGCTGAACGCCGGCGAGGAATATCCTTACATGACCATGCTGACGCGCGTGCGCGACGAGGCCCAGCACCTGTTGCCGGCCGTCACTCACGTGGACGGGACCGCGCGCGTGCAGACGGTCGATCGGCACCACAACGCGCCGTTCTATTACCTGCTGTCGCGCCTGAAAGCACTGACCGGCGTGCCCGTCGTGCTGAACACGAGCTACAACGTCAACCATCAGCCGATTGTCTGTACCGAGGCCGAGGCGGTGGAAACATTCGTTGAAATGGGCATCGACGCGTTGTACATCGCCAATGCCAAGGTGACGCGGCGAACATAACCTTCTGCTCAACCGGACGTGCGACGAAATGAACACGCAGATGGGGTCTGCGATTTTTGGTTCTACCAGCAAGGATGGTTACGTCACACGTCAGGATTTAGCAATTTCCAGCAGCTTTCCGCACCATCGCGTGTATCACCGGGAGCTGAGTGGAACCGGTTCCGCCCTTGTGAATATCTGGCGTCCGGCACGATCAGGATTGGCTCGTGGACCAACTCGCAACTGACAGCTTTGGCGCGTGGGGTGCGGTGACCATGACGGGCGCTGTCGCGCCATCAGCCGACGCGTTTTCGGCCAGCACGCTCGCGGGATTGTTCCGGCACAGCGCGATGCGCCACTCGGATCGGCCGGCCTTATGGGTGGACGGCGATTTCGTATCCTATGGGGACCTGCATGCGCTCGCGGCGCGGATCGCGCATGGTCTGGCGGGTGCGGTCTGCGCGCACGGAACTGCACGCTGTGCCATTCTCGGCAACCGAGGACTGATCGACTTCGCCGGCATTCTTGGGGCCCTGCTTGCACGCTGCACGTATGTGCCACTGAACGCCAGGCATCCGCCGCAGCGCCTAAGCCAGATCATGAACGACGCGGGCGCGCAGGCGCTTGTTGTAGATCGCAACCACCTCGATCACGCCCGCCCCCTTCTTGAAGCCGTTGCGCAGCGGGTTCTCGTCTTGTTGCCGGACAGCGCCGTCGTGCCGGACTGGGCCGCAACTATGACGCGCCATCGGTTCCTGTGCAGCACTGACCTGGGACCGGCGGATCTTGGAGGACTGGACCCCGGCAACACTGAAGACGGCGCATACCTGCTGTTCACCTCGGGCACCACCGGGGCACCGAAGGGTGTTCTCGTGCGCAATCGCAACGCGATGCCGTATCTCCGCAGCGTCGCGGCGCGGTACGCACCGACGCCGGACGATCGCTGCACCCAACTGTTCGATCTCACCTTCGATCTGTCAGTGCATGACATGTTCCTGTGTTGGGGTGCCGGTGCTGCATTGTTTCGCATCCCGGACAACGTCCGGTTCGTGCCGCGGGACTTCGTGCGGCGGCACGCGCTGACGACATGGTTTTCGGTGCCCTCGACCGCCGCGATGATGCTCGGCCTGCGTGCGCTGCGTCCCGGCGATTTTCCCAGCCTGCGTCTTGGTCTGTTCTGCGGCGAGGCACTGCCGAAACGGCTCGCCGTTGCCTGGGCCGCCGCCGCGCCACACGCGATGATCGAGAACCTCTACGGCCCGACCGAGGCAACGATCGCCCTGACCGCGTTCCGTATGCCGCGCGATGCCGCGGCCTTGGAAGCACTGCCCGAAATCGTACCGATCGGCGCGCCGCTGCCAGGGCAGGACGCGCTGCCGGTTGGTTCAACCGGTCAGCCGGTGTCCGAGGGCGAGGAAGGCGAGCTCTGTCTCACCGGCAGCCAGGTCACCGACGGTTATTGGCAGCGTCCCGATCTTACAAGGGAGAGATTTGTACGCTTCGATTGGGACGGTCGCATCTGGTACCGTACCGGCGACCGTGTAAGGCATACACGTGAACACGGCCTCGTCTTTCTCGGTCGGTTGGACAGGCAGGTTAAGATCGCCGGGCATCGGGTGGAACTCCAGGAAATCGAAGCGGTATTGCACCGCGCCGCCGGCGCCACTGCAGCAGTCATCGCCTGGCCGCTTGGTCCGGATGGACTGGCGCGCGGCATCGTCGGCTTCGTTGGCCAGACCACGCGGCCGATCGACGACATGCTGGACGCGTGCCGCCAGGCGTTGCCGCCGTATGCTGTGCCGTCGGCGATTCATCGTGTCGCCGACTGGCCCCTCAACGGTAGCGGGAAGACCGACCATGCCCGCTTGCGTGACCTGATGGAGATGCCCACGTGCAGCAAGACCTGATGATAAAAGCGGACAGCCTGCCTCTGGCTTTGCTGACGGACGCCCTGACACGACGGCTTCGCCAGGACGGTCGCGCTGCGCTACGGATCGACGCCGATGCCGATCTCATCGAACTCGGTGTGCTCGACTCACAAGCGTTGCTCGACATGATTCTTGATGTTGAGCAAGGTTCCGGACAGATGTTCGACGCCGACGGCATGGACTTCGAACGTGGCGTGACCCTACGGCGCCTTGCCGCCGCATTCGCCGCACCGGCGTAACCACCGTGCCGGCCGACAGCATCATGCTGTTCAGCACGTGCCCGCAGTCAAAGGACTTCGCGGCCGCGGATTACCTGTCGCATGTGCGGAGCGTCTCGCGATGGAGCGAGGCGGCCGGCTGCTCCGGGATGCTGATTTACACCGACAACAGCATCGTCGATCCCTGGCTGGTGGCGCAGCTGGCGTTGCAGGAGACACGTCAGCTTTGCCCCCTTGTTGCGGTGCAGCCGGTTTATATGCTGCCTTACACCGCCGCGAAAATGGTCGCATCGCTGGGTGCCCTGCACGGGCGGCGCATCTGGCTGAACATGCTGGCTGGCGGCTTTCGCAACGATCTCATCGCGCTCGGCGATGAAACCGCGCATGACGACCGCTATGCCCGCACGGTCGAATACGCGCTGCTGATGCGGCGCCTGCTGGAGAGCGACCAGCCCGTCACTTTCTCCGGCCGGTTCTACCAGGTACGTGGCGTGCGATTGGCGCCCGCGCTGCCGGAGGCATTGCAGCCGGGCTGGCTGATTTCCGGTTCCTCGCCGGCGGGGCGTGCGGCCGCGGTCGAAATGGGGGCGATTGCCGTCGAATATCCGGCGCCGCCGGATACCGTCCGCGACAACGACCACGTGCCGGCCGGACGTGGCATACGCGTCGGCATCATCGCGCGGGCCAACGCCGATGACGCATGGGACGTGGCGCACGCCCGATTCCCGGATGACCGTCGAGGCCGGCTCAGCCACGCCCTGGCGATGAAGACCAGCGATTCGTCATGGCACCGCACGCTGTCGGAACTCGCGCGCGAACGCCCCGCGGACGGCAGCCCGTACTGGCTCTGGCCGTTCGAGCAGCATCGGACATTCTGCCCGTACCTGGTTGGAGATTTCGCGACCGTCGCGAAGGAAATCGCACGCTATCTCGCGCTTGGCCACCGCAGCTTCATCCTGGACATTCCCGTCGATGCCGAGGACCTGGAGACGGCCGCCACCGTCTTCCGCATGGCCCAAGAGCAAATCGATGTGCCGGTTTCGCTGAGTGCACCATGATCCCACTCTACATTTCGCGCTGTTTCGGTGTGCTGCACCCCGGACACGGCAAGCGTGGTGCCGTCATCTGCGGGCCGCTCTCCGATGAGGCGCTGAATTGTTACCGTCCGCTGGTCTTCCTGGCGGAACAATTGGCCGCCGCGGAAATACCCACGCTGCGTCTGGCATATTATGGCACCGGCGATTCCGCCGGCGACGACGACGAACCGGCGCGCTTCGACCAGTGGTTGCACAGCATCGCTGCGGCGGTTGCCTGGCTGCGCGAGCATTGTGGCGTCGATAGCGTGACGCTCATCGGCCACCGCATCGGCGGTAGCCTCGCCGCGCGCGCCGCCTGCGACATCGATGCCGTCGATTCCCTCGTGCTGCTCTGTCCCCTCAGCGGCCGTCAGTTGACGCATGAGCTGACCCTGGCCGCGCGCATTTCGCAGCGCGTGTGGCAGACGAACCACAAGGTCGACGACGGCACATGGTTCGAATCGCACGGCTTGCGGATCGACCACGCGACTCGAGACGCGCTGAACAGGCTCGACATTCGCAAACTGCCGTCGCAGCCGGCGGAACGGGCACTGGTGCTGGACTCGGAGAGCCGCCCCGCCGTGCTGGCGTTGGCCGACTCGCTGCGACAGATAGGCGCCGAGGCGACGTTCGATGCCTGCGAGGATCTCGCTCGCATGCAGCGTGACTCGCATGTGGCCGAGGTGCCGCACACCGCGTTCGATCGCATCGTGCGCTGGTTGGGGGCGCAGCCGACCGTATCGGTTGCATCCCGCACCGCCGCTATCGATTGCGATGCGTCGCTTGATCTCGGGCACGCGCATGAAATGCCGGTTCGCTTGGGGCCGGATGACTCACTGTTCGGCATCCTGTCGGCGCCCGCCAGGCCATCCTCTTGTGCGCCTGCCGTGCTGCTGGTCAACACCAGCGCCAACCCGCGCTGGGGCAACGCGCGGATCGCGGTGGACCTGGCGCGCAGCCTCGCGGCGGACGGTGTGGTGTCGTTGCGCATGGACGCGCCGGGGATGGGCGACGCCGCCGCGCACACAGGCGAGGTTGGCCGGCCGTACGCGGAAGCGACCACGGCCGCGGTGCTGCACGCAGTAACTGAACTGGCGCAGCGTACGCAACGACCTGTCGTGATCCTGGGCGTTTGCTCTGGCGCGTATCACGCGCTTCAGGCAGCCGGTCGCGAACCGCTGGTTGGCGGGCTGATCCTGGTGAACCTGCAGCGGTTCGTCTGGCGTGAGGGCGATCCGTCCGACATCGTGCGGCGGACCGACCTGCGCCCGACCCGTTTCTATCTGCGCAATATCCTCAGCGCCCAGGCCTGGCTTCGGTTGCTGCGCGCGGATTTCGACGTGGCCAATCTGCTTCGAGTCGTCGCCATGCGACAGATGCGGCGCGGGCTTGCCTGTATCGACCCGCTGCTGAACCTGTTGCCTGGCGCGACGACGCGGGTCGGCCGGGTTCGGCGCGCGATTAATGCGCTCGGCGATCGCGGTGTGCCGGTGCTTTATGTCCTTGGCTGCAACGATCCCGGTGTCGAGGAACTCGGCGAGTATTTCGGTCGCGACGGATGGCGTTTGCGGCGGCAACCGAACGTGATGATTCACACATTGGAAGGCGCGGATCACACACTGGGCACGCACAACCTGCGCGCTGCGCTGATTCAACTTATTCGCGATTGGTGTAGTGACCGTTGGCCAGCGCAGGACACCAGGATCGAACGTGACATCCGGGCCGTCGCCATGGAAAGGGGCAGACCGTTTGGGAGATCTTTGGTCGCCGGACAGCTCCGCTAGTGCGGTGATCCTCACGCTTGGACCCAGGCGTGTTGCTCATTCGCAAATAGCTTCACCACAAAGTTAGCCAGCGGCCGCGGCCGCACCCCCATGGCTGGAAATGCCAGCCGTGGTGCTGCCGGTACGGACGTAGCGGGCTATTTCCATGGTAGGCACAAAGAGCAGGATCTTTGTGCCTTCGTGCCTTTGTGGTGAAGCTGCTTGCGGACTGACACATCGCAGTGGCCTTTCAAGCGTGGTAGAAACGGTATCGCAGCGTCAGCGTCACAACCCTGGCGGCACCGCCACGCACCCCCGGGAGTCGCGGCCGACTGGACAAGGCCCCCATCGCGTTCATACCTTCTGCCGTCCAGGAAACCGATGCGGGGCACGCTGTGGCCACGCCTGTGCTTGAGTTGCGGGGGATCGCGAAGAACTTCGGCGCCATTCGCGCGCTGAGCGATGTCGATCTGTCGCTCGAGCCCGGCGAGGTGCTGGGCCTGATGGGCGACAACGGCGCCGGCAAATCGACGCTGGTGCGCATCATGGCCGGCAATTTCCGGCCCTCATCCGGCGACATCCTGTTGCACGGCGCGCCCGTCCACTTCCACGATCCACTTGACGCACGCCGCCAGGGTATCGAGATCGTCTATCAGGACCTCGCGCTGTGCGACAATCTGACCGCCGCCGCGAACGTCTTCCTCGGTCGCGAACTCACGCGTCGCTGGGGCCCGGTCCGGTTGCTGGACCACGGCGCCATGGCAACGCAAGCCGCCGCATTGTTCGCCGAGCTGAAATCGGAAACCCGCCCGCGCGAACTGGTGCGGCAGATGTCCGGCGGCCAGCGCCAGGCTGTGGCGATCGCCCGCACACGCCTCGCCGACCCACGCATCGTGCTGCTGGACGAGCCCACCGCGGCGATCTCGGTGCGCCAGGTCGCCGAGGTATTGGACCTTATCCGTCGCCTCCGCGCGCACGGCATCGCCGTGGTGTTGATCAGCCATCGCATGCCGGACGTGTTCTCTGTCGCCGATCGCGTGCTGGTGCTGCGCCGCGGCCGCAAGGTGGCGGAAAAGCCGGTCGCGCAGACCAGCCCGGAGGAAGTCACCGGCCTGATCACCGGAGCCATCGATGCCGCGTGACGGACCCGATGGGCTGGAACGCCGGCAGCATGCCTGGCTGCACGCCATGCTTGCGAGCCAGGCGTTCTGGGTGACCGTGGCACTTCTGCTGATCTGCACCGTGATGACCGTGCTGCAACCGGCCGCGTTCGCCAGTGCCGAAAATTTCTACAACATCACACGCAACTTCGCGTTCATCGGCATCATGGCGCTGGGCATGACGGCGGTCATCATCACAGGTGGCATCGACCTGTCGGTCGGCTCGATCATGGGCGTGGTGGCGATCGTCGCCGGATTGCTGCTGCAAGATGGCCAGGCGTGGTTTGTGGCGATGGGAGCAGGACTCGCGGCGGGCTTCGTCGCCGGCGCGGTGAACGGCGTGCTGATCGCCTATGTCTGGCTGCCGCCGTTCGTTGTGACCTTAGGCATGCTGTCGGTCGGGCGTTCGCTCGCGGTCGTGCTGTCGCAGAACAAGATGATCTACGATTTCGGCCCAGCCTCCGACACGGTGTTTGCCATCGGCGGCGGCCAGGTGCTGGGCATCGCCAACCCGGTCTGGGTGCTGCTGTTGCTCACTGCATTGTTTGCCGCGGTGCTGCGGCTGACGCGCTGGGGCCGGCATCTCTACGCGATCGGCGGTAATGAACAAGCGGCGCGTTTGACCGGGGTGAATGTGGCGCGGGTGAAGTTCTCGGCCTATGTCGTTTCGGCGCTGACCGCGGCGCTGGCGTCCGTGCTGATCATCGGCTGGCAGGGTTCGGCGATCAACGCGCTCGGCACCGGCTATGAGTTGCGTGTCATCGCCTCGACGGTGATCGGCGGCGCCAACCTGATGGGCGGCGAGGGCGGCGCCTATGGGGCGTTCATCGGCGCAGCGCTGATCGAGGTGATCCGCAACGCGCTACTCATGGCGGGAGTCGATTCAAACTGGCAAGGTACGTTCGTCGGCAGTTTCATCGTACTGGCGGTGCTGCTGGAGAAGCTGCGTGGCAGACGCGGCGGGTAAAGGGACAACAGGAGGGAACAAACATGAGAAAGTATCTCGCGGGCGTGGCGGCGGCGTGCCTGGCGCTGGTCATGTCAACGCAGACAGGCAACGGTGCGGACAAGAAATACGTGTTCGCGCTGGTGCCGAAAAATACCAACAACCCGTTCTTCGACCAGGCGCGTGACGGCTGCAAGAAGGCGGAGAAGGAACTGAAAGGCGCCATCGAGTGCCTGTATATCGGCCCCGGCGAGCACGGCGGCGGCGAAGAGCAGGTGCAGGTGGTGAACGATTTGATTGCGCGAAAGGTGGATGGGATCGCGGTGTCGCCGGCCAATGCCGCGGCGATGGGGCGGGCTCTGATCGCGGCAAAGGCTGCCGGCATTCCCGTGCTGACCTGGGACTCCGATCTGCTGGATCGCGACAAGGGGCTGCGCATCGCCTATATCGGCACGCATAATTATGACATCGGTGTGAACCTCGCGAAGCTGGTGATGGCGAGCAAGCCGAACGGCGGCACGATATGCATCCAATCGGGTGGCGCCGCCGCGGCGAACCATAACGAGCGCATGCAGGGCATCCGCGACACGCTGTCAGGTCAGCCGAGCCACGAGGCACCAGGCACGCGGTTGACTGGGCAGAACGGATGGAAGGAAGTCGATGGCTGCCCGCTGTACACCAACGACGACTTCCCTGTTGCGGTGCAGCAAATGGAGGACATCCTGGGCAAGTATCCGGCGCTCGATGCCTTCGTGCCTACCGGCGGCTTCCCGCAATTCCTGCCGCAGGCCTATCGCAAGGTGGCGGAAAAGGTGAAGCCGCGCATCGATGACGGGTCGCTCGCGCTGGTGGTGGCGGACACGTTGCCCGTACAGATCGATCTGCTGAAGGCGGGCCTGTCGCGTGGGCAGGTGGGTCAGCGGCCGTTCGACATGGGCTACAAGACCATGTTCTTCCTGAGGGACATCAAGGAGGGCAAGCCGGGTCCGGCGGATCCGACCTATACCGGACTCGATGTCTGCACACCGCAGAACGTGGCTACGTGCGTGGGCGGTAGCTGATTGCCGGTAGGGCAGGGTCGCGCATGACGCAATTGTCCTTTCGCGCGCGCGATGAGAAGACATCACAATGCTTTCCGACGGCCCTGCTCTTCGACCGGCCCCCGCCGGCCGTCCGCACTCCTCGCCTGAGCCCACCGACTCCATCCAGATGCCGCACGTGGCCGCGCGCCGCTCGCTGGTGCTGGCGGCCTGCATCATGGCCACGTTCATGGCGGCGGTGGAGAGCACCATCGTCGCCACCGCCATGCCGACCATCATCGCCGAACTCGGCGGGTTCAGCCTGTTCAGTTGGGTGTTCGCGGTCTACCTGCTGACCCAGGCCGTCAGCATCCCGGTCTATGGCCGCCTCGCCGACATCTATGGCCGCAAGAGGGTGTTCTATGCCGGCGCGGGATTGTTCCTGATCGGCTCGACATTGTGCGGCTTCGCGCCCTCCATGGTGTGGCTGGTGGTGTTCCGTGCGTTGCAGGGCTTCGGCGCCGGTGGCGTGCAGCCCATCGCGATGACGATCTGCGGCGACATCTACACGCCGTCGGAGCGGGCGCGTGTGCAGGGCCTGATCTCATCGGTGTTCGGCGTCGCCGCAGTGACCGGGCCGTCGCTCGGCGCGTTCCTCGTAGAACACGTCGGATGGCGCACCGTGTTCTGGGTGAACCTGCCGGTCGGGGCAGTGGCGTTGCTGATGATCTCGCTGTTTTTGCGAGAACGCATCGAACCGCGAGCGCACCGGGTGGACTATCTGGGTTCGCTGCTGATGATGCTGGCGATCGGCGCGTTGATGCTGGTGCTGGTGCAGGGCAGCACCCTGCCGACTGGCATCGCATGGGCCGCGGCTGTCGTGGGTTTGCTCGGGCTGGCGGCGCTGGTCGTGCATGAAGCGCACATCCGGGAACCGATGCTGCCACTGGAGTTGTGGCGCGACCGGGTGATCGTTATCGGCAGCCTGGGCGGCGGCCTCGCCGGGGCGATCATGATGGGCGTGTCGGCGTTCCTGCCAACCTATGTGCAGGGCGCGCTGGGCCGCACGCCACTAACGGCGGGACTGGTGCTGGGCGCCATGTCGGTCACCTGGGCGTTCGCCAGCATCATCGGCGGGCGCCTCATGGTGCGCACCACGTACCGGCTGACCGCGACCCTGGGCGCGTTGTCGCTACTGGCGGGCAGCGTGGTTCTGGTGCTGCTGACGCCGGAGCGCGGCGTGCCCTGGGCGAGCGCCGGGTCGCTGGTCATGGGCGTCGGCATGGGGCTGTGCAACACCGCGTTCATCGTCTCCATCCAGGCGGCGGTGCCGTGGGCGAAACGCGGGGCGGCCACATCTTCCTGTTTGTTCCTGCGATTCATCGGCCAGGCGCTGGGGGCGGCGTCGTTCGGCGCGGTGCTTAACGTGACGATCCAGCATCGTGCGCCGGAGGCGGTGCGGTGGGTGAACCGGCTGCTGGAACCGGCGTCGCGGCAGACGCTGGAACCGGCGATGCTGGAACGATTGACCGGGCTGGTCTCGGCGGGGTTGCACAATGCGTACTGGCTGGCGGTCGCCATGTCCGTGGTGACCCTGCTGCTGGTGCTGCGGCTGCCGGCCCGCCTCAGCCCGTCGCAGCAGACGCTGCGTTAGAGACATTCCTAACAACAAACCACCTCCCCTTGAGGGAGGGGGTTGGGGGGAGGGGTTTGTGCGGCACCAACCCCTCCCCGGGCCCCCCTCCCTCAAGGGGAGGGGGAGTATCCTTCGTCAGATCGCGCGCCACCACCGCCGCGTCAGTGCCAGCGCGAGCAATCCGGTGAGGCCGGTCGCCGCAGTTGCCCACTGGGCACCGATCGCGTCCGCCAGCAGTCCCAGACCGACGAATCCCACCGGCCCCACGCCGATGCACAGCGACAGCACACCGAGCAATCGGCTGCGCATGTCGGAGGGCGCGGCGAGATAGACCAGCGTCGCCTGCATGATGCTGAAGCCCGCGCCGCCGAGGCCGGTGAACAGCAGGGCTCCCCCGGCGATCAGGGGGTTCGGCACCAGGCCGAACACACTCAGCATCACCAGGTATAGCGTTACGCCGCCGACATAGACGCGGGCATACCAGGCGGGACGCAGGAACATCGCTGCCAGCATGGCGCCGCAGAAGGCGCCGATGCCGTCCATGCTCGCCAGCAGTCCGACACCGCTGGGGTCGAGGCCGAGGCGGTCGTGGCCGATCACCGGCACCATGCTGGTGAACGGCCAGCCGAACACGTTGTAGATGACGGTGATGATCAGCGTGCCGCGCAGCCGCTTGTCAGCGCGGACCAGGGAGAACCCCTCGATCATGCGCGGCAGAAAGGCGCTCGCGCCGATCGGCAGCGCTGCGTTGCGGTAGCGCACGCGTAGCGCGGTGACCAATGCGGCGATGTACAGCAGAACGCTCAGCATGAACGCGCCATCGATGCCGATGGTGACGAGCAACAGGCCGCCGAGGGTCGGACCGACCATGCGGCTGGCGTTGTTGGAGCCGACATCGATCGACATCGCGGTGCTCATCTGGTCCGCACCGACGACCTCGCCGATCATGACGCGGCGCACCGGGTTGTCGGTGGCCCAGGCGACGCCGTTGACGAAGCTGGCGACCGCGAGGTGCCAGACCTGCAATTGGCCGGTATGGGCGAGCACGGCCAGGCTGAACGAGGTCGATCCCATCAGAATGATGACCCCGATCAAGGCAGTGCGGCGCTCGATGCGTTCCGCGAGGGTGCCGAGGACGGCGCCGAACAATCCCATCGGCAGCAGGCGCAGCATGGTCATCATGGCGACAAGAAAGGCCGAGCCGGTGCGCTGGTAGACCACGATGCCGACGGCGATGGTCTCCAGCCAGCGCACCACGAATACGATGAGGCCGACGAACCAGAGCCGCCAGAAATCGTCCCGACCCGATAGCAGCAGCCGACGGAACGGCGAGGCGCGCGTCGGTGCGACCGCCGCCGGCAGGCTGGTGTTGCTCACTGTGACGGCTTCCTCCTGGCGGCGACAATGCCCCAGGACGTTACGCAGCGCGAGGGGGCCGAAGGCCAGGGGTCTGCCCCATTGGCGTCAGGATAGGCGGCCGTCGGAGCACGAAGGTACTCCCCTCCCCTTGAGGGAAGGGGTTGGGGGGAGGGGTGCATGCCGCACGGACCCCTCCCCCCAACCCCCTCCCTCAAGGGGAGGGGGAGTATACTGTTCCGCGTCCCACTATCCTGACGCTAACGGGGCAAAGCCCCTGGCCTTTCACCACGCCAGTGGCACGATCGAGCCGTGCGGGAAGCCGTGCTGGGCCAGTTTCGGCAGGCTCGTAACATTCCAGCCGCCGCCGAGCGCTTTCACCAGCAGGATGCTCGCCTCCATACGCCGCCGCTCAATATCCACGTCGTTGCGCTGGTTCATCAGTGCCACGGTCTGCGCGGTGATCACCTGAAGATACGGGTCCTCCCCGCCGACATAAAGGTTGGTAAATATATGCAACGACTTGTCCGCCGCCTCCACCGCCTCCTGCTGCTGTTGCGCCTCGTCGCCGAGGATGCGCAGCGCGGCGAGGTTATCCTCCACCTGCTGGAACGCGGTCAGCGCCGTCTGCCGATAGGTTGCGACGCTGGCATCGTACGCCGCCCGGGCTATCTTCGATTGTGCCTTGCGCCGCCCGCCGTCGAACAATTGCTGGGCCACTTGAGTGCCGACCGCCCAGAACAGGCTTGGCCAGCCGAACATGGTCGCGGCACTGGTGCCCTCGAAACCCGACAGCGCGCTGAACGTCAGCGACGGATAATACGCCGCCTGGGCAATCCCGATTTGCTCGTTTGCCTCGGCGACGCGGCGCTCGGCCGCGGCGATGTCGGGCCGGCGCTGCAACAGTTCCGACGGGATGCCCGGCGGCACCTCCGGCGGCTGCAGGTCGAGCGGCGCGGGCGGCAGGCTGAACGCCGCGGGCGGCTTGCCGATCAGCACGGCAATGGCATGTTCGTATTGCGCCCGCATCACCCCGATATCGGTTTCCTGCACGCGCGTGGTGTCGAGTTGCGTCTGCGCCTGCGCCACATCGGATTCCGGCGCGTTGCCGCCCGCCAGGCGGTTCTGCGTGAGGCGCAGTGCATCGCTGTAGGCCTTCACCGTGTCGTCAAGCAGGCGTTCCTGCGCGTCGGCGGCGCGCAGCTCGATATAGTCCATCGCCAGTTCGGCGTGCAGGCTGAGGCTGACAGTCGCAAGATCGGCAGCACTGGCCTGGCCTTCCTCGCGCGCCGCCGCAACCGTTCGGCGGATGCGGCCCCACAGATCGATCTCGTAGTTCAGGTCGAACGACAGTTGCAGCTCGCCCTCGGGTGGCGGGTTCGGGATCAGGAAATACGGCTGATGCGCCGAATCCTGCAACGAGCTGGTGTTGGTACCGACGCCGATGGTCGGGAACTCCGAGGCACGCTGGTAACCGATCATGGCGCGCGCCTCGCTGAAGCGGTCAGCGGCGATTTTCAAATTCTGATTCGAGGTGGTGAGTTCGTCCTCCAGCGTATCGAGCTCGGGATCGCCGAAGATCTGCCACCATTTGCCGCGGCTGAACTGGTCGCTGGGTTGCGCCGGCAGCCACGTGCCGGCGGTGCGATAATCGGCCGGCGTCGCTTCCTTGAAGGTATCGGTCATCGGCACCGTCGGCGTCACGTATTTCGGCCCGACGGTGCAGCCCGCCATCTGCAACGCGAGCGCCGCGGCAAGCGGGCGACAGAGCCTGCGCATCAGGCGGGCTCCCGCGGTGCGCTGCTGGTCACCCGCACCGCGGTGCCGGTAACCAGCGAGTCGGAGGGGTTCACGATCACCTGGTCGTCCGGTTGCAGGCCGGTCGTCACCTCCACCCGGTCGCCATAGTCGCGGCCGATGGTGATAGGCACCAGGGTTGCAACGCCGTTCCGCGCCACGCCGACCTGCAGGCCCGCGCTGCGGAACAGCAGCGCGTTGGACGGGATCGTCACCGACCGGGTGCGGCCAGGCAATTCGAAATGCACGAACACATAAGCGCCGGGCAGCAGCAGTCCGCCAGGGTTGTCCACGTCCACCTCGACCAGCAGCGTGCGCGAGATCGGGTTGATCGAGCCGTCGGTGCGTACCAGCGTGCCGTGGAACACCTGCCCCGGATATTCATCGAGCGTCACTGTGGGCGTCGCGCCGGCATGCATGTCAGGAGCGTTCGCCTCCGGCACCGCGACATAGATGCGCAGCGTCGACGTGGCCATCATGTGGAACAACTGCGTGCTGGGCGCGCCGGCACCGGCATTGATCAGGTCGCCGACGTCGGTGTTGCGCGCGGTGATCACGCCGTCGAACGGGGCATAGACCTTCTCGTAGGACTGCAACTCCAAAAGCCGCGCCACGTCGGCCTGCCGCGAGGCGACAATCGCCTGGTCGGCGGCATAGGCACCGGCGGCATTGTCGCGTTCCTGCGTCGAGACCGACTGGGTCTTCAGCAGGTTGGCGGTGCGCGCGGCGGTGATGCCGGCCAGCTTCGCATTGGCTTCGGACGTCGTCAGGTCGGCCTGCGCCTGGCGCAATTGCTCGTCGAGTTCCGGCGTTTCGATCTGCGCCAGCAACTGGCCCTTCCGGACATGCGCGCCGATGTCGAAATACCAATGCGTCAGATAGCCGTTGGTGCGGGCGTAGATCGGTGTGTCGGTGAAGGCCGTCGTCTGGCCCGGCAGCGACAATTCCTGGTCCGGCGCGTCGGCTTGCGGATGCACGACGTCGACGAACGGAACCGCCGCCTGGTCCGTGCTGGCGGCAAGCGTCGCCTCCTCCGCGGCACGACTGCGCATGCCGCTATAGATTCCCCCGCCAAGCAATGCGACGGCGATCACCGCGAGGAAAATGCCAAGCCTGCCACGGCGCCGTTTGGGCGGTACCGTGAAATCCGGCGGCGCCCGATGCGGCGCGTCCGGCTCCCACTCTTCCGGTGCCCTGAGCAACATCTCGTCATGCCCCTTCATGCTGCGTCGGTGGACCGCCCTGCCCTGCGGCGGACCCAGGCGACGACGGTGTGCCGCGCCTGGCGTGCAGCAGGGAAAACACCGACGGAACGAAAATCAGCGTGGCGACTGTCGCCAGCAGCAGGCCGCCGATCACGGCACGGCCAAGCGGTGCGTTTTCCTCGCCGCCCTCACCGAGGCCGAGCGCCATCGGCACCATGCCGATGATCATCGCCAGCGCGGTCATCAGCACTGGGCGGAAGCGGGTGAAGCCGGCCTCGATCGCGGCCCTCACCGCGTCGCCATGCAACGCCAGGCGCTCCCGGGCGAACGACACCAGCAGGATGCTGTTGGCGGTGGCGACGCCCATGCACATGATGGCGCCCATCAGCGCCGGCACGCTCAACGTCGTTCCGGTAAAGAACAGACAGAGGACGATGCCGGCGAGCGCCGCGGGCAGCGCGCAGATGATGATGAACGGATCAAGCCACGACTGGAAGTTGACGACGATCAGCAGGTAGACGAGCACGATGGAAGCGCCGAGGCCGGCGATCAGGTCGAGATAGGCGCCGCGCATCGTTTCGAGCTGGCCGCGGATGGTGACGAAGCTTCCGCGCGGCAGCAGATGGCGGTCGGCGGCGACAATGCGCGCGACGTCGCGGCCGGCGGCGCCGAGGTCGCGCCCCTGCACGTTGGCATAGACGTCGACCACGCGGCGGATGTTGTAATGGTCGATTGCCGCCATCTCCTGCGACCGCTTGATGGTGGCGACATCCGCCAGGATGGCCGGTTGCTTCGCCGCGGGACCGGTGACCGGAATGTTCTGCAAGGCCTGCAGCGACTGGACGTCGTATTGCGGCGCCTGGGCCGCAAGATTATAGCTGACGCCGTTTTTCCAATTCAGGAAAAACATCGGAGCTGTCTGGAAACTCCCACTCAGCGTATCCAGCACGCTGCCCGCCACATCTTGCTCTGTCAGGCCGTCCTGCTGCGCCTTGGTGCGATCGACGTCCACCTGGAAATCGGGGTAGTCGAAGCGCTGCTGGATGCGCGCATCGACGATGCCCGGTACGCGGCGGACCTGGTCGAGGATGCGATCCGCCACGGCGCGGTTGCCTGCGATGTCGGCGCCGTCGATCTGCACGTCGATTGGCGACGGCAGGCCGAAATTCAGGATCTGCGTCGTCATGTCGGCCGGTAGGAAATAGAAGGTCGTGCCGGGAAACTTCTGGGCCAGCGCCACGCGCAGCGCCTTGACGTAGCCGGCTGTCGGACGGTGGCCGGGCTTCAGCGACACCATGATGTCGGCATCCGCGGCACCGATCACGCCGGAGATCGAGTGGCTCAAATTGATGGTGCTGTACGGCAGGCCGATGTTGTCGAGGATGGTGTCCATGTCGCGTGGCGGAATGACCTGGCGGATCTGGTTCTCGACCAGGTCGGCGAGCTGCGCGGTGTCCTCGATGCGGGTGCCGGTCTTCGCCCGCATGTGCAGGATGAACTGTCCGCTGTCGATATCGGGAAAGAAGTTCTGGCCGAGCCACGGCACCAGCGCGAAGGCGGAGAGGCAGCACAGCAGGAAGCCCGGGATGAACACGGCGCGGCGACGCACCAGCGCGGTGAGCGCGCCGTGATAGGCATCGCGCAATTGCTCGAAGCCATGTTCGAACGCCCGTTGCAGCCGGGCCAGCGGATTGCGCGAGGGCGTCGTGTGATGTGACTTCTCCCGCAGCAGGTACATTGCCATCGTCGGCACCAGCGTGCGCGACAGCACGTAGGACGCGAGCATGGCGAACACCACGGCTTCCGCCAGCGGCACGAAAAGATAGCGCGCGACGCCCTGCAGCAGGAACATCGGCACGAAGACGATGCAGATGCATAAGGTCGAGACCAGCGCCGGGACCGCGATCTGCGAGGCGCCGTGCAGCACGGCATCGCGCAGGTGTTGTCGCTCCTCCAGGTA
>DATHNI010000562.1:0-12856 GCA_035486135.1 Acetobacteraceae bacterium
GCCGGCATGCGCCAGGGTCCGGGATAGCTCTCCGGGAAACACACGAAATCCGCACCGTCGCCGGCGCAACGTTCGATACTGCGCACGGCGTCGGCGACATTCGCCTCGTCCGCGGGAGGCGCGTGGGTCCGCGGCTGCACCACGGCAATCCGAAAGCTCATTTTGTTCCTCCCCCCAGCGGCGCTATCCCACCCGCGCTATCCAACCGGCGCTATTCCAGCTTCAGTGGCGCGCCATTCAGGTCCTCGGCGCGCTCGACCTTGATCAGCACGGCGAAGCCCTTCTTGTCCGGGTCCCGATCCTTCTCCGGTTGCACCAGGCGGCGCCAGACCTCCTCATACGCCGCGCCCGACTTGTGGATCGCCGCTGTGCCGTAGAAACGCGCGATGCCGCCCCCTGGCAGCACGCCATCCGCCCGCAGTTGCGGCTTGCGGAAATACACTGTCATCTTGCTGCCATCGTGCAGATTGCCGGTGGTGGAGCCTTTGCCACGCTCCCACAGCGCGAGGTGCTCGTCGTCAAAAACCATCGTGCTGCCACGCGGCGTGATCTGCGCGTAGCCGTCCGGCAGGACAGAGCCGACCAGGCAGACGTGGTCCGGGAACGCCGTGTTGATATGCGGCTGCAAGGTCTTGGGAATAGTTGCCACGCCGGTCTCCTCCAGAAAATGCCTGCCCCTGGATCATAGACGCTGAAATTTCCCCCACAAGCCGCCGCTACGTGGTTAGCATACGGGCATGAACAGTTACGATTTCATCGTGATCGGCAGCGGCCCGGCCGGACGGCGGGCCGCCATCCAGGCCGCCAAGCTCGGCCGCTCGGTGCTGGTGGTGGACAAGGGCCGCCGGGTCGGCGGCGTGTCGGTGCACACCGGCACCATCCCCTCGAAGACCCTGCGCGAGACCGTGCTGAACCTGACGGGCTGGCGCGAACGAGGCTTCTATGGCCGCGCCTACCGGGTGAAGAAGGACATCGAGGCCAAGGACCTGATGGCCCGCCTGCACATGACGCTCGACCACGAGGTGGACGTGCTGGAGCACCAGTTCGCCCGCAACGCGGTGACGACCATCCGCGGCATGGCGCGCTTCGTCGATCCGCACCGCGTCGAGATCACGCTGGACAGCGGCGACATCCGGGTGATCTCCGGCGAGCGCTTCCTGCTAGCCGTCGGCACGCGGCCGCATCGCCCGGCCGAGGTGCCATTCAACGGTCACAGCATCGTCGACAGCGACGAGATCGTCGAGATTCCCCGGCTGCCGCGCAGCCTGACCGTGGTGGGCGCCGGCGTCATCGGCGTCGAGTATGCCACGATCTTCAGTGCGCTGGACGTCACTGTCGCGCTGGTGGAGGCGCGGCCCACCATGCTCGACTTCATCGACGACGAGCTGATCGAGGACTTCACCCACCAGTTGCGCGATCGTGGCATGGCGCTGCGGCTGGGCTGCAAGGTGGCGCGCATCGAGTTCGAGAACGACTGGCCGGTTACCATATTGGAAAACGGCCGCCGTTTGCGGTCGGAGATGTTGCTGTATACCGCGGGCCGGGTCGGCGCCACCGACACGCTGCACCTGGATAGCTGCGGCCTGACGGTGGACAATCGCGGCCGGATGAAAGTCGATCCGGTCACGTTCCAGACCGAGGTGCCGCATATCTACGCCGCCGGCGATGCGATTGGTTTCCCGAGCCTGGCATCGACATCGATGGAACAGGGAAGGATCGCGGCATGCCACGCGTTCAGCATGCCGATGCCGCCGGCGCCGGAGTTCTTTCCGTACGGCATCTATTCGGTGCCGGAGATCTCCACGGTGGGGATGAGTGAGCAGGAGGTGCGGAAGCGGGATATTCCGTATGAGTGCGGGATCGCGCGGTTCCGAGAGACGTCGCGCGGACACATCATGGGCTTGAACGCCGGGCTGCTGAAGATGCTGTTCGCGTTGGATACGCGGCGGTTGCTGGGCGTGCATATTGTGGGTGAGGGCGCGACCGAGCTGGTGCATATCGGCCAGGCGGTGCTGAATTTGCAAGGCACGCTGGATTACTTCATCGAGAACACCTTCAATTATCCGACGCTGGCGGAGGCGTACAAGATCGCCGCGCTGGATGCGTGGAACCGGATGACGCACGTTTAGCACTTTCAGGGGACAACTGTGTCCCAAGGAAGAAAGTAAGTAATTTCAACACGGATTGGCACGGATTTGTCCACGGACTAGCACGGAACGGTAATTATAATTCCGTGCTAATCCGTGGACAAATCCGTGCCAATCCGTGTTGAAATTACTTACTTGTGTCCAATGGAACGCCCATCACCTGAAGATTGCGAATAACGGCATCCTGGGTCTTCGCGTCCTGCATAAACGCATCGCGGCCCGGCAGCAGACGCGCCCGCGAGAAAGGGTCGGGCTCCGCCGCCCGGCGGAACGCCCCAATCATATCGGCCCACAGCCCGCGTCGCGTCGCTCTGGCCGCCGCGGCCGAATTCCGGCATCATCGGCGCCGGTCGTGTGTCGGGCGGAGACTATCGCCGTCAAGTCAGGCTGGCATGCGGATGCTCATCGCAACCGCCACATAATGTCGAGCCCCGGTTGAAGCTCGATCCCGGTGCCGCGCCGCAAGGCGGCGTTGACCGAGTATTCGCACCGCCGTCACGTTGTGAAGCATGCGACGAAGCAATATCCGGCCGGCGGCCGTTCCGCCATTCACGGGAGGAAGCAATGATCACACTCCAGGTCAACGGACAGAACCATACCTACGACGGCGACCCATCGGTGCCCCTGCTCTGGGTGCTGCGCGACGAGTTCGGCCTGACCGGTACCAAGTTCGGCTGCGGCCACGGATTTTGCGGCGCCTGCACCGTGCATTTGGGCGGCGAGGCGGTCCGCTCTTGCTCCGTGGCGGCGCAGGACGCGGTTGGCCAGCCAGTGGTCACGATCGAAGGTCTCGACCCTAACGGCAATCACCCGGTGCAGCGCGCCTGGCGCGAGACCAGTGCGCCGCAATGCGGCTACTGTCACGCCGGTCAGATCATGCAGGCGACTGCCTTGCTCGCCAGCAACGCCAAGCCGAGCGACGACGACATCACCTCGACGATGGCCGGCAATATCTGTCGCTGCGGCTGCTACCAGCGCATTGCCGAGGCGATCCGCCTCGCCTCCGCGGGAGTGTGAGCCATGACCCACATGTTCGAACCCCGCACGCCGCAGGCCGCAACGGTTGTCAACGTCAGCCGCCGCTCCGTGCTGCGAGGCGCCTTTGCCGCCGGCACGCTGATCGTCGGCGTGAACCTGCTGCCCGCCAGGGCACGCGCCGATTGGGTCACCGGTGCCGACAAGATGCCAGGCGGCACGGTCAACGACCCGCATGTCTTCGTCGCGATCGATCCGTCCGGCCTGGTGACCATCGTCACCAACCGGTCCGAGATGGGCACCGGCGTGCGCACCAGCCTGCCCATGGTGGTCGCCGACGAGATGGAGGCCGACTGGTCGCGCGTCCACGTGCAACAGGCGCCTGGCGACGAGAAGAAATACGGCAACCAGGATACCGACGGCTCGCGCAGCACCCGTCATTTCGTGCAGCCGATGCGCCAGTGCGGCGCCGCGATGCGCATGATGCTGGAGCAAGCGGCAGCGAAACGCTGGGGCGTCGATGTGTCGGCGGTGAAGGCGGAGAACCACCGGGTGGTTCATCTGGAGTCGGGCAACATGCTCGGCTACGGCGAACTGGCCAAGGCCGCGAGCGCATTGCCGGTGCCGGCGGTAGAGACGTTGAAACTGAAGGACCCGAGTCAATTCCGTTATATCGGCACCGGCTCGATTCCAATTGTCGATCTGCACGACATCACCGTGGGTCAGGCGACCTTCGGCATCGATGCCAAGATCCCCGGGATGAAGTTCGCCGTGGTTGCCCGTCCACCGGTGGTCGGCGGCAAGCTGGTGTCGTTCGATGCGAGCGAGGCACTCAAGGTTCCCGGCGTCGAGAAGGTCGTCGAGGTTCAGGGCTGGCCGTGGCCTTCCAAGTTCATGCCGGTGGGCGGCGTCGCCGTGGTGGCGCGCAACACCGGCTCGGCAATCCTGGGACGCGAGAAACTCAAGATCGTCTGGGATGAGGGTCCGAACGCCAGCTATGATTCCGAGGCGTTCCGGAAGCAGATGGAGGCGACCGCGGCACAGCCCGGCCTGGTCGTACGCAACGACGGAGACGCCGACGGGGCACTGAAATCGGCCGCGAAAACCGTTTCCGCGCAGTACTATATTCCGCACCTCGCGCATGCCAGCATGGAGCCACCCTCGGCTACCGTGCATGTCGCGGGGGGAAAATGCCTGGCGTTCGCGGCGACGCAAAGCCCGGGCGGCTGTCGCGACGACCTCGCCAAGATGCTGGGGATTCCGGTCGAGGACGTCACGGTGAACGTGCCGCTGCTGGGCGGTGGCTTCGGGCGCAAATCCAAGTGGGATTACGTGCTGGAAGCGGCGTTGGTGTCCAAGGCCGCCGGCGTTCCGATCAAGCTCACCTGGACACGTGAGGACGACATCCAGCACGATTTCTACCACACCGTCTCGGTCGAACGCATCGACGCCGGGGTGGACGCGAATGGCAAGGTGACCGCGTGGCGGCATCGCAGCGTGGCACCGACGATCGCTTCCACATTCAAGGCGGGGGCCGATCATGCCGCACCGTTCGAACTTGGCATGGGATTGGTCGATAACCCGTTCGACATCGCAAACCTGAAATGTGAAAGCGGCGGCGCCGCGGCACACACGCGCATCGGCTGGTTCCGCTCGGTTTCCAACATCCCGCATGCTTTCGCCGTGCAATCCATGGTGGCGGAAATCGCGGCGGCGCAGGGGCGCGATCCGAAGGACGTGCTGCTGGAACTGATCGGGCCCGACCGCATCGTCGATCCGAGCAAATCGCCGGGGGTGACGGGCTTCTGGAACTACGGCGATCCGTTCCAGACCTATCCGATTCAGACCGGCCGCCTGCGGCGTGTGGCGGAACTGGCGGCCGAACATGCCGGATGGGGCAAGCCGTTACCAAAAGGCCAGGGGCTGGGCATCGCTGCCCATCGCAGCTTCCAGTCCTATGTGGCGACGGTCGTGCATGTCGCGGTGGACGACAAGGGCAACCTCAGCCTGCCGCGCGTGGATACCGCGATCGATTGCGGTGTTCACATCAATCCGGAGCGCATCCGCTCGCAATTAGAAGGCGCGGCGGTGATGGGTCTGGCGTTGACGAAGAACTCGCAGATCACCTTCAAGGCGGGCCGTCCCGAGCAAAGCAACTTCGATGGGTTCGTCGTCGCCCGCATCAGCGAGGCGCCGCTCGACGTTCACGTGCACATCGTTCCCGCCGACTGGAACGTGCCGGCCAGCGGCGTCGGCGAGCCGGGGGTGCCACCGTTCGCACCGGCACTCTGCAATGCGATCTTCGCCGCCACGGGGAAGCGTATCAGGAGCCTGCCGATCGGCGACCAGCTCTCGACCTGAACCGGCCTGACCGCGAGCCGGCGCCGCACCGCCGGCTCGCGCGTCATCCGACGTTTCGGGTTAGATCGGTCCGAGGGTGCCCGATGAAGATCAATTCGAAGGATTACCGGGTTCAGGAAGGTGATACTGTCAGCCTGAAGAAATGGCCGACGCTGGTCGATCCGGTGTACACTTCGAAAGAGCACTACCGCGAAATCCTGCAAGAACACGTCGCGCAACTAAGTGCTCAGCAGGAGCTGCTCTATGCGTCGGACCAGCATGCCATTTTGCTGGTCTTTCAGGCGATGGATGCCGCCGGCAAAGACGGTGCCATCAGCCATGTGATGTCCGGGGTCAACCCGCAAGGCTGCCAGGTGTTCAGTTTCAAGCACCCGAGCGCCACCGAGCTGCAGCACGATTTCCTCTGGCGCACCACGCGCGATCTGCCGGAACGTGGACGGATCGGCATCTTCAACCGGTCATACTATGAGGAGGTGCTGATTGTTCGTGTCCACCCGGAGATCCTGCGCAGCGAGGGTCTCCCGGATACGCCGCACGACGATGCGGCCGTCTGGCGTCACCGCTACCGGTCTATCGTTGATCTTGAGCGACATCTGCACGAGAGCGGAACTCGCATTGTGAAATTCTACCTGCATCTTTCGAAGGAAGAGCAGCGCAGGAGGTTTCTTGCGAGGATCGATGAGCCGGAGAAGAACTGGAAATTCAGCCTGGCAGACATCGAGGAGCGGAAATTCTGGAAGCACTATATGAAGGCTTATGAGGAGTGCCTCAGTGCGACGAGCAAGCATCACGCGCCCTGGTATATCGTGCCGGCTGACGACAAGCCGAATACACGGCTGATCGTATCCCAGATCATCCTGGATACGTTCGAAAGCCTTCGACTGTCGCATCCGAAAATCGATGACGTTCGGCGCAAGGAATTGCTGGAGATCCGCAAGCAACTGACGAAATGACGGTACCGGCAACACAGCCCTCTGGCTGCGCGAAGGGACGACCCAGCTCGCGGACGTTCAGACCAGCGCCCGCCCGGCCAGCCGTTCCAGCACGCGCAGCGGCGCCTGTTCCGGATGCGCCAGCGCCGCCACCGGGAGGTGGAAGGTTTGCTCGAGCGCGCAGTGGCCGGCCAGGGCGGCGTGCAGCACCTGGTCGGTGAAGCACATCCAGGTCGTGCCGGCGGGAAAGCTGACCTCGGCCTTGGGCCCGTCGGCCTGGTAGCCGGCGTCCAGTTTCCCCGCGTCGTGCAGGCCCAGCATGATGTGGTCGTAGGTGCTGCGCCGCCCCTTGGTCAGCCCGAGCAATTGCAGCGCTCGGGCGGTCCCGGGCAGCGGCGGCTTCACCCGGGGGAGGAAGGCGCGGGCGAAGTCGGGGAATGGCTCGCCGACCCGCCACTCGCGTGGCGCTCCGTCCGGCGCGACGTTGCAGAACACGCGCAGGATGCGGCGCCCGGCCATCGGCCGCGTGGGGAAGGCATCGACATGCAGCAGCCGGTCGTCGTGCCGAGGCGAATAGGCCCGGCCGGCGATCTCGGCGGGGCGGAAGCTGGTGCGGGCGCGCTGGAGCGTAGGCGCGTAACCGGGCAGCAGGGCGGTCACCAGCCGGGTCGCACAGGCGGCGAAGCGCTGCATCATGCCGGCCAGGGCGGTGGCGTCGGCCGGCGGCAGGGCGCTGTTGCCGAGCGAGCCGCGGTCCGGATCCAGGCTGATGTTCTTGCGGCTGCCGCCCAGGCTGCCGGCATCCAGGAACCGTTGCTCGGCCCCCGCCACCGCGAAGTGCAGCGCCGGCAGGACCAGCACCCGGCCGGATTCCAGCGCATCGACCGCGTGGCTTTGCAGCACAGGCACGAACGGGCCTTGCCAGTCGGTGATCGGCAGCGTCTCCAGCACCTCGTCCGCGGTCATTCGTGCGCCAACACCCAGTCGTTGATGAAGCTGGCGAGACCGTTTGCGTGAAAATCCCGCCGCAGGGCGGCCTCATCGTAGTCCTCGCGCACCCAGTCGAGGAAGGGCTTTCGGCCTTCGCCCTCGCGTTGCCAGCGCAGGAAGAACGCGTCGAGGATCCCGGTCTTGGCCTGGCGGATATGGCCGAAGCGGAGCGACAACTGGCGCAGCGCGTCGCGGGCGGTGCCGCCCTCGAACAGCACGAACAGGCCGGCGGCGAGCCCGGCCCGGTCGGCGCCGGACTTGCAGTGCAGCAGCGCGGGCGCACGCATCGTGCTGTAAATGCCGTGCAGCCGCAGGATGCGGTCGCGCTGCGGCGCGCCGCGGCTTTCCAGCGCCATGTCGATGAAGTCCAGGCCGAGCAAGGCGGCGGCCTCGCGGGACAGTGCGTCGGAGCCGTTGCCGGTCGGGCCGCGCAGGTTGATCAGCGTCTTCAGGCCGAGGCGGCGGGTCAGCGCGGCGAGCCGGGCGGGGGTGGGATGGTTGCAGCGATACAGCCGGCCCGGCGCCACGGTGGCGAGATTGCTCCAGGCCAGGCGGAACACCGCGTGGTCCACGAACAGAGCGTCCACCCACGCGAGCAAGCGCCCCCGGGCGGTTGTGATGTCGCCTTGGTAGATCGTATCCATGAAGAACTGTGCAGGACCTGGATTGGAAGTATCAGGATATGGCCACGCCGGCCGCACGGAGGCAACCGGTCAGCCGCCGGGTTGACCGCGATCGGGGGTTACGGCGGACAGGCGCGGCGGACGCCGCGGTCGCGACGGCGGCGGCGGTGGCGCTATTTCGCGCTATGCCGGAGCCGGCACGGGCACCAGCGCCGCGACGTCCTCCAGCCCCTCGGCGGCGAGCCCGGCGATCACCCCGGCTCGGTCCTCCGCCGGGCGGTTCTGGCTCATTTTCCACTTGCCCTCCAGGCGGGTGAGCGGGATGGCGAAGCCGACGATGCCCTTCAGCATGCCCTGGATGAAGTCGGCCGGCGCATCGGACACGGCCCACGGGGCGGCCCGCGGGCCCTCCTGCTTCTCGGTGAGGCGAGTAACGACGTCCAGCAGGCGGTCCGGGTCGTCGAAGAACTCGATTGGACCGGCGGCATGGATCGCAACGTAGTTCCAGGTTGGGACCACTTTGCCGGTCTCGCGCTTGGTGGCGTACCAGGAGGGGGTGATGTAAGCGTCGGGCCCCAGGAAGATGGCGAGGGCCTCGCCGATCGCGCCGCGCGCCTGCGGGTTGGGCCGGGCCAAGTGGCCGACCAGGGTGCCATACGGCGCCGGTTCGGGGTGGAGCAAGAGCGGGACGTGACTGGCGATCAGGCCGTCCTTCGTGAGGGTGACGAGCGTCGCGAGGCCGGACGCACGGATCGCATCGTGCAGTACGGCGATGCGGCCTTCTTTGAATAGCGGCGGAACGTACACGCGGGCCTCCGGGCGTTGGGTAGGCTGGACCAATGCCACATAATGGATTGATCGGACAGACCCAACGGCCCCGCCGCGATCAGTCCAAATGCAGCGTAGGCGGCAACACCGCCGACCCTTGCGTCATTGCGCGAAGGACACTCCCCCTCCCCTTGAGGGAGGGGGCTGGGGGGAGGGGTTCCGTGCGGCACGGAACCCCTCCCTCCAACCCCCTCCCTCAAGGGGAGGGGGAGCGGCGGCTTGGCCGCGCCAGAAACCGTCCGCCCTACCCGTCCCAGTCGATCGCGGCACCGATGGCCGCCAGTCCGCGCGCGGCCGCGTCGGCATCCTCGACGCGCGCCTCGCCGCCCAGGACGCCGATCGCCCGAGCGTAAAGCGGCGTCAGATTCGGCTCCCCGACCAGATGCACCAGTTCGCCGGGCGGCAACGCGACCCGCACCTCGTGGCCGATCAGCAAGCCGGACAGGTACCACGGCGCCGCCGTCTCTCCGAGCTTCCGGTTCACGCACAGCGCGCGCACGCCGAACACATGATGCAGCCACCCGCCCGCATCCCCGGACCGCCCCAGCCCCTGCTCGAACGCGGTCCAATCGATCGGCCCCTCGCACATCGTGCGCGCGAAGACCGTATGCTCACGCAGCGCGCCAAACACCTCGCCGGTCATGTACGAGCAATAGCTGATGATCCGCCCATCCCGCAGGCGCGCCCATTTGCTGTGCGTCCCGGGCAGGCAGGCGAGGCCCCCCTGCCCCAACTCGCCCCGGATGCCGGCAATCTGCGTCTCCTCGCTGCGCATCGTATCGGGCACGCCTTGGGCGTCCACGAAGCCGACACCGGGCACCAGGCGCACCCGGGCACCGGCGAACGGCACCGCCACAGTCCCTCGGGCGAGTTCGGCGACACCGATCGGGCAGGGAAGATAGGGCATCTCCCGCCAGCCCTCTTTGCTGCCGATCGCACCGCACGCCAGCACGCGATCCTCGCCGTGATCGAGCCAATCGCCGACCTCGGCGCGCAACGTCTCGGCGAACCGCCCCTCGGGCACATGCAGCACCCCGCAGGGAGCCCTGCGCCGGTCGCGGATGTTGCCCCGGGCATCCAACAGGAACGCCCGGAAGTTGCTGGTGCCCCAGTCGACGCCGATCATGACACGGCCTTTCCGCCTCAGCCTGCTGGCTATGGCAGAGGCGCGTCATCCGCGCCTTGATCCACATCAAAGCGGTTGGCGGAACGTTACACAGGGGTCAGCAAGTAAGGCGACGTGCAATCATGTGTCATGGCCGGCGAAGGCCGGCCACCCACGACTTTGCTCGTGTGGCACGAGGGAAAGTGGTGGGTAGCCGGCCTTCGCCGGCCATGACACATGAGTGCACGTCGCCTTACTTACCGACGGTTGGGTAATTTGTTGGACGGCCGGCATCAGGTGTCAGTGCAATAACCGCCAGATTGCACCGCCGACAGTAACGACACCTCCGACCAGGCCGGTGATTGCCAGCCATGGAGCGATCCACCGGTCGCGGTCGAGCTTCCGCGCTTCGGACCGGAGCTTGGCTTCCTCCGCCGTCAGCTTCTTTTGCTCTGCGATGAATTTCTCGCTTTCCTCCCGGAGTTTCGATGACTCCATGAGGTCCCGATCGATCCGGGCGAGAATAGCGCGGACATCAAAGGGGGGTTCGGTCGTGTCGCCCATGCCACCGATATTAGCGCCGCAGAGGTAAACGCTCAATGAACGCCCCCCGCCGCCGCGCCGAACCCTACGCCGCCGCCCGCAGCGCGACCGCCCGGACTTCCTCCCCGACCCCGGCTTCGAACGTCCGGAAGTTCTTTTCGAAACTGGCGACCAGTTCGCGCGCCATCCGGTCGTACGCCGCCTTGTCCGCCCAGGACTGCCGCGGATCCAGCACCTCGGCCGGCACGCCCGCCAGACGTTCCGGAACCGCCAGGCCAAAGAACGGATCGGTGCGGAAGCGGACCTTCGCCAGGCTGCCGTCCAGCGCCGCACGCAGCAGAGCGCGCGTGTGGCGAATGCTCATGCGCTTGCCGACGCCGTATTGCCCGCCGCTCCAGCCGGTATTCACCAGCCAGCAATCGGCACCGTGCCGCTGGATCAGCGCCTCCAGCATCCTGCCATAGACCTCGGGCCGGCGCGGCAGGAACGGCGCACCAAAACACGTGGAGAAGGTGGCTTCCGGCGACGCGCCCATCCCCTTCTCGGTCCCCGCCACGCGCGCGGTATAGCCCGACAGGAAATGATACATCGCCTGCGCCGGCGTCAGCTTGGAGATCGGCGGCATCACGCCATACGCGTCACACGTCAGCATGATCACGTTGCGCGGCTGGCCGCCCCGGCCGGACAATTCCACATTGGGAATGTACTCGACGGGATAGCACGACCGGGTGTTCTCGGTCAGCGACTTGTCGGTAAGGTCCAGCTTGCCGTGCCGGTCGCCCACCACGTTTTCCAGTACTGTACCGAAACGGTGCGAGGCCGCCCAGATTTCCGGTTCGTGCTCGGCCGACAGGTCGATCACCTTGGCGTAGCAGCCGCCCTCGAAATTGAACACGCCGCCGTCGCCCCAGCCATGCTCGTCGTCGCCGATCAGCTTGCGGTGCGGATCGGACGACAGCGTCGTCTTGCCGGTCCCCGACAGGCCGAAAAACAGCGCCACATCGCCGTCCGCGCCGAGGTTGGCGCTGCAATGCATCGGCAGAACGCCACGCTCCGGCAGAATCCAGTTCATCACAGTAAAGATCGATTTCTTGATCTCTCCGGCATATTCCGATCCGGCAATAACGATGCAGCGCTGGGCGAAGGACAACGCGATCGCCGTGCCGGACCGCACGCCGTCCAGCGCGGGATCGGCGTGGAAATGCGGAGCGTGCAGGATGACGTAGTCGGGTTCGAACCCGGCGAGTTCCTCCTCGGGCGGGCGGATGAACATGTTGCGCGCGAATAACGCCTGCCAGGCGCCGGTGCTCACCAGGCGGACCCGCACGCGGAATGCCGGATCGGCGCCGGCGTAAAGGTCCTGCACGAACAGCTCCTGGCCTTGCAGATAGGCCTGCACGCGACCCTTCAGGACGGTGAATTTCTCCGGAGCCAGCTTCTGGTTGATCTTGCCCCACCATACGTCTTGCGTAACGGATGGCTCGTCCACCACGAACTTGTCCTGCACCGAGCGGCCGGTGTGCACACCGGTTTCCACCATCAGCGCACCGTCCCAGGCCAGTCGGCCTTCATCGCGGCGAAGTGCCTCGGCCACCAGCGCGGGCATGGTCAGGTTGGCGTGCACTGCCCGCGAGGCATGCACGCCCGTGCCGGCCAGGGCCTCGGCTGCCAGGGTCTTCCAGTTCTTGTGACGCGTTGCCGTGGGTTGTGGTTCAATGTCCAAGGGAATGTTCCTTACAGGCGCTCCGCCATCATCGCGGATGGGCTCGATTTTGCCGACACTAAGAAGCAAAACCGACAGTAAATCCAGCGCTTAACGCGAGCGTGATCTTGTGCAGCGCAGCAGATGGTGGTGAACCGGCAGACCGGCCGTCGCTGCCCCCCAGGCCAACGCCAGCATGCATACGCCAAACTGGCACGCGCCAAACTGTCACGCGCCAAACTGTCATGCAGCGTCGTCACGCGCACGCTGCTCACGGCCGCGACGCGGGATGCGATAGCATTGCAGTCGCGCGGACTGCATCCTGCGGAATGACGGGGCACGAAAACATGACCACGAACAAGGTGGGCGTTTACGATTACATCATTGTCGGCGCCGGATCGGCTGGCTGCGTGCTGGCCCGCCGGCTGACCGAAGACCCCAGCGCGAGCGTCCTTTTGCTCGAAGCCGGCGGCAGCGACCGCCATCCCTATATCCAGATCCCACTCGGCCTCGGCAAGCTGTGGCAACAGCGCATGTTCGACTGGGGCTACGATACCGAACCGGAACCGCACCTGAATGACCGCCGCGTGCCAGTGCGGCGCGGCAAGGTTCTGGGCGGCAGTTCCTCGGTCAACGTCATGGTCTACACC
>DATHNI010000563.1:0-10137 GCA_035486135.1 Acetobacteraceae bacterium
GAGCCGAACATCAAGGAAGGACGCGGCGGGCTGCGCGACCTGCAAACGCTGTACTGGATTGCGCGCTACGTTTACGACACCCAGACGATGGGCGAGCTCGCCGATGTCGGCGACGTGCTGACCCATAACGAAGCGCGGCACGGGCGGCGCGCGTGGGAATTCCTGTGGACCGTCCGCTTCCATCTGCACTACGTCGCCGGCCGCGCCGAGGAGCGCCTGACCTTCGACATGCAGCCGGTGGTCGGCGCGCGCATGGGCTACACGCGGCACGGCAAACAGGACGGCGTCGAGCGCTTCATGCGCCACTACTTCCTGATCGCCCGCGAGGTGGTGCGGCTGACGCGCATTCTGGAGCCCGGCATTCTGCGTGCGGCCTTAGGTCCGCCCGCTGTGGCGGCGGAGACCGACAAAGCTCTGGTCGAAGCCGGTTTCCTCCTCGCCGAGGGCAAGCTGTTGCCGATCGGCGGCCGTGACTTCGATGCCGAGCCGATCCAGATGCTGCGCATCCTGCAGGTCGCGCGCGACCGCGGCCTGGAGCTGCATCCACTGGCTTTGCGTTCCATGGTGCAGAACGAACGCCGCGCCATCGAACTGCGCGGCGATCCGAAGGCCGCTGACATCTACATGGACCTGATGTGCGGCCGCGAGCCGGAATATCATCGCGGCGGCCATCCGGTCGGACCGCATCCCGATGGCGCTCGCTGGCTGTCGGTGTTGAACGAGACCGGGTTCCTCGGTCGGTTCATTCCGGACTGGGCGCGCATTGTCGGGCAGATGCAGTTCGACACCTATCATGTGTTCACCGTCGATGAGCATACCATCGAGGCGATCCGCGTGCTGAACGCAATGGAGCGTGGCGAGCTGTCCGAGGTTGCGCCGGTTGCGTCGGAGCTGGTGGAACATCTGCAATCGCGCCGCGCGCTGTACCTGGCGATGCTGCTGCACGACATCGCCAAGGGCCGCGGCGGCGACCACTCGCAGATCGGCGCCGAGATCGCGCTGGAGGTCGGGCCGCTGCTGGGCCTCACCGCCGAGGAAACCGAGACGGTGTCCTGGCTGGTGCTGCATCACCTGATGCTGAGCGAGACCGCGTTCAAACGCGATATCGACGACCCGAAGACGATCCTCGACCTGGCCGACACGATCCAGTCGCCGGAGCGGCTGCGCCTGTTGCTGATTCTGACGGTCGCCGACATGCGCGCGGTGTCCGCCAAGGTGTGGAACGGCTGGAAGGCTACGCTGCTGCGCGAGCTTTATGCGCGGGTGGCGGAGGTTCTGGCCGGCGGCCTGTCCACCACCGAGCGCGACGTGCGCATCCAGCGCGCCAAGCACGCGGCGTCAGCGCTGCTGTCGGACTGGTCGAAGGAGGAGCTCGCGCATTTCTACGAGCTTGGCTATCCCGGCTACTGGCTGTCGTTCGATCCGGAGACGCACGCGCGTCATGCGCGCCTGATCCGCGAGGCCGAGGTGCGGCAGGCGCCGCTGACCGTGGATACCGAGCCGTTGCCGGCCCGCGCGGTCACCGAGGTGACGGTATACTGCGCCGACCATGCCGGGTTATTCAGCCAGATATCCGGTGCGTTGGCGGTGGCGGGCGCCTCGATCGTCGATGCGCGGATTCACACCATGACCAACGGCATGGCCCTGGACACGTTCTGGATCCAGGACGCGGCCGGCGGTACGTTCGACGCACCGCACCGGCTGGCGCGGCTGGCGGTGCTGATCGAGCAAGCGCTGTCCGGACGGCTGCGGGTGAATGCGGAAATCCACCGCATGTCGAAGGCGCTGATCGGACGGCGCATGCGCGCGATCCACGTGCCGCCGCGGGTGGTGATCGATAATCATGCGTCGAACACCTACACGGTGCTGGAAGTGAACGGACGCGACCGGCCGGGCCTGCTGCACGACGTCACCGCTGCGATCAGCGAGCAAGCGCTGCAGATCGCGTCGGCGCACGTCACGACGTACGGCGTGCGCGCGGTGGACGTGTTCTATGTGAAGGACGTGTTCGGGCTGAAAGTTGAGAACGAGCGCAAGCTGACGCAGTTGCGCGAGGCGCTGCTGGCCGCGCTGGCACCGCCCGAGGACGAGGACGCGCCGCCCCCGGTGGTCGCGCCGTTGCGGAAACGGCGGCGCACGGCGGCCGCGTAGCGGGCGCGCACAGGGCAAGCGGGTGAAGGCAGCAAGGCCAGGGGCTTTGCCCCTGGAACCCCACCAAGGGGCTCTGCCCCTTGGATCCCCGCCAAGGGCGGAGCCCTTGGAACCCTTTACTGGAGAGGCTGGACGGGAGGGGGGACGGTCGCCGCGATGAGTGCTGACCGACCGACGATCGTTGGTCGGTCAGCACTCATCGCGGCGACCGCCCCCTCCCGTCCAGCCTCTCCAATGAATGGATTGCAAAGGCGCTGCCTTTGCTGGGGGTTCAGGGGGCAAAGCCCCTTGACGGGTCCAGGGCAGAGCCCTGGCCTCGCTGCCTTCACCCGCTTGTCCTGCACGCCCCCCGCTACACATCCTCCAGCGCTTCCAGGCTGACCCCGGCGCTTTCGAAGATATCGATGCGATTGACGATCAGTGCATAGGCGAACAGCGGCAGCGACAGGATGGCAATGAACGGGCCAAAGCCGATGCTGGCCAGCGCGACCGGCACCAGGAAGATGTTGATGGAGATGGCCAGCCGGCACATGCCGTTGCAGAAGCCCTGGCTGCGTCCGCGCAGCCGGGTCGGGAACAATTCGCTCGACCAGCCCCATTGCAGCGCTGGTCCACCAAGCCAGATGAAAAAGCTGAAGCCGAAATAGCCAACCATCAGCATCGTCGGGCTGCCGCCGGCGGTGAGGCCCATCAGCAACGCCAGCAATCCAGCCGGGATCAGCGACAGGTAGCACAGCGGTTTGCGGCCGATGCGGTCGATCAGCAGGAAACTTCCGATTGCGCCGAGCAGACTGGTGCCCCAGACCAGGGTGCTGAACAGCAACGTGGTTTGGACAGAGAAGGCCCCTACCGTGCGGATGACGTAGGGCGTGGCAACGGTGGCGATCGGGCCGGAGAGGCAGTTCAGGAAGAAGATCGCCGCGACCCACCAGACCCGCCGGCGCATGGGCGGACGGAACAATTCGCTCCACGATCCGCGGCCGCCCGTGGACACCAATTGTGCATCCGTCGCACTCACGCCGAAGCTTGCCAGAGCCTGCCGTGCCTCCTCGATGCGGCCGTGCGCGATGAGCCAGCGTGGTGATTCCGGCAATCCCTGGCGACCCAGCAACACGAGTGCGGCCGGCACGGCTGCGAGGCCGAACATCCATCGCCAGGCCGCATCGCCAAACAGCCATTGCAGCGGCAGCGCCACTAGCGTGGAGGTCAAAGCGCCAAGGATCCAGGTGACCTGCGTCAGCGACCCCAGCACCTTGCCGCGATGGCGCGCCGGTGCGATCTCGGCGAGGTAGGCGGTGCTGGTTGGAATATCCATGCCCACCCCCAGGCCAACCAGGAAACGCACGATAAAAAGCTGTGGCACCGAGGTGATGAAGGCCGAGACGATCGAGAACACGACAAAGAAGACCAGATTGGCGACGAAGATTGCCCGCCGCCCCAGCCGGTCCGACATGTCGCCGAACACCACCAACCCGACCATGGCGCCGAGGAACCCCGCGGCGCCGAGAAATCCGATCTCCTGCGGTGCAAGACCGAATTGCGGCTTCAGGAAAATCAGTGCACCACCGATCACCAGGAGGTCGTAGCCGTCGATGAATTCGCCGAACGCCACCAGCAAAGCGGCGTAGCGCTGCCGCGGCGACATCGGCCGCTGATCCAGTGCGTGCAGCCCGCCATGACCGGCATGCGCCGCATCGCTCATGGTGTTTCCTCCGCCTATTTTTCATCGGCGCCGCGTAATGGCTCCGATGCCGGCATAGCGCGGTGCGCCGAGTCGCCTACGCCCGCTGCTCCTCTGGAGCGATCCTACCCTGAGTGGAAATGCCGCCAACTCCACTGTCATTGCGAGGCACGCAGCGCCGAAGCAATCCCCCGCCTGACGAGCGTTCCTCGGTTCGTCAGGCGGGCGGTTGCTTCGGCGCTGCGCGCCTCGCAATGACAGGAGGCTCACGGTTCCAGTCTGAATGAAAAGGCTCTAAAGCACGCCCGGGATCAGCGCCGGGACCTCCCGGCGATAGCGCTCGTACGCATCGCCGAATTGCTCCCGCAGGAACCGTTCTTCGATCTGGATCTTGCGCAGGAATGCGGCGGTGACCAATGCGAGCGCCAGCAGACCACGCCATTCACCCAGCGCGATCACGCCGCTGCCGAAGATGGCGAGCAGTAGTCCGGTGTAGATTGGGTGTCGCACGAAGCGGTACGGGCCGCTGCGGGTCAATGTGTGGTCCTGCTTCAGCGTCACCGTGCCGCTCCAATTGCCACCGAGGTGGCGGCGTGCGGCGACGCTGAACAGCAGCCCCGCGATGAGCAAGGCGGTGCCGCACCAGAACAACATCCGGGACCCCGGCAGGAAGCGTGCGCTGAGTGCCGTGCCGGCAAACCGTGGCGACACCAGCAGCACGATCGCGAGCACAAGCGGGATGTAATGCGACAGCCGCGACGCGACGCTTTCCTTGCGCCGCACCGGTTTGGCGGTGAACGCGGCAGCGAACCAGTAGAGTGCCCAGGCGTCCCAGATGCCGGGGATCAGCCAATCGTAGATTGTGCGCATTGCGCCGGGACGCTAGCGGATTCCAACCTGGGCTGGAATTATCGAGCTGGAGCGGATTTATCCTGGCTGGAAATGCCGCGAATTCCATTGTCATTGCGAGGCGCGCAGCGCCGAAGCAATCCCCCGCCTAACGAGCGTTCGGCGGTTCGTCAGGCGGGGGATTGCTTCGGCGCTGCGCGCCTCGCAATGACAAGAGGTTCACGCTTCCGGTCATGATGAAAGCACTCTAACGGCCAGTGTAAGAAAGCGAAGCGGTCCCCGGGCTGACCCGGGGACCGCTTCGCTCCTCGCAGTGACAGATGCTTTCCGCGGTCCCCCCGTCATGGCCGGGCCGGACCTGCCAACCCCTGACCATCCGCCCGCCCAGACGGATGGCCCAGGCCGGCCCGGCCATGGCAGTGGGAGCGCGGCCGAACGCTATGAGGTGATGCTGTGCGGTGCGGCAGTCACGTCGTCACCCGCCACGCCATGAGCCATCGCGCGGATCATGGCTTGGCCGTGCTGGTCGCCGGCAGCACCGCTGCGCCGTCGGCAATCGCGGTCTGGCAAGCGGCGTCGGTCAGCAGCACGTTGCCGGCGGCGATCGCGGAATTCACCCCCTTCATCGCATTGGAATCGTTCGTGGTGGCGACCGCAACGACCTTGCCGGACGCATCGGCGAGGCACAGCAGGCCCGAAGCGATGGTCGTTTCGGTCGCAGCCTGCTGAGCCGGCGTCTGGTTGGCGCAGGCAGAAAGCGCCAGCCCGGTCGCCACCAGCATCGCCAGCGCCGGCACCGCCGCACCACCGTGCGGCGAGGCCACCGACGATGCCGCGGTTGCGTCGTGGGCATCACCCACCGCACCGTCGTTCAGGCCTGACCGGTATGCCCCGATCAGCGCCTCGACATCCGCGGCGGCGGTCTGCGCCGCGCTTTTCAGCGCCGTGTTCTCCGGCCAAAGCAGGCCCACGACGCCGGCAACCAGGAATGGCACCGCCGTCGGCCAGGTCATGGTTCCGGACGACACCGCCAATAATGTCGGCCCGATGATCATCGCGCCGTGCCCGGTGGTCACCTCGCCTATCCATTCGCTGAAGCTGAAATTCACGGTACGTCTCCTGATGAAATGCGCGAAAGCGAAGGTTCGAGTGCAATAAGGCTGTGGTGGCACGGTGAGGCACGGCGCGATGTCGTTGGCATCAATAACAGACAACTAACGCGATGTCAAGCAAAATTTCCTAGAATTCGTCGGTGTGTCTGGAATCCGGGCGTCAGGAAACGGCCGCGCGCAGGCATTCCGTCAGCCGGCCGTCGCGCACGATCCCGTCCGGCTGGTCGGTCCGGCAGCGGTCGAACGCCACCGGGCAGCGCGGATGGAAGCGGCAACCGGGTGGGATGTTGGCGGGATCTGGATAGGTGTCGCCGAGGCCGACATCGGGGATGCCCTTGTCCGGCTCAGGCGTCAGCACCGATGCCAGCAGGGCCTGCGTGTAGGGATGCCGCGGCTCGCGGAACAACGCGTCAACCGAGGCTTGCTCCACGAAGCGGCCGAGATACATCACCGCGACCTCGGTGGCGATGTGCTCTACCACGGCCAGGTTGTGACTGATGAACACGTAGGTCAGGCCAAGCTCACGCCGCAGTTCGGCCAGCAGGTTGAGGATTTGCGCCTGCACTGACACGTCGAGCGCGCTGGTCGGCTCGTCGCACACGACGATGCGCGGGCCCAGCACCAGGGCGCGGGCGATCGCAACCCGCTGGCGCTGGCCGCCGGAAAGTTGCGCCGGGAGCCGATCGGCCATCTCCGTGGACAGGCCGACGCGCACCAGCATTTCCGCCACGCGGTCGCGTTGTTGTGCGGCCGGGATGTTGCCCTGCGCGGCGAGCGGCAGGCCGACGATATCGCGCACGCGCTGCCTCGGGTTCAGCGAGGAGAACGGATCCTGGAACACCGGCTGGATCAGCCGCGCACGTTCCCGCCGGTCCACCGTTGAGAGCAAACGCCCATCCACCAGCACGTCGCCGCTGCTTGGCGGGAGCAGGCCGAGGATCAGCCGCGCGAGGGTCGATTTGCCGCAGCCGGATTCGCCGACGATGCCCAGCACGTCGCCGGCGGCGAGGCTGAAGGAGACGCCGTCAACCGCACGCACGACGCGTTCGGGGGTCGTCATGCCGGAGCTGGTGTGAAAGGCGCGGCGGACGTCGCGGACCTCGATCGCGGCGGTCATGCGGCCTCGGCGCGTGGCCAGTCGGGCGGCAGGCGGCAGAGGTAGGTGTGGTCCGGTTGATTTCCGCTCCCGGCTTCGGCGGGAGAGGGAGGGGTTAGAGTGGTGCGTGCCGACCCGATCACCCTCACCCTGCCCTCTCCCGCTTCGCGGGAGAGGATTCGTTCTGGACCCTCTCCCGCGAAGCGGGAAAGGATTCGGTCGGGAGCCTCTCCCGCGAAGCGGGAAAGGATTTTCTCGGCGCACTCCGGCATCGCATGCGCGCAACGATCGCGAAACGCACAGCCAACGAAGCCCGGTGCGATGCGCGGCACCACGCCAGGAATGCTGCCAAGCGGCGCATCGCGCGACAGTCCGCCCGGCACCGGGATGCAGGCCAGCAGCCCGCGCGTGTAAGGGTGGGTCGGCGCGGCGAACAGCGCCTCGACCGGTGCGCTCTCCACCACCTCGCCGGCGTACATCACCGATACACGCTGCGCCATGCGCGCGACGATGCCGAGATCATGCGTGATCAGCAGCAGCGCCAGGCCAAGCTCGCGTTGCAGCGTCTGCAGCAGCCGCAGGATCTGCGCCTGCACCGTGACATCCAGCGCCGTGGTCGGCTCGTCGGCGATCAGCAGTTCAGGCTCGCACATCAGCGCCATCGCGATCATCACTCGCTGGCGCAGGCCGCCGGACAGTTGATGCGGGTGCTGCTTCAGCCGCATCCCCGGCGCGGTGATGCCGACCCGGCCGAGCAATTCCGCTGCGCGGTCCATCGCCTGCGTGCGCGATACGCGGCGATGGCGCCGCAGCACCTCGGCCATCTGCGAGCCGATCGTGTAGGCGGGGTTGAGGCTGGTCATCGGCTCCTGGAAGATCATCGCCACCTTGTCACCGCGCAGCCGCGCCATGCCGCGCTCGGACAGGCGCAGCAGGTCGGTGTCGTGGAAGCGCAGCACGTCGGCGCGGCGTTCGGCGCTGCGTGTCAGCAGGTGCATCACCGCGAGTGCCGTCACCGACTTGCCGCAACCGGATTCACCCACCAGGCAGTGGGTCTCGCCGCGGTTCACCGTCAGCGAGGCGCCGCGCACCGCGGCCACGCTGCCGCCGAACGTCACATGCAGGTTGGCGACTTCCAGAACGGGTCTCATCGCGGCCGTCCGGTGCCCAGCAGGTCGCCCAATCCGTCACCCAGCAGATTGATGCCGAGCACCAGAATGAACAATGCGACGCCGGGAATCATGATGACCCAGGGCGAGAAGAACATGTAGTCCTTGGCTTCGGCGATCATCAGTCCCCAGGACGGCAGCGGCGGCGGCACGCCAAGGCCGAGGAACGACAGCGCCGCCTCCAGCAAGATGGCCAGCGCCATCTCCAGCGTGGCGACGACCACAAGATGCGTCAGGATGTTCGGCAGCACCTCACGCAGCAGAATATGCGCGCGCGACGCTCCGGCCGCCTGCGCCGCGGCGATGTAGTCGAGATTGCGCACCTGCATCGTCGTGGTGCGCGCCACGACGGCGAAGCGGTCCCATAACAGCAGGCCGAGCGTGGCAACCACCACCGTCAGCGAGCTGCCGACCAGCGCAACGACGGTCAGCGCCACCAGGATCAGCGGAATGGCCAGGCGGCAGGTGATGACGAACATCACCGCATCATCGACCCGGCCGCCGAAATATCCGCCCACTACGCCGAGGGTAATGCCGATCAGGCCGGACGTCACCACGGTCAGGATCCCGATCAGCATGGAGATGCGCGCGCCATAGATCAGGCGGGACAGATAGTCCCGGCCAAGCTGGTCGGTGCCGAACGGATGCATCGCCGAGCCGCCGGCCATCCATTCCGGTGGCGTCAGGCGCGCCATCAAATTCTGCGCGAACGGATCGTGCGGCGCGAGCACGGGCGCGAAGATCGCCATCAGCAGGGTGCCGCCGACAATGATCGCGCCCAGGCCGGTCGCCAGGTGGCGAAGCTGGAGGCGGCGACGGCGGGGGAGGAAGGTGGCGCTCATGCGAACGGAGAGGGGTAAGAAGACTCCCTCCCCCCTTGTGGGGGAGGGTCGGGGAGAGGGGAGCCGGCCGCACCGGCTGTGCGGTCGGTTCCCCTCTCCCCAACCCTCCCCCTCAAGGGGGGAGGGAGTTGTTCAGCATGGCCCCTCATCGTGCTCGCAACCGCGGATCGAGCAACGCGTTTGCCATGTCGGCCAGCAGCGTCAGCCCGATGTAGATCAGCGCCAGCAGCAGCACGACCGCTTGCACCACCGGGAAGTCGTTCTTGCTGATCGACTCCCACGCCAGGTAGCCAACGCCGTGCAGCGCGAACACCGCCTCGGTGACGATCGAGCCACCCAGCATGAACCCAAGCTGCACCGCCGCGACCGACACCACCGGCATCGCCGCGTTGCGCAGCGCGTGCTTCAGCACGATCTTCGCGGGGCTCAAGCCCTTGGCGCGCGCGGTGCGGATGTAGTCGGACGCGAGCACCTCGATCATTCCGGCGCGCGTCAGCCGCATCAGCGCCGGGATGGCGGAGAACGCCAGCACGATGCCGGGCATGATGTAGCCCTGCCATTGGTCCACACCGGAAATCGGCAGGAGCTGCCAACGCAGCCCGAGCCAGATGATCAGCACCAGGCCCAGCCAGAAGCTCGGCATCGCCTGGCCGAACAACGCCACGGTGGTGATCGTGCGATCGAGCAGAGTGCCCTCGCGCATGGCGGCGATGATGCCGAGCGGGATGGCGACGGATAGTGCGATGCACAGCCCGGTCAGCCCGAGGGTCAGGGTGATCGGCAGCCGCTCGCGGATCAGTCCGGCGACCGATGCGTGGTACAGGTAGGAGCGGCCCAGATCGCCTTCGGCGGCGTGCACCGCCCAGTCGATGAACTGCACCGGCAGCGGGCGGTCGAAGCCGTAGTTCTTGCGGATGATCGCCACGTCCTCCGCCGTGGCGTTCGGCCCGGCGATGGAGACGGCGATGTCGCCCGACAGCCGGGTCAGCGTGAAACTGACGACGAGTACGGTCAGGCAGACGAGTATCGCCAGCACCAGGCGGCGAACGACGAAGCGCAGCATGTCGCTACAGTATGGTGGGCCCGCATCAGGTGGGCAAGCATTGCTGCCCTACCGGCTCGGCGCCACAATCAGCGCCGGGCCGGAGCAGTTGGAGGAATTGATGAAGATCATCGCGGTCGAGACGAACTGGACGCGCATCCCGTTCGACATGGGCGGGCAGCCCGCGGTGTCGGG
>DATHNI010000564.1:0-17593 GCA_035486135.1 Acetobacteraceae bacterium
GCGTGTGGGCTGGGCCTGCAAGCTTTTAACACGGAGGAAGATCGAGAACCACGGAGGGCCACGGAGCTGACTGTACTGGCGCGCGGCGCCGCGGAAATCCTCCGTGGTCCTCCGTGGTTCTCGATCTTCCTCCGTGTTAAAAGCTTGCTGACTGAAACACGCGCCACGCTGCCGCAGTGTAACCAAGATGCCGCGCTCATGCTGCTCGCTCCAGCAACAATGCGCCGCCACCGACCAGCCGCGCGGTCCAGCCAGGTTCCACCAGGGTCGTCGTGTCGCTTTGCTCGATGATGGCGGGACCCGGCACGCGGGTATCCTGCGTCAGCGCGGCGCGCGGCCAGATCGCCGCCGGCACCGGATCGGCACTGTCGCGGATACGGATGTCGCGCCGGCCAGGGACGCCGGCGATCACGGCGTCGGCGCCCCCCACCGCGACGACACCACCGCGCGAGCGATGCACCGAACGCAGATTGACGATCTTCGCCGGCACGCGCGCGCTGTGGCCATAGACCCGCTCATGCGCTGCAAGAAACGCTTCATAGATTGCGTCAGCATCGGCCGTCAGCAGCGACACCTCAAGGTGATACGACTGCCCGATATAGCACACGTCAGCAAAGTGGCGGATGTCGGCATCGCGCACGCCCTCGGCCCGCATCAACGCACCGCATCGCGCGTCGAGATCGCGCAGCGCCGCGACCAGCGCGTCCGCACGCAAATCCGAGAGCGGACAAGGAAACGCCGCGGCGACTTCATGTTCCACGGCGGCACCGAGCAGACCGGCCGCCGACAACACCCCCGGATGCGCCGGGACGACGATCGAGCCGATCCCAAGTTCTTCCGCCAGGGCGCACGCATGCATCGGTCCGCCGCCGCCCAGCGGCAACAGCGCATAGCCGCGCGGATCGATGCCGCGACCGATCGAGACCAGCCGGATCGCCTCCGCCATCTGCGCGTTCAGCACCCGATGAATGCCCAACGCCGCGTGCTCCACACTCATCCCGAGCGGCGTCGCGATCACCTCCGCAATCGCGGCGCGAGCAAGCTCCGGCCGCAACGTCAGCGTGCCGCCGGCGAACCGCATGGGGTCGATATATCCGAGTACGACCGACGCATCGGTCACCGTCGGCAATGCTCCGCCGCGGCCGTAGCACGCGGGGCCCGGCTCGGAGCCGGCGGAATGCGGGCCGACACGCAGCGAACCGGCACCGTCGAGCCACGCAATGCTGCCGACGCCCGCGCCGATGGCGGTAACATCGACCATCGGCACGCGCACGGTGTAGCCGTCGATCACGCCTTCGCTGCGGATCAGCGGCGAACCACCGGTGATCAGCGCGATGTCGCACGACGTGCCGCCGATATCCACCGTGATGACATCGGAAAATCCGGCGGCGCGACCGGCCTCGACGCCGCCGATCACGCCCGACGCTGGCCCGGACAGGAACAATCTCACCGGACGCTGCCGCGCGATGGCCGACGACATCAGGCCGCCGCGCGACTGCATCACCTGCAGCGGCACCCCAACCCCCGCGTCCGCCAACCCCTGCTCCATGTTGCCGAGATAGTCGGAGATCACCGGCTTGATATACGCGTCGAACGCGGTGACACAGGTCCGTTCGTATTCGCGAAACGCCGGATCGACGTCGCTCGACAGCGACACCGGCAGATCGGGATGCGCTTCGGCGATGATGGCGCGGATCCGTTGTTCATGCGCCGGATTGAGAAACGAGAACAGCAGGCACACCGCGATCGCCCGCACGCCGGCGTCGAGCAATTCCGCCATTGCCCGATGCACGCTGGCTTCATCCAACGGAACCAGCACGCGGCCCTGCGCGTCCAGCCGCTCGCGCACCTCCTTGCGATACCGGCCCGGCGCGAGGAACACCGGCGTTTCCGGCCGCAGCACCAGGTCGTACATCTGGTGCCGCATCTGCCGGCCGATCTCCAGCACGTCACGGAAACCTTCAGTCGTGATCAGGCCAATGCGCGCGCCCTTGCGTTCCAGCACGGCGTTGGTCGCCGCCGTGGTACCATGAGCGAACCGGGTGATCGCGGCCGGCGGCACGCCCCACTCGCGTCGCGCCATGTCCAGTGCGGCAAGCACCGCACGGCTGGGATCGTCGCGCGTGGTCGGCAATTTGGCGATGCGCACGGAGCCATCGCCGCCACGGCACACCACGTCGGTGAAGGTGCCACCGACATCGATACCGATTTCATAATCCATGCTCAAAACTTCAACCGATCGACACCGTAGAATTCCGCCACCTGGGCGACGCGGTCCTGGCTCGACACCGAATTGAACCAGCCATGCCGGCTGTGGCGGATGCCCGTGGTGCGATACAGGTCGACCATGGTCTCCGCCATCTTCATCGTCACGGTCAGTCCGTCCAGCACCGGAACGTCGTCGACCCGGTTCACGCCGTTCGCCGCCAGCAGAAGGTTCAAGGGCACCTCGCCCGGCACGATGACGTCGGCACCGGTGTCGCGAACGATGCGGCGTGCGACCTCGCGAAACCGCGCCATCACCGGGCCGGGATCCTGGAATCCGGCCAGCACTTCCTGAAACGACAAGCCGGAGGCCACCACGCCGGCGCAGCGTTCCGTCAGTCCGTAATTGCGGATTTGTTCCTGATACAGCGGGATCATCCGGTCGATGAACAGCATGACGGCGAAGCGCTGGCCGAACATGGTGGCGAGATGAAAACACGTCTCGCCCATGCCGATCACCGGAATATCAACCAGCGAGCGCACCTCGCGCAGCATCGGATTGGGCAGCGTGCACATGCGAACGCGTCGAAGCCGTCGCGTTCCGCGGCGCGCGCAGCGGCCACCCATTGATTGCCGTGAATCCAATAGGTGTAGGCGTAGCCTATATCGTCGCCGGGATAGTTGCCCGGATAGGTCCCGTCGGCCTGGCCGTGCAGCACCACCTCGGTGTCGGGGCGCAACGTCGCCGCGAGATGAGTGCGGATCGCGTCGGCGTAGCCAGGCAGATCGCCCAGCACAGTGAAACTCTGATGCCAGATGCGCATGCCCATCGTGTTATCGCTCGCCCCGGTCTACTGCCATCGGTCTGCCGCCATCGCGGCAAGTTCGCCGACCGTCACCGGCTTGGTGGGGAAGCGTGTGCGGTACGGCTCGATCGTTGCAACCGGCACGCCACGCGCGGCGGCCAGCACCTCCGCCGCGGTGGCGCCGCACATGCGGCCCTGGCACGGCCCCATGCCGCAGCGGGTGAACGACTTCATCTGGTTTAGCCCGAGGCAGCCCAACCCAGCGGCATCGCGAACCTGCGCCGCGGTGACTTCCTCGCACCGGCAAACGATCGTTGCGTCGTCCAGCACGCGCGGGCGCGGTGCGTACAAAGTGTCGAGCAATGGCCGTATCGCAAGGTACCGCGCGCGCTCCACACGCAACGGTGCCGCGGCAGCGTCGCGCGTTGTGACATCGATCCGCCCGAGGGCTTGCGCGACACCCAGCGCGGCGATGCGCCCCGATAGCGCGGCGACGCGCGCACCGCCGATACCCGCGCCATCGCCGGCCACGATGATCTTCTGCAACGACGTTGATCCCCACGCATCCACGATTGGTTTCCAGCAGTGCTGGCCTGCATCCCATCCATGCGCGCAGCCGAGCGCCCGGGTGATTTGCACCGACGGGACGACGCCGTCGTGCAGCAACAGAAGATCGGCGTTTTCCACGCGATCACGGCCACCGGCCCGGAAGCTTATGCGATGCAGTGCACCCTCGCCTTCCGCGCGCAGACCCGTGGCGCTCAGCCATGGCACGCCGGCACGGGTGATCTCGCGCCGCCATGCCAGGCCCTTGGTAATATCGCCGAACGCGCGCAGCGCCATCGGCAGATGCGACAGCGCGCGCAGCGGTGCGGTGCCATCGGACAGATCGAGGATGCCGGCAATGCGGCCGCCTGCACGCAGCGCCTGCACCGCATAGAGCAATAGCAACGGCCCCTGGCCGGCGATCCAGGTGGCGCCGGTGGGCAGCAGGCCGGCGGTCTTGAGCGCGATCTGCGCAGCGCCGACGGTCATCACGCCGGGCAAGGTCCAGCCCGGTATCGGCATCGGCCGCTCGGTGGTGCCGCTACACACCATGACACGTGCGGCTTGCGCTGTCTGTCCGGCGGCGTTTTCGGTCCAGTACACCGTGCCGTCGGAGTCGATCGCCCAGACCGTGGCGCGGCAGCGCGCATCGGCACCGCTGGCGCGAAATTCCTGCAAGGCGCGCAGGCCGTCGGCATCATCCTCGTCTTTGGCACCGCGCGCTTCCAATGCCTGCCAGATGCGGCCGCCAGGTGCGGCGTTCTCGTCCAGCACCAGCACCGATAATCCGCGCGCGCACGCCTCGGTTGCCGCGGAGACGCCGGCGGGACCCGCGCCGACGATCAGCAGATCGACGGTCATGGCGTGACCGGCAGGGAACGCGCGCCGTGCTGGCGCTCGATGCGCATGCCGTCACGCACCGGAGCGAGGCAGGTCTGCACGCCGGGCAGTCCGTCCACCACCGCGAGGCAGTCGAAGCAGGCGCCCATCATGCAATACGGGCCACGCGGCGCGCCGGACACCGGCGTTTCCCGCGTCGCGTGAATGCCGTGCGACAAAATCGCCGTAGCGACGCTGTCGCCGTCGCGAGCGCTCAGCGGCGCGCCGTCGAGATAGATCGTCAGGGTGGTGGTGGTATCTGGGCGGGTGAACATCACATGTCTTGAAAAGTGAGGGGCGGCGTGTAGCACGATACTCCCCCTCCCCTTGAGGGAGGGGGTTGGGGGGAGGGGTTCGTGCGGCACGGCCCCCTCCCCCCACCTCCCTCCCTCAAGGGGAGGGGGAGTGCAGGGTCAATCGGTCACTTCGGCAGCTTGCGTTCGACGATGCTGGCAAACAGTGAAACGCCGTACGGGATCGCCGCGTCGTTGAAATTGTACGCCGGGTTGTGCACCGGCGCGCTGTCCTCGCCGTTGCCGAGGTTGATATAGGCGCCGGGAACTTTCTCCAGCATGAAGCTGAAATCCTCCGATGCATTAGCGGGCGGCTTGTTGCGGTTCACCTTCGCCTCGCCGACCAGGCCGGCCGCGGCGTCGGCAAAGTCGCGTGCGTGATCGGCATCGTTCACCAGCGGCGCAAAGATCACGCGGAAATCCACGCTGGCCTCGGCGCCGAAGCCGGCCGCGACATGGCTTGCCAGGCGCTTCATGTTGGCTTCCACCAACTGCATCGTCTCGCGCTTCATTGTGCGGACGGTGCCGGCCAGAGTGGCGGTCTGCGGGATGACGTTATAGGCGTCACCGGACAGGATGCGCGTGACGCTCAGCACGGCGATGTCCTGCGGCGGCACGTTGCGTGCCACGATCGATTGCAGGGCGGTGCCCAGGTGGCAGGCGACCAGCACCGGATCGACGCTCTCCTCCGGCCGCGCGCCATGGGCGCCCTTGCCGGTGATGGTGATGTCGAAGAATGCGCCGCCGGCCATGCCGACTCCGGGGCTGATGGCATACTGGCCAACCGGCATGCCGGGCCGGTTGTGCATGCCAAAGATGGCGTCACAGGGGAAGCGCTCGAACAATCTGTCGTTCAGCATGGCGAGCGCGCCGCCGATGCCTTCCTCGCCCGGTTGGAAGATGAAGTTGACGGTGCCTTTGAAGTTCTTCGTGTCCGCCAGGTATTTTGCCGCGCCGAGCAACATCGTGGTGTGCCCGTCATGGCCGCAGGCATGCATCAGGCCGGCGTTGCGGCTGCTGTAGGGAAGGTTGGTTTCCTCGTGGATCGGCAGAGCATCCATGTCGGCGCGCAAGCCGATCGAGGGGCCGTCGCCGTTGCGCAGCACGCCGACCACGCCGGTCTTGCCGACGCCGCGATGCACTTCGATGCCCAGTTCCGCCAGCTTGCTGGCAACGCGCTCGGCGGTGCGGTGCTCTTCCAGGCCGAGCTCCGGATGGGCGTGGATGTCGCGGCGGAATTCGGTCAACTCGTCGTGGTAGCGGCGGGCGCGGTCGATGATGTCGTCGGGCATGGGGGAGTCTCCGGCTTAGGTAAGGTTCAGGCGCTGGCGGAATGCCTCGTCGCGGAGGGAGAATTCCTTGCCGGCCAGGTCGTCCGCCGCGTTGGTGCAGAGATAGACGATGGCGGCGGCGGGATGCGCGACCGGGGTCAGGTTCGCGCGCGGGATCTTGCTGATCGGGTTGATGCCGGAGGCGCGGATGATCACCTGCATGTCGGTGTCGGTGGTGCCCGGCTGGAAGCCGAACACGCGAATGCCCTGGGCGGCATGTTCCAACGCGATCTGGCGTGTCAGCATGGCGAGGCCGGCCTTGCCGGAACAGTAGGCGCTCCAGCCTTCGAGCGGGTTATGCGCGGCACCGGACGAGACGTTGACGATGGTGCCGCCGCCGGCCGCCAGCATCGGCGGCAGCACGGCGCGGATGACGTAGTAGGCGCCGATCAGGTTGATCTGGATGGCGCGTGCCCAGGCGGCGGGATCGCTTTCGGCGGTGACGGCGATCGGCTCGATCACGCCGGCATTGTTGACCAGGGCGTCGATTTTGCCGAAGCGGCGCTTGGTTTCCGCGGCCATGTGCTGCACGGCGGCCCAGTCGGAGACGTCGCACGGGATCGCTGTGGCGGTGCCACCGTCTCGCGTGACGGCTTGCGCGACGCTGTCGATCTGCGCGTTGTCGCGTGCGGTCAGCACGAGGCTTGCGCCGGCCTTGCCCAACGCGACGGCCGCGGCGGCGCCGATGCCTCTGCTCGCACCGGTGACGATGACGACTTTGCCCGACAGGCTCGGCATGCAGATGGTCCCCTTCCCGTTGGCACCCGCTTTACGGGACCGGCGCGCGCAGGGCAATCGAGTAAGGCCAGGGGCTCTGCCCCTGGCCTTCCTTTGCCCCCTCCCGCTCGGGAACGGTGATGCTATAACCGCCGCATGATCCCGAATCGCATCCTCCCCCCAGCCACGCTCCGGCGCTTCGCCCTCGCGCTGGTCGCCGTCCTGCCCCTCATGGCCGGCTGCGGCAGCAAAAAGACCGAGGATGCCAAGACCGACACCGACACCACGACCCCCACGGTGCCGATGGAGCAGTTGTACAACAACGGCATGGATGCGCTGAACGACAAGCGCTACGCCAGCGCCGGAGACCAGTTCGCCTCGATCCAACAAAACTACCCGTACTCCACCTGGGCAACGAATGCCCAGTTGATGCAGGGCTATACCGAATACCTGCAAAACCACTACACCGATGCGATCGGCACGCTGAACCAGTTCATTCAATTGCATCCGACGCATCGCGACATCCCATACGCCTACTACCTGCGCGCGCTGTGCTACTATGAGCAAATCTCCGACATCGCGCGCGACCAGAAGGGCACGCAGGACGCGATGAACGCCTTGCAGGAAGTGGTGAACCGCTTCCCCTCCACGACCTATGCCCGCGACGCCCAGCTCAAGATCGATCTCTGCGTCGACCACCTCGCCGGCAAGGAAATGGAAATCGGCCGCTGGTACCAGAACCAGCACTTCTACGAAGCGGCGATCGGCCGCTTCCAGCGCGTGGTGGACGACTTCCAGACCACCAACCACGTGCCGGAGGCGCTGGCGCGGCTGACCGAGATCTACCTCGTGCTGGGGCTGCCGGACGAAGCGAAGAAGACCGCCGCCGTCCTGGGCTACAACTATCCGGGCAGCGAGTGGTACGCCGACACCTACGCCCAGCTTTACGACAACAGGCTGGTGGAGGGCGTCCCGCCGCCGCGCGGCGGCGTGCCGGGGTTCTTCTCGCGCGCCTGGCACTCGGTATTCTGACCAGCCAGGCGGGAGCGACAGATTGCTCACCGCGCTGTCGATCCGGGACGTTGTGCTGATCGAGCGGCTGGACCTGTCGTTTGGCTCCGGCCTGACTGTGCTCTCCGGCGAGACCGGCGCCGGCAAATCCATCCTGCTTGACAGTCTGGGCCTGGCGCTCGGCGCGCGGGCCGATGCCGGTCTGGTGCGCACCGGCGTCGACAATGCCAGCGTCACCGCGTGTTTCGCGCCGCCACCGAGCCATCCCGTACAGGCGCTGCTGGAAGCGCAAGGGCTGGAGACCGAGGACGACGTCGTGCTGCGCCGCACCGTCGGGCGGGACGGGCGGTCGCGCGCCTTCATCAATGACCAGCCGGTGGGTGTCGCATTGCTCCGCCGCGCCGGCGCGCTGCTGGTGGAAGTGCAGGGCCAGCACGAACAATTGGGCCTCGCCGATCCGGCCAGCCATGCCGGATTGCTCGACGCGTTCGGCGTGCCGGAGGCGCTGGGCATAACGGTGCGCTCGGCCTGGCGGCACTGGCGCGAGACGCTGGCGGCACTGGACGCGGCACGCGAGGCGATCGCCGCGGCGGAGCGTGACGAGGAATGGCTGCGCCATGCGGTCTCCGAACTCGCCGGATTGTCCCCGCAGGAGGGCGAGGAGGACCGGCTCGCCGCCGAACGCCAGCGCCTGCAACAGGGCGAACGCCGGGCCGAGGCGATCGCGGCGGCGCTGAGCGAGATCGCGCCCCATGATCGGCGCAGCGCGGGCCCCGCTTCGTCGTTGCGAGCGGCGTCGCGGGTGCTGCAGCGGTTGATCGCGCCGGGCCAGGCCGTAGCCGACAATCCGGCCTCGCCGGCAATGGCCGCGCTGGAGCGCGCCGAGGAGGCCCTGGCCGAGGCGGAAACCCTGCTGACCCGGCTGGCGGCCGAGGCCGACGTCGATCCGCGATTGCTGGAACAAGCGGAGGAGCGGTTGTTCGCATTGCGCGCCGCGGCCCGCAAGCACGGCGTGGCGGTCGTTGATCTTCCGGCCTTGCTGGATACTCTGGCGGCACGGCTGGCGGCGCTCGACACCGGTGCGGCCGAGGTGGTGGCGCTGGAGCAGGCGGCGCGCGATGCACGGGCAGGGTATGTCGAGGCCGCGGTGGCATTGTCGGCCGCGCGGCAGGCCGCTTCCGTGCGGCTGGATCGCGCGGTGGGCAAGGAGCTGCCGCCGCTGCGGCTGGAGAAGGCGCGGTTCCATGCCGAGGTCGCCGCGTTGGCGGAAGCCGATTGGGGCGCCGGCGGCGCGGACGCGGTGCGCTTCCTGATCGCCACCAACCCGGGTCAGGAGCTGGGCGCGCTAGGACGCATCGCCTCGGGCGGCGAACTGTCGCGGCTGATGCTGGCGCTGAAGGTGGTGCTGTCGGCCGGCTCGCCGGTGCCGACGCTGGTGTTCGACGAGGTGGATTCAGATATCGGCGGGGCGACCGCGGCGGCGGTGGGCGACCGGCTGGCGCGGCTGGCCGCCGGCGTGCAGGTGCTGGTGGTGACGCACAGTCCGCAAGTGGCAGCGCGCGGGGTGGCACATCTGCTGGTGGCGAAGCAGGTGGCGCGCGGGCGGACGGCGACGCGGGTGGATCCGCTGGGCGCCGAGGCGCGGCGCGAGGAGATCGCGCGCATGCTGGCCGGCGAGACGATCACCGACGCCGCGCGGGCAGCGGCAGACGATTTGCTGGAGTTGCCGGTCTCAGGCGCCGGGCGGGCCTAGGACCGACCTTAAGGGTTACTTAATCACCTGGTGCCAGCCTGTGGTCAGCATCGCGCGGAGCCATCGTGGTGTTTGCAGGCGCGGACGGCGACCCTGACCTGGGAACGACCACGCAAGGACGGATGCCGGGCGAACCGGATAGCGGCCATTTCGTCACCGGCGGCACCCCCAGCAAGGACGCATCGTGACCGCAGCCGCGATTGCGACTGGCGTTGCCCCGCTGCTACACTCGCCAGCGCCTGCCGACGAGACGCATGGTGCCGGTGAGTGCGATCTGCGGACGATCTTCTATCATGGCACGGACCCGGCATCGGCGTTGTTGCTGGCCAACGGAGCCCCGCTATCGTTGCAGGCCGCGTTGGCGAACCGGGCAAATTCAGCCTCGGCGCCCGGGTTCTATCTGGCCACCGACCCTGACGTGGGGATGTATTTCGCATCGCTGCACAACAAAGGGGTGACACTGTTGCGCTATGCCATGACGACCGTTGCGCTCGAGTCCCTGCTTGCCGGAGGAGCGGCACTGGGCCTCGTGCCGCGAGGCGCTGCCATAGGCGCGTTTCCCGGCAAGCAGTTGCTGATTGCCGCGTCACAGTTTGGCCAGTTCAATGCGCTGCTGCGCGATGGTTCAATCGGCGTTCAGCCGTACCCGCTTGGAGTGTGATGCGATGGCTTACGTGCGCGAGGATCTCGACATAATTGACGATGCCGTCGCCATGATAAGGCGTCACCCGGCAATGTATGCTGGCAATGCCCCGCGTGCGGTCAGGCTGGCGGCGAAAATGGCCGGCGATCTATTGCAATTTGGTGCGAGATCGGTCAGCGCCGATGCATTCGGCGCATGGTGGCTGATCACATCACAGACCGACTGGCTTACCTTCAACGGCGTCTGCCATTCGCACCACTGGCATCGCATCGTCGCTGCGCCGGAACTTGGATTGGAGGCGATGCGGCCGGAGGTCTTGCTCACCGCGTTCTCGAGTGTACTGTTCACGGTCTGCCGGGAATCGGTGGAGTTCGTGGTAGGCGACAAGATCTCCAACGACGCGTTGCAGGCGAAGCTGCGGACGTTGATGGTGCCGGAATTCCGCGGCCGTGCCGTGGGATTCCTGATCGAAGAGTGAAGTGACGGGATGACACGAGAGTGGCCTGAACTCCGCGCATGAGCGAGACCGCCATCGACGCCCTGACCGAACCGGACGCCGCGTCCGAACTCGTGCACCTGGCCCGCGAGATCGCGCACCACGACCGGCTGTACCACCAGCAGGATGCGCCGGAGATCAGTGACGCCGAATACGACGCCCTGCGCCGGCGCAACGCGGAGATCGAGGCGCGCTTCCCGCATCTGATCCGTCCCGACTCGCCGTCCAACCGCGTCGGCAGCGCACCCGAGAGCGGCTTCGCCAAGCTGCGCCACCGCGTGCCGATGCTATCGCTCGACAACGCGATGAACGAGGAGGAATTCACCGAATTCTGTGCCCGCGCGCGGCGCTTCCTCGGCCTGCCGGCGGGGGCGGAACTGGAGTTCGTTGCCGAGCCGAAGATCGACGGGCTGTCGATCAACCTGACCTACGAACACGGAAGATTCGTCCACGGTGCGACCCGCGGCGACGGCACGATCGGCGAGGACGTCACCGCCAACCTGCGCACCATGAAGTCGGTGCCGACGAAGTTGCATGGCAAGGCGCCGGCGCAGATCGAGATCCGCGGCGAAGTGTTCATGACCAAGGCCGACTTCCTGGCGATGAACGAGGCGCAGGCGAAGGCAGGGCAGAAGGTGTTCGCCAACCCACGCAATGCCGCCGCCGGCAGCCTGCGGCAGCTCGATCCGAAGATCACCGCCGGGCGGCCGCTGTCGCTGTTCGCCTACGCGATGGGCGAGACGAGCGAAGCGGTGGCGGCGACGCACTGGGAGTATCTGCAACGCCTGCGGCATTGGGGTTTCGACGTCAATCCGCTGTCGGATCGAGTCCCCGACGAGACCGCGGCCGCCGCATTCCAGGCGAAGATGACGGCGGAACGGTCCGGCCTCGGCTACGACATCGACGGCGTGGTTTACAAGATCAACGATCTGGGGCTGCAACGCCGGCTGGGCTTCGTCGGACGCGCGCCGCGCTGGGCGATCGCCTGGAAGTTTCCGGCAGAACAAGCGATGACGGTGCTGCAGGACGTCCGCATCCAGGTGGGGCGCACGGGCGCACTAACCCCGGTGGCGCGGCTCGAACCGGTGAATGTCGGCGGCGTCCTGGTGCAGAACGCCAGCCTGCACAACGAGGACGAGATCGCCCGCAAGGATGTCCGCATTGGCGACACCGTGGTGCTGCAACGCGCGGGCGACGTGATTCCGCAGATCGTGTCTGTGGTGTTGGAACGCCGGCCGAAGGATTCGAAGCCTTACGTCTATCCCGACAAGTGCCCGGTGTGCGGCAGCCATGCGGTGCGTCCCCCGGGCGAAGTCGTGCGGCGCTGCACCGGCGGCCTGATATGCGGCGCGCAACGCGTCGAGCGACTGATCCATTTCGTCTCGCGCCCGGCCTTCGACATCGACGGGCTCGGCGAAAAGACCATCCAGGAATTCTACGACGAGGGCTGGCTGCACAGCCCGGCCGACCTGTTCCACCTGCCGCAGCGCGAGGCGGAAATCGCCGAACGCGAGGGCTGGGGCAAGGTCTCGGCACGCAACCTGTCGCGCGCGATCGAGGCGCGGCGGCACATCCCGCTGGAGCGCTTCATCTACGCGCTCGGTATCCGCCGCATCGGCGAGGCGAACGCGCGCTTGCTCGCCCGGCATTATGGCAGCTTCGCCAACTGGCGGACGCAGATGCTGGCGGCAACCGTCGTGGGTTCCGAAGCGCGCGAGGAACTCGGCAGCATCGTCGGCATCGGTCCGTCGATCGCCGAGGAACTGGCGGACTTCTTTGGTGAACCGCGCAACGTCGCGACGCTCGACGAACTGGTCGAGGCGCTCGACACGGTCGAGGATGCCGCGCGCGTGGCGGAGGCGGACAGCGCGATCGCCGGCAAGACGGTGGTGTTCACCGGCACGCTGGAGACGATGACGCGGCCGGAGGCGAAGGCGCGTGCCGAGGCGCTCGGCGCCAAGGTGACCGACAGCGTATCGAAAAAGACCGACCTGGTGGTGGTCGGCGCGGATGCCGGATCGAAGGCGCGCAAGGCGACCGAGCTTGGCGTGCGGACGATCACCGAGCAGGAGTGGCGGGAGCTTGCCGGGGTGACGTAATCGCCGCGATCGCGGCGGCAGGATTCTGGCCAGTTTGCGCAATGAACCGCGTCGGCGGCGGCGGTTGCCCATACTTTTTCGTGAGTTGTGAATTATCCCACAAACGACGTCGTCGCCCGCGAGATACCCTCCGGATTGCCGGACGCTGAAACGACGCGGCCCCGGTCGGACAAAGAGGAACGATATGCGTGTTCAGCAGGCGGTTTGGTCGGGCGAGCGTATCGAACGGCGCCGGGGCCGGTGGCCCATGCCTAGCGGTCTGCTGAGTGTCCTCACGATTTGCCTGATATTCGGACTCCAGATTCTGGTGGTGATGCAGAACACCGGCGGTCCCGAGGCCTACAGCATGGTCGCCAGCGAGGGCATGCAGTCGCCGTAGGCTCAGAAACCTCCCCCGCCCAGCGGAGGAGGGTTCCACGCGACTCAAACTGTCGGTGCGGTCGGCATCGTCAGGAAGGCCTGCGCCGCGTGCCAGAACGCGTGACGATTGCGGGACGTCCCCAAGGCATGCGCCGCCGCGGCGATCACCGAGAACTGCTTGTCCCCATTCGGCAACTTTTCAAAGAAGTCCCACAGATCCTCCATCGTCGCGATCCCGTCGAACTCGCCACGCATCACCGCGACAGGCGCGGCGATCTTCGTCGGGTCGATCACCGGCAGGTGCGCCGTCATGTCGAGATAGGTACCGGTCGGCACCGTGTCGCCATACACGAGTTCCATGTTCGCCACCGCTGCCCCGACGGCCGGATCGGTCGTGCCTACCTTGTCGCGGGTGAAGATGCTCTCGATCATCGCACGGTCGCGCAGCCGCCGGTTGTGAGTCTTGTAATACTCCACTTGCTCCGCACGCTTCGCCAGAGTCGGCGAACCTTTGCCCGTGTAGGTCAGCGCCGTCAGCACCATGCGCAATACGTGGTCCGGCTCGGCCATCGCAAACGCCCCGGCCCGCAGCGCACCAGACGATTCGCCCATGAAGTGGCATCGGGTCTGTCCCGTCTCGCGCGCGATCACCGGCATCGCCGCGCGCAGATCCTCGACACCGCTGGCAATGTCGGAGTTGCCGTCGGTGCGCTGCGACTTGCCATAACCCTCGTGGTCCATCGTCCACACGTCGAAGCCATCGCGTGCGAACACGTCCATCGTCGAGTATTCGCCGTGGCCCGGCACTACCAGATCGAAACTCGTGAGCGCCGCCGTGGACGAGCCATGCACCAGGAACAACACCGGCCTCGCGGGCTCGCCGGGACGCGGCGCGCCGACGCGCTTGCGATACATTGCCAGGGTGATCTTCTGGCCATTGCGGGTCTTCGTCGTGCTGTACTCGTGGCTCCACAACGCCTCTGCGGCGTGTGCCGGCGGCGTTAACGTCGCGGCGAGGCCAGCGACGGTGGCGCCGACCGCGGCGCGGCGCGGCAGCTTGAGGCGAGCGTCTGGTCGTGCGGTCATAACGTTTCCTCCCGAATACGAGGCAACGTAGCGCAAGCAACCGCGCCGGAAAAAGGGGCCGCTGGCGCACACAGCGCCATGGGACCGGAACGGTGGGCCGGCTTGAGCCCGGCAGGCTTGCTACGTCTTCGTGGTGCGCTCGAGCTCGGTCTTGCGCGCTTCCAACTTTGCCAGCTTTTTCCGGGTCGCGCTGATCTCACGGCTGACAGCGGGCAATTCCGCCTTGGCCTTCCCGCGCGCCAGATGGTCCGCGCCAAGCTCTGCCGCGATGTACAGTTCAAGTTGACTTCTAAGGATCTTGAACGTCGGATTGCCCCAGATCGATGCCTCCCGGCATTCGATCTTCCCGGCCCGGATGCCCTCGATGATGAAATCGCGAGGCACTCCGTACTCCTTCTGGGCCGTCGCATCGCTGAGAGTCGCGTCCTTGCGATTCCACTCGCCATAGTCTGCCACGCGTGGCTCCTGTGTGATCCGGGCGACCGCTTACCAGAAGACGTCCGTGCCGGCCATCGATCGGCGGCCTTGCCGCCATCGCCCACGGTCTTATTGTCAACCTCGCAACAAGGAGGGCCTACGATGGAATTGAAGGCACCCGGCTGGCTAACCGAGTTCCGCAGCTTCGTCATGCGCGGCAACGTCGTGGACCTGGCCGTCGGCATCATCATCGGCGCCGCCTTCACGGGCGTCGTCACCAGCCTGGTGAAGGACGTGTTCAATCCTGTGCTCGGCTTGCTTACCGGAGGCGTTGACTTCTCCAACGTGTTCGTGACCCTCAACGGCCAGCATTACGCGTCGCTGGCGGATGCACAGCATGCCGGCGCGCCGACACTCAATGTCGGCCTGTTCATCAACGCCATCATCCAGTTCATCATCGTCGCCTTCGCCGTGTTCTGGGTGGTGAAAGCCCTGACCCGACTGCACGTGCGCGAGGATGCGAAATCGGGCCCCAAGCCGGAAGAGCTGCTCACAGAAATCCGCGACATCCTGAAGGAGAAACTCCCAGACCCAGTCCACCCTGCCTGACATGCAAAATTCCCTGCTCGATGCCGACGGCCCGGACACGCTCCGCCTCAGCGTCGCCGACGCGCGCCAACTGGGCGAGGCAGCGTTGTGCCGCATCGGCTACGACGCCGGCGAGGCCGCGATCATCACCGACCAGCTCATCGACAACGCACTGTGCGGCTACCGTTTCGCCAGCCTGCCACGCATCCTCACCATCGCCGACGACGCGCGCACGCAGCGCCCGCACCACCCGGTGCGCATCGTGCGCGAGACACCGATCTCCGCGCTGGTGGATGGCGGCAACAATGTCGGCTACATCGCCGCCTTCCGTGGCGCCGAGATCGCCGCGCAGAAGGCCAAAGCCGGCGGCATCGCCATCGTCGGCGTGCACAACAGCTACTACAGTGGCCGCAACGCGTATTTCGTAGAACACATCGTGCGGGCCGGCCTGGTCGCGATCCACACCTCCAGCGCGCGGCCACATGTGCTGCCGCCAGGGGGACGTGCCCCGGCGCTTGGCACCAACCCGTTCTGCGTCGGCTTCCCGTCGGTGGACGGACCGGTGATCTACGATATCGGCACCGCGTCGGTGATGTGGGGCGAGGTGCTGCTGATGGCGCGGCTCGGCAAGCAACTGCCGGAGGGCGCCGGCTTCGACGCCGACGGCAACCCCACGCGCGATGCCGCCGCCGCGGCGCAGGGCGGCGTGGCGCCGTTCGGCGGCCACAAGGGCTACGGACTGTCGTTCACCATCCAGGCGCTCGGCCTGCTCGCCGGCGCGGCGTTGGCGAACGGCGATGTGCTGGACTACGGATTCCTGTTCATCGCAATAGACCCGGAGCTGATGCTGGGGCCGGGAGCTTTCGCGGCGCAGATGGCAGACCTCGTGGCGCGCATCAAGGCAACGCCACGACAGGAAGGGGTCGATGAAATCCGCATCCCGTCGGAACGCGCGTTCCGCGAGCGTGAACGCCGGCGGTCGGAAGGGATCGTACTCGACCGCAAGGTTGTAGAGGCGCTTAATGGCCTCTCCCGCGCGTAGCGGGAGAGGTTTTGTTCTCACGTTCCCGTGTGCCGCCTCGCGTCACCACAGCCAACGGACAACCTAACCGCCATGTCGAACACATCCGCGAAGCGCACCACCAAGGTCGTCGCCGCCCCACCACGGCGGCAGGCGAAATCGCCCGGCCCCTGCGCCATGGTCATCTTCGGCGGCGGTGGCGACCTGACCAAGCGCCTGCTGGTGCCGGCGCTGTACAACCTCAGCCGCACCGGCCTGCTGCCCGAACACTTCGCCATCGTCGGGGTGGACGCGGTGGACCAGGACGTCGCCGCGTGGAGCAAGAACCTGCGCGAGATGCTGGAAAGCTTCATCGGCAACGCCGCCAGCGAAAGCCGCATCGACGCGGTGGACGACACCGCCTGGCAGCACCTGACCGGCGGAATGTCCTACATGAAGGGCGACTTCAACGACCCCGGCCTGTTCGAAAAGCTGCACACGCACCTGCACGACCTGGCGCGCACCCAGCAGACCGAGGGCAACGTGCTGTTCTACCTCGCCGTCGGGGACCGCTTCTTCGGCCCGATCATAGAGAACCTAGGGCACGCCGGGCTGCTGGACGAGGAATTGCGCGACGAACAACCGCAGCGCTGGCGGCGGGTGGTGATCGAAAAGCCGTTCGGCCACGACCTCGAATCCGCCCGGGCGCTGAACATCCGCATCCGCCGTGTGCTGCGCGAGGAACAGATCTATCGGATCGACCATTTCCTCGGCAAGGAAACCGTCCAGAGCATCATGGCGTTACGATTTGCCAACGGATTGTTCGAGCCGATCTGGAACCGGGACCGCATCGACCACGTGCAGATCACCGCGGCGGAAACCGTCGGGGTCGAGCGCCGCGGCAGGTTCTATGAAACCACCGGCGCGTTGCGCGACATGGTGCCGAACCATGTGTTCCAGTTGCTGGCGATGGTGGCGATGGAGCCGCCCTCCGGCTTCGACGCCGAAGCCGTCCGCAATCGCAAGGCCGACGTGTTTTCCGCGATGGGTGAGGTCAAGCCCGAGGACGCGGTGCGTGGGCAGTACGGTCCGGGCTCGGTGATGGGCAACCAGGTCCATGGCTATCGCGAGGAACCCGACGTCGCGCACGATTCGTGCACCGAGACCTTCGTGGCCATGCGGCTGCACATCGACAACTGGCGCTGGGCCGGCGTTCCGTTCTACCTGCGCACCGGCAAGCACCTCGCCGCGCGCCTGACCGAGATCGCTATCCGGTTCAAGCCCGCCCCCTATGCGCCGTTCGACGACACCAACGTGGAGACGCTGCCGCCCAACTGGCTGGTGCTGCACATCCAGCCGAACG
>DATHNI010000565.1:0-7918 GCA_035486135.1 Acetobacteraceae bacterium
CGATCTCATACTGCAGGAAGGTCGGCGCGACCGGCGTCGCGCTGCCCAGACGGACAGCGATTTCGGGCCCGGCTTCCCCGTCGAACAACGTTGCAACGAAGGCCGAGCAATCGACGACCTCAACGCTGGTGTCCGGCATCCCGGTCCTCGCGCGCCGGGCTTGCAGCCTCATTGCGTCGTGTCAGCCCGAGTTTACGGATTTCCTCCAGAAATTCTTCTGCGCTGAGCTTTGGCTCAACCGGCGCCACCGCAGCCTCGATAATCGCCAGCATTTCGCCTTGCAGCGAACGGTGATTGCGCCTGGCGCGCTCCCGCAGACGCTGCACGAGGTCGTCAGGCGCATTCTTGATCGATAGGTTCAGCGGCATGATCACTCCAAAACTGCTCCAATTCGGAGCCGTATAGCAAGTGGCGCGGTGGTGCGACATCGTCTCGATTCGGACGGCGGAATCGAGGGTGATCGGCCGGTTGTTGGCTGGCGGGTTCGGGCACTTGTTCGTTAAGCTCGCCGCCGAACCATGGCGGCACCGTGCATGAGCCAATCGAACGATACGTCCTTGCTCGCGGCTTCTCCCTGGTGGCGGCCCGACCCGGGGACCAGCCTGGTGATCCGGGGCGGCCATCGGCTGATCGGCACGTATCCGATCAGCGGTGCCAAGAATGCCGTGCTGCCGTTGATGGTTTCGGCGCTGCTGACCCCGCACCTCGTCACCCTGCACAACGTGCCCGCGACCCTGGACGTTGCGGTGCTGGCGAACCTGCTGCAACGCCTCGGGGCGGGCCTGAGCTGGTCCCGCGGCCGAAGCGGCCTGTCGCTGACGCTGTGTGCCGACCGCATCCAGCCCGGACGGATCGACCGCGACCTGGTCGGGCGGATGCGCGCCTCGATCCTGTTGCTCGGCGCGCTGCTGGCCCGCTGCGGCCAGGCGAGCCTGCCCATGCCGGGCGGCGACGCCATCGGCTTGCGCGGCATCGACTTCCACGTGGCCGGCCTGCGCGCCATGGGTGCCGAGATCGACCTGCGCGGTGGGATGATCCACGCCAGGGCGCCGCACGGCCTGCGTGGCGCGGAGATCGTGCTGTCGCAGCCCTCGGTGGGGGCGACGGAGAACCTGCTGCTGGCCGCCGTGCTGGCGACCGGCGAGACGGTCATCCGCAATGCCGCACGCGAACCCGAGATCGCCGACCTGGCGCGCTGCCTGACCAGCATGGGCGCCCGGATCGTGGGGCTGGATGGCGACGTGCTGCGCGTCCAGGGCGGCCTGCCGTTGGGCGGCGCCGTGCATGCGGTGATGCCGGACCGTATCGAGCTCGGCACCATCGCCTGCGCTGCCGCCGTGACCGATGGGGAGCTGTTGCTCGCCCACGGCCGTGCCGAGTTGCTGGGCGCGGCGGGGCCGGTGCTGGCCGCGGCCGGCGTTGTGCTGGAGGCGGTCGAAGGCGGCGTGATCGCGCGCCGGTCGGCAGCGGGGCTGACCGGGATCGACATCCAGACCCGCCCGTATCCGGGGTTCGCCACCGATCTCCAATCGCCGGCCATGGCGATGCTGGCAACCGCTTCGGGCGCCAGCGCCATCACCGAGACGATCTTCGAACACCGGTTCCGGCATGTCGATGAGCTGCGGAAGATGGGGGCGAACATCACGGTGCACGGCCGGATGGCCTGGGTGCGCGGGGTGGATCGCCTGGCTGGTGCCCGGGTGACGGCGACCGATGTCCGGGCCGCGGCCGCGCTGGTGCTGGCGGGCCTCGGTGCCGAGGGTGATACGGTGCTCGACGGGCTGGACCACCTCGATCGGGGCTACGACCAGATGGCCGGGAAGCTGGTGGTGTGTGGGGCCGTCATCGCTCGATCCTGACGCGCCGCCGCGCAAACCGGCCGCCGCCCAAACCGGCCGCTCCGCCGGCGACACGATCGGGTCCGAACGGATGTTGCGTCAGGCGCTTGCGCTTTACCGCGAGATCGGCGCGACCGGACACGCGGAACGGCTGACGCGCGAAATACCGCCGGCATCAATCCAGGGAGAACAACCATGATCTACGAAATCCGCAACTACCATTTCCGGCCGGACCTGATCGACGCCTACAAGGCATGGGCGAAAAACGACGCCATGCCGTATTTGGGCACGCAGATGGACGTAGTGGGGTTCTGGGTTAATTCGAACGACCCGCCCGAAGTGCTTGCCGAGCCGCATGACCATCTCGGCACTGCCAATGTCACCTGGATCATCCGTTGGCGCGATGTGGCCCAGCGTCACGAGGTGTGGGCACGGATCCTCGCGAGCCCGGAATGGAACGATGTTTTCTCTCGCGTTCCGGAAGGCTTGCCCAGTTATTTGCGGATCGAGGCGAAATTCGCAGAAGCGCTGATGTGATATCAATCAGCGACAAGGGTTATCGATGTCGTGCCAGTTCGCCATGGCGTCGCCCTGGCGTTCCATCGACGGGAACACGCGTCCACCGGCTCACGCGGCCCCGGACGGCAGAACGACCGGTTGGCCGTGCGGCGTTGCCAGATACGCCTCGGCCCAGGCCGCCTTGCGCTGCTCGAGGTCGGATGGGCCGAGGATCTGTTTCGCGGTGACCAGCCGTTCCAGCGCCGACAGCCAGTGGTCGTAATAATGCGAGCCATCGTCCGCCTCGCCGCGATCCCGCACCTCGCGCAGCACCGCGCCGAGCGTATCGGCCCACTCGGCCCAGGTGAAACGGCCGGCTTCATGCAGCCGCACCGTCAACGCAAAGGCTTCGGCCTGCCAGGGTTCGGCGAAGACCGGTCCGTCCGCATCAACCGGCACGCCCAGGTCCGACGTGAAGCGGGCGACGCCGTCAGGCCGGGTCAAGGTAATCCTCCCACAGATCGAGGCAGATGCTGTCGCGTGGATTGGCGGCGTCGCCCCACAAGGTGCGCGCCGCGAACTTCACGGTGTACAGCGGCTGCGCGTTCTCGCCCTGGAACAGAGCGTTGCTGTCGGGAAACACATGGGCGCCATGCCGGGCGATGATCACGCCCGCCTTGCCACGCGCGAAACGCGGCAGGCGAGTGTGGGTGAGCGGATGAATGTTCCGGGTGACAATCGCATCGCCGATCTGGAAGCGTGGTTGCCGCTCGACCGCGCGGGTCTTCGGGCCGCCGCGGAGCATCACCTCGGCCACCTGTGCCGCCGTCAGCGGTGGCGTGGCTTTCGGCGCGTGCGGGTCGGGCTGGCCGGTTGCAACTTCCTCGCGCGTGAACAACCCGTGCCTGATGGAATTTTCGGTCATGCCGTACAGGAACTTCTCGTAGTAGGTCACGCGCAGGTAATCGGCGGCTGGCATTTGTTCAATTTGTTGACGGCTGGCATCGACGTTCCAGCGTCCCCACGCACCGATCGCGCGGGAGAGCGCGAAGACCCGTGATTCCCATGGCGCGTGCCACACCGGCTCATTTTGCTCCGGGGCGATGGGTCCCAGACCGTGCATGCCGCCCATGTCATGAACCCCGTTCATGGCGCGGGCACCCGCGCCACACCTATCATCGAATCGCGAGTCACCAGCGCGGCGAGTTGCTCTTCGGTCATGCCTTCAGTGCCGGCGGGACGTTCCGGCACGACGAGATAGCGCACTTCGGCGGTGGAATCCCAAACCCGCACTTCAGTGTCGTCCGACACTTCCAGGCCAAACTCTCGCAGGACCCCGCGCGGATCGATGACCGAGCGGGAGCGGTAACCCGCCGATTTATACCACACCGGCGGCAGCCCGAGAGTCGGCCAGGGATAACAGGAGCACAGGGTGCAGACGACCATGTTGTGCACGTCTGGAGTGTTCTCGACGGCCACCATGTGCTCGCCCTGGGCTCCGGAATAGCCCAACTCGGCGATGGCGGCACTGGCATCCGCCAGCAGCCGGGCTTTGTAGGCCGGATCGGACCAGGCCCGCGCCACGACGCGCGCTCCGTTGCGTGGCCCGACCTTGTGTTCGTAGTACTCGACGATCGCATCGAGCGCGGTGGGATCGACCAGGCCCTTCTCGACCAGCAGCGATTCGAGCGCCTTGACCCGCAGGGCGGTGTCGTTCGGGACCGTGCTGTGTTCAGGATGATGATCGTGATCGAGCGGGCCGTGCGAAGTCATGCCGACATCCTCCCAGCCATTCAATCTGTGGCACGAGCCTCGCATGCGCCACCGCGGTCGGCAAGTTGGCTGGAACGTGCGCGCTGTGGTCAGCTGCCCGTTGCCGCACCAGTATCGTCAGATTTGCGCAACAATCCTCCTCCCATGCCTGACCGGCTGCGTCGCCTCCGAGTACGCCCCCGCGCCGGACCGGGGGCAGTCAGAATCGGTCTATCAGGCCAACCGGTTGTGCCAATACACGATGCACGATGTCGGCGCGGAAGCCGCGACGAACAGTCTGGTTATGGGTGGCGGGTTGGTCGGCGCCCTTCAGGCCATTTCCGACATCCAGCAGACGCCGGAATGGGCGGCGGCTCGCGCGCGAATTGACCGAGCGAGTCATCGGGTTGGCCATCGAGGTGCATAGGCTGACGGGACCCGGCATGCTGGAATCGGTTTATGAAGGCTGCCTGCGCCATGAGCTGGAGCAAGCGGGGGTCGCTTTCGAACGGCAAGCCGGAATTCCGGTTACCTATAAAGGCGTCTAATTCGACGAAGGGTTTCGCGCGGATATTCTCGTGGATCGGCAACTGATCATTGAAATCAAAGCTGTTGCCAGTATCCTGCCGGCGCATGACGCACAAGTCCTGACTTACCTCCGCATGAGCGGCCTGCGCCTCGGCCTGCTGTTCAATTTCCATGCGCGGCTGTTGAAGGATGGCCTACGGCGATTTGTCGTCTGAACACCTCCGTGCTGCTCCGTGGTTCTTCGTGGTCTCCGTGTTAAATGCTTGCTTGCAGCAGAGCACGCACCGCGAACCACTTGGCAGTGTAGCACATGACCGATCCGCGCTCGCCAGATCGCCGCCCACCCAGCATTGCGCCAGCCCGACCTGCGCACGCAAGACCGGTTCGCGAGCCTCGCCGTGTGTCGCCGCAAACCCTCCTCGCAAAGCTATCTCCGCAAAATGAGCGACGCAGGACATATTGATACGTTAGTGACCAAAACACGGAAGATGTTGTTGCCCGTGCCGCGCGCCGGCGCCGGCGCGACAGTTGGCCGGCGCGATGGCGGCCGTAGCAGTTGCGCGAAGCGCCGATCCAGCGTTGCTGACACGAGCCAGCCGGCTTGCTCGCGCCGCCCATGCGACACCATCCCGGCATGCGCCTATGACGCGCGCATGACCAAGCTGCCCGACCTTCCCGTTACCGACGTGCTGCCCGCGCTGGCCGGCCACCTCGCCGCCGGACGCAACGCCGTGCTGGTCGCCCCGCCCGGCGCCGGCAAGACCACGCTCGTCCCCCTGGCCCTGCTGGACGCCCCCTGGCGCGGCGGCGGCAAAATCCTGGTGCTGGAGCCGCGCCGCCTTGCCACCCGGGCCGCCGCCGCGCGCATGGCCTCGCTGCTGGGCGAACCGCTCGGCCGCACCGTCGGCTTCCGCACCCGGCTGGACTCCGCCGTCTCCTCCGACACGCGGATAGAAGTCGTCACCGAGGGGTTGCTCGTCCGCCGCCTGCAATCCGATCCGGGCCTGGATGGCGTCGCCGCGGTCATTCTCGACGAAATCCACGAGCGCTCGCTGGAGTCCGACCTAGCCCTGGCCTTCTGCCTCGACCTGCAAGCCGTGCTGCGCCCCGAACTGCGTTTGCTTGCGATGTCCGCCACCGCCGACGGGGCCCGTCTCTCCGCCCTGATGCGCGCCGAGATCGTGGAAAGCGCCGGCCGCATGTTCTCGGTCACCGTCCGCCACGCCCCCCGCGACATCCCCCACCCGCGCGACCTGCCCGACGCCCTGGCCCGCGCCGTCCGCGCCGCGCTGGCGGAACACGCCGGAGACATCCTCGCCTTCCTCCCCGGCATGGCCGAAATCCGCCGCGCCGAGGCGGCCCTGCAAGGCTGCGGCGCCCTGGTGCTGCCGCTGCACGGCGAGCTGCCGCCCGACGCCCAGGACCGCGCGCTGCGCCCCGCGGACACCCGCCGCGTCGTGCTGGCGACCTCGATCGCCGAGACCTCCCTGACCGTGCCCGGCGTGCGCATCGTGGTGGATGGCGGCTGGCGGCGCGCACCCCGCCTGGACCCCAGCACCGGCCTCACCCGCCTCACCACGCTGCGCATCTCACGCGCCGCGGCGGAGCAACGCGCCGGCAGGGCAGGGCGGGAAGCCCCGGGCGTAGCGATCCGCCTGTGGTCCACGGCGCTGCATCGCGGCCTGCCGCCGTACGACCGCCCGGAAATCCTCGAGGCCGAGCTGTCGTCGCTGGTGCTGGACTGCGCTGCCTGGGGCACCCTGCCGGCCGGCCTGCCTTTCCCGGACCAGCCTCCGGCCGGCGCGGTCGCCGCCGCAAGGGCACTACTGGCCGAGCTTGGCGCACTCGACCCGGACGGCCGCATCACGGAGCAAGGCCGCCACATGGCCATGCTGGGCGCTCATCCCCGCCTGGCCGCCATGCTGCTCGCCGCCGAAACGCCGGCACAGGCGGTGCTGGCCGCCGACCTCGCGGCCCTGCTGGAGGAGCGCGACCCGCTGCGCTCGCCCGACGCTCCGGCCGATATCACGCTGCGCATCCAGGCGATCGCAACCGGCGACGCCGCCGCCGACCGAGGCGCCCTGTCGCGCATCCGCCGCGCCGCCGCGCAGTATCGCCGCCGCCTCCGCCTGCCGTCGGATGCAAGGCCCCCCGACACAAGGTCCCCTGACGCAAAGCCCGACGGCGACCCAGGCCCGTTGCTCGCCGCCGCCTTCCCCGACCGCGTCGCCCAGCGCCGCGGCGAGCCCGGCTCCTTCCGCCTGTCCGGCGGCGGCGGGGCGAGGCTGCCGCGCACCGATCCGCTGGCCAATGCCGGGCTGCTGGCGGTGGCGGCGCTGGAGATGAAGGCGTCCGCCCGCATCCGCCTCGCCGCCGTGCTGGACCCCGACGCCCTGCCGCCGGTGCTGGCGAGGCGGGTAACGGAGACGGTGGAGAGCGGCTTCGACCCCGTCTCCGGCACCGTGCTGTCGCGCCGGCGGAGGCGGCTGGGCGCGCTGGTGCTGAGCGACCGCACCGAACCGGCGGATCCGGCCGCGCTGGCCGAGGCGCTGGCGCGGGCCGTCGCCGCGGACGGCCTGAAGGCCCTGCCCTGGAGCGACGCGGCACGCCAGCTCCAGGCCAGGGTCGCGCTGATGCAGGGGATCGAACCGGACGCCGGCTGGCCGGATTGGTCCGACGCGGCGCTGGCGGCGAGCGCCCCGGACTGGCTGGCGCCGCAGCTTGCCGGAATGACGCGGACCGCCGACCTGGCGCGGCTGGACCTGACCACGATCCTGCGCGGGATGCTGCCCTGGGCGCTGGCCGTGCGGCTGGATCGCGAGCTGCCGCGCGAGCTGACGTTGCCGGGCGGCCGGGCGCCGGTGGACTACACCGAACCGGTGCCGGTCGCCTCCGCCCGCGCCCAGGCGTTTTACGGCCTGGCCGAGATGCCGCGCCTCGCCGGTGGCCGCGTGCCGTTGCGCCTGGCGCTGCTGTCGCCCGCCGGGCGGCCGGTCGCGCTGACCGGGGACCTGGCCGGGTTCTGGCGAGGGGCATGGGCCGATGTGCGGCGTGACATGCGCGGGCGGTATCCGAAGCACGACTGGCCGGAGGCGCCGGGGTAATCGGGTGAGAAAAGCAAGGCCAGGGGCTTTGCCCCTGGACCCTACCAAGGGGCTCTGGCCCTTGGATCCCCGCCAAGGGCGGAGCCCTTGGAACCCTTTACTGGAGAGGTTGGACGGGAGGGGGACGTGGACCGGGCCATGGTCGCTGCCTGACCGACGATCGTCGGTCAGGCAGCGACCATGGCCCGGTCCACGTCC
>DATHNI010000566.1:0-6241 GCA_035486135.1 Acetobacteraceae bacterium
GACCTCGTCACCGACGCGGACGAAGCCGCGGAAGGCTTCATCGCCGCCCAGCTTGCGCGCTACTTCCCCAACTGCCTCATCGTCGGCGAGGAAGCGGCCAGCGCTGATCCGTCCATACTCGGCCGCCTGGCCGGCGCCGAACTGGCCTTCGTCGTCGATCCGGTGGACGGCACGGCGAATTTCGCCGCCGGCCTGCCGCTGTTCGGCGTGATGGCCGCGGCGATCCTGCGCGGCGAGGTGGTGGCGGCCGCGATCCACGACCCCATCGGTGACGACACCGCGCTGGCCTTGCGCGGCGAGGGCGCCTGGATCGAATCACCCAACGGACACCGCGTTGACCTGCATGTCGCCGCGCCCGCGCCGGTTGGCGACATGGCCGGCAACGTCTCCTGGCGTTTCATGCCGGAGCCGCAACGCACCACCGTGTGCGGCAACCTGCCGCGCCTGGGCGGAAGCTGGGACTATCGCTGCGCCGCACACGAGTATCGATTGGCGGCGGCAGGCCATTGCCACTTCCTGGTGTTCAACCGGCTGCTGCCCTGGGACCATGCTCCCGGCTGGCTGCTGCATCGCGAGGCCGGCGGTTTTTCCGCAAGGTTCGACGGCAGCGCGTATAGCCCGGCACTCACCGATGGCGGGCTGATCTGCGCGCCCGACCAGGAGAGTTGGCAAGCGTTGCGGGAGACATTGCTGTTCGGCCCCTGAGTGCCAGCGCCGCGAGCGCAACGCATGACCTTCGGCCGGGGCACACGAGCTTCCCAACCGTTAAGCCCCGTCACGACGGTTGGTATCCGCTCCCCGGCATCAGCCCTTCGCCCAGCCGATCGCCGCGCGCGCTAGCGCATCGATGGAATCGATAACCGGGACCTTCAGCGCGCTTTGCGGTCCGGCCTGGATGCCCAGCGGGATCTCGGTGCAGCCCAGCACCACGGCCGTGGCCCCGCGCGCGGCGAGATTGTTCACCACCTCGGCGAGCGGCGCGTAGGCCTCGGCCACGCGGTTCGCCTTGACCTGTGCGATCGCCGGGGAAACGAGCCTATCCATTTCATCGCGGGTTGGAATGATGCAGTCCCAACCTTGGGTTTGCAGACGGTCCTGATAGAGTCGCATGTTCAGCGTCGCCTGCGTGCCCATCACGCCGATTGTGGCCGGACCGATACCGCAACGCCGCAGTTCCGCCGCGGAGGCATCGACGATGTGCAGGATCGGCATGCCGGCGGCTTCACACATGGCATCGTACCAACCGTGCGCGGTGTTGCAGGGAATGGCGATGGCACCGCACCCGGCGCGCTTCAGCCCTGCGATGCCGTGCAGCAGCCAGGGCAACGGATCGTCCCCGCCGGCAAGGTGGCCGCGCGTGCGGTCCGGTACGCGCGGGTCCGACCACAGCACGGTCGGGATGTGGTCCTGGTCGCGCTCGGCCGGGGTGAGCAAGGTCAGGCGCAGCATGAATTGCGCGCTGGCCAGCGGGCCCATGCCACCAAGCACACCGAGCAGTTTTGCGCCATCGGCATCGAAATTCATTGCACTGTCATCCTTTTGCATCAGGCCGGGCCGATCGGCAGAGACGACACGACATGTATTCCACACCGTCCGCACTGCGTCTATTATGGTTGCGGATCGGAGCAGGAGGCCCGGGAGTGAAATACGTTCCGCCATTCGAACGTCTCAAGGGTCACCTGCGTCTCACCCAGACCAGAGGTGGCGTTATTCGAATGAACGCCACCTACGAAGACATCATGCGGGCTATCCAGCTATTGCTCTCCGGCATCGAAGTCGACGAGGTGTGGTATTTGCGGCACAATGACGACGTGGCGCTGGGCATTCGCGAAGGTAAAATCAAATCTGCAAAGGAACATTTTGTCGATCATGGCTATTTCGAAGGCCGGGCGCCGTTTCAGATCACGGTCGACGAGGCATGGTACCTGGAGGAGAACGAGGACGTTGCCGAGCAAGTAAGGCTGGGTACGTTCACATCGGGCCAGGAACATTTCGATCAATCGGGTTATCACGAAGGACGGCTGCCTCGGCCCACGTGAACGCTCCGCGCGCAAGTCGCGCTGGTTGCCGCTTTGGCAGGCCTTGACGTGATGTACGCACGACGTGGCACGCGTCTTCTGTGTCATGGCCGGGATTTGGCGCGGCCGGGGCCTGGGGGGCCGCGACCTGGCACCGGGCCCGGCCGCAACCCCGCCCCTCCCCGCTATTGCATCGCCGTCAGTTCGCGCGCGGCGATCGCGTGCAGCGACTGGAGGCGCTTGAACAACACATCCGCGGGAATCTCCGAGGCGCCCACGTCCAGGCAGTCGGCGAATTTCTCATAGAGCTGCGCTTCGCTCAGCGGCCGTGAGGCGTGTCCGGTGGCGCGCGCCACCGGTTCACCCGCGACCGTCTTGCCCGACGTCAGCTCCACCCGCACCTGATCGGCGACCGCGCCGCCGGCGAGTTCCGGATCGTATTCGGTGGTGGTGACGATCTCGACCTTCTGCATGAGCTGCTGGATGTCGGGGCGCTGCACAAAGGCGTCGGTCAGTTCGCGCAGGCCGACACGCTGCGCGACGATGCCGCTCGCCATGGCGAACTCCATCGAGAATTTCGCCGCGAGGCCGGTCTGCGGCGTGTGGTTGCGCAGCACGGTAGCGAAATAGTCGCTGATATTGACGGTGATCTTCTTCACCTCGTCAGCCTTGATCGGACTGGTCGAGACCAGGTCCAGCATGCAGTCGATGGCGCGATGCGTGCAGTAGCAGGTGGGGTATTTCTTGATGCCGATGCCTTGCGACAGGATCGCCCACTCCTTGCCGGCCTTGGAGTCGCTGACGCGGTCCGGATTGCCCTCCACCGAGATGGCGCTGAGGAAGCCTTGCGGGTGCTCCAGTGCATCGGTGTTGGCGGTGAAGCCGGCCTCGGCGAGGCGCGCGGCCATGATGCCGGCATGCGCAGCCTTGCCGGCATGGAACGGCTTGGTCATGGTGCCGAAATTCGCCATCAACCCGCCGCTTTGCGAGGCGCCGAGCGCGATCGCCTGGGCTGCCTTGTCGGCGTCCAGCCGGCGCAGCGATGCGCACGCCGCGGCAGCACCGACCGCGCCGTACAGGCCGGTGGGATGCCAGCCCTTCTTGTGCAGCAGGCCGCTATCGCGACGGAACAGTTCCGCCCAGGTCTCGTAACCGGCGACATAGGCGACGATGATGTCGGCGCCGGATGAGCCGAGTGTCTCCGCTTCGGCGAGGATAGCGGGTACCAGCACGGTGCTGGGATGGCCGCGCAGGCCGACGTCGTCGTAGTCCAGCGCATGGGCCGCCGTGCCGTTGATCCAGGCGACTTCGGGCGCCGGGCCTTTGTCGGGGCCGAAGGTGATGGTGGCGGGGCCATCGGCGGGTGCCAGCACATCGCGCATGATTCGCACGCAGTCTTCCTTGCGGCCGGCGATCATCGTGCCGATGCAGTCGATGATCCCCATGCGCGCGACGCGCACCGCTTCCTCCGGCAGGCGATTGGGCGACAGGTCGGCGACGAACTGGCCGAGGTCCTTGGTCAGGGGCATAACGGTCTCCTTATCTTTCTTCCGTTCTAACACCTCTCCCGCTACGCGGGAGAGGTTGATCTCTCACGCCATCTTCTCGCGCAACGCACTCAGGCTGCCGCCCATCTTCACCGAGCCGGGCAACGGATGTCCGACGATGTCCTCCGCGAGCTGCGCCACCGCGATGAGCTTGTCGAGGTCGATCCCGGTCGCGATGCCCATCTCGTCCAGCATGAACACCAGGTCCTCGGTGCACACATTTCCTGCGGCACCCTTGTGCGCGGCGAACGGGCAGCCGCCCAGGCCGGCCACCGTGGAATCGAAAATCGCCACGCCCATCTCGAGGCCCGCATAGGCGTTGGCGATGCCCATGCCGCGCGTGTCGTGCAGGTGCAACGACAGCGTCATGTCCGGATACCTTTCCCGGACTTTGCCGACCAGCTCGCGGATCGACTTCGGCGTCGCCCAGGCCATCGTGTCGGCCAGGGAAAACACCTCCGGCTTCATGCCATGCTCCTCGCAGATGTCGAGAAGCTGCTGGATCATGTCGAGCACGCGCTGGTGCGGGATCTCGCCTTCGAAGTTGCAGCCGAATGCCGCCATGATGCTGGTTCGCTTCAGCTTGATGCCGTGCTGCTTGTACAGCCGCAGCGTCTCGTGCGCTCGGGCGATGTTGTCCTCCATCGAGCTCTGCTGGTTGCGCGCCAGGAACTTCTCCGACGCGGTCAGCGAGAACGAGCCTTCGATGTCCAGCCGGTTGCTATGCCCCAGCGCGCGCTGCAGGCCCTTGGTATTCAGCCACAACGCCGTGTAGTGGACACCCGGCTTGCGGTCGTATTTCTCGACCACCTCGTCGGCGTCGGCCCAGCCAGGCACACGGTTCGGATTGACGAACGACGCCACCTGGACGTGGTTGACGCCGGTTTCCGACAACGCATCGATCAGCTCGATCTTGCGGGCGGTCGGGATCGGGCCTTTCTCGAACTGGAAGCCCTCGCGCGGGCCTTCCTCGTTGATCTGCACGAAATTCGGGAAGTCGGACATGGCGGCGCACCTCCTCGCGGGTTGACCGGGATTCAATACCCGCCGGGGAGGAATGCCAAGGGGCACTCTCCCATGGGGTCGACCGCGGCGCGCGTGCTGGCGGCAAGTATGCAATCAAGCAAGCTTTTAACACGGAGGCAGATCGTGGAGCCACGCATTCGCTGGCGACGCACCAAGTGCGGCCGTGCTGCATAATCCAGGCGATCGCCGCCGGCCTGCAACGCTGGCTGGACCCAGAGCCGCCGCCTCCCTACGATCCACGCAGCACAAGGAGGAAACGGCGATGACCCAGGCTGGCAAACTGCGCGCCCTGCTGCAGGCTGATGCGATGGTGATCGCACCCGGCGCCTATGACGGCCTGACCGCCATGCTGGTGGCGCAGGCCGGCTTCCCCGCGGTCTACATGACCGGCGCCGGCACCTCTGTGTCGCACGGCTACCCGGATTTCGGCCTGCTGACCGCGTCCGAAATGATCGCCAACGCCACCCGCATGGCGCGCGCGGTCGAGGTGCCGCTGATCGCCGACGCCGATACCGGCTACGGCAACGAACTGAACGTCGTGCGCACGGTGCAGGACTATGAACGCGCCGGCGTTGCCGGCATCCACATCGAGGACCAGGTCTCGCCCAAGCGCTGCGGCCATCTCGACGACAAGGAGATCGTGCCGCGCGAGGACTGGCTGGCGAAGATCCGCGCCGCCGCGTTCGCCCGCCGCGATCCGGATTTCCTGGTGATCGCCCGCACCGACGCGCGCGCCGTCGCCGGGATGGACGAGGCCCTCGCCCGCGCCAATGCCGCGCTGGCGTGCGGCGCCGACATGGCGTTCGTCGAGGCACCGCAGACGATGGAGGAAGTCGCGGCGGTGCCCAAATTGGTACACGGGCCATGCCTGCTGAATGTGGTGCGCGGCGGCAAGACTCCGGAGGTGGATCTGCGCCGCGCGCAGGAGTTCGGCTACAAGCTGGCGATTGTTCCGGGCCTGCTACTGAAGGCGGTGATCGGCGCCTGCGACGAAATGCTGGCGGCGCTGAAGGCGACGCACGTGCATCCGGTGCCGCGCACCGACATGTCCGTGCGCGACGGCTTCAATCGCGTCGGCGCGCGCGAGTGGGATGCGCTGCGCACGCGGTTCCGGCCGGAAGAACGCCGCGCCGCGGAGTAGTGGCAGGAGAATCCCTCTCCCGCGCTTCGCGGGAGAGGTCAGGTGAGGGCGATGCGTGCGGCACGTTGCACCCTCACCCTTCCTCCCCCGCAAGCGGCGGGAGAGGGGAATGCTTCACGCCGGCAGGTCGTAGCCGATCGCCGCTTCCGCGGCGCAGGTTCGTTGCACGGCCGGGCGCGCCATCATGCGCTGATAATGCGATGTCAGGTTGGGAAACGTCCCGGCGTCCGGGTACTTCGAATTGACGAACCGCCAGTACAGCCGGAACAGATGAATGTCGGCGATCGAATACCGCCCCAGCACCCACTCCCTCGGTCCCAGGCGTTGCTCCGCGACAGCGAACACGTCGTTGCAGCGCTGCACGCCTTGCCGGCGGGCGGGATGGATCGTGGCGGCGATGAACGACATCCAGGAAATCGCCTGCGCCTCGGCTTCCGCCCCACCGTCGGGCCACAGGCCGGCTGCGGGAAACCGCTTCGCCAGATAGTACAGGATGCCCGCGACCTCGG